>JAOUHD010000180.1 GCA_029865345.1 Nitrospira sp.
CGCACCGTACGGGCGACAAGAGGACTGGTGAAGCGCCACGCTCAACCGATGACTACGCATCTACTTTTTGAATTTACCGGCGGCCTCCTTGACCGTGGACTGTAAGGACTCCCAGGCAGACTCAACTCCGCCCTTCAGTGAATCCCAGGCCTCCTCACTCGCGTTCGTGACTTCTGCCAACTTTGCCTGGCCGGCGGCGACTATGGATTCCAAATTCTTGACCTGCCGATCGAGGTGCAGCTGGGCATCCGCCGAGGCCCCCGACGCCTTGGCTTTCAGTTTATCCACCTCAGCTTTCCACTCGTCTAATTGAGCCTGTATTTTCTGCTGATAAAGTGCTTTGTCGCTCATTCATCCCTCCTTGATCTTGGCAATTAGAGCTATCCTGATTGGACTCTATATGGTTCGGCGCCCGCGGTCACAACAATTCCAATATGTATCGAAGTCACTCTCTTCGTGACTAACCAGGGAAGAGCGCCGATCTTGCAGTCGATCAAAAGAGCACGGGATGTCTCCGGTGCGGAGACATCCCGTGCTGGTTCCAGAATCGGATCCGCCCTACTTGGTGACCCGTATTTCCACACGGCGGTTCTTTGCCCGACCTGTCTCCGTCGTATTTGGCGCCTTGGGCTTGGTATCGGAATAGCCATGCGTGGTGGCGGTGCTCAAGCCACCTTCTTCCAGCGCTTTGGCCGCATTTGCGGCGCGGGTTTCCGACAACTCCATATTCGTCGGGAACTTCTTCTTCAACGCACCGCGGATGGGCAGGTTGTCAGTGTGACCGTCCACCGCAACCTTATACTCAGGGTACTCTTTTAAGATCTCTCCCACCTGCTTGAGCGCGTCGGCCCCTGCCGGCTTGAGTTGATCTTCACCCGATGCAAAGAGATAGGCGGACGCCAAGTTGATCAGCAGGCGCTCGTTGTTCAAATGGACTGCGATATCACCCTTATTGATTTGCGGCCGCAGCGCACGGATCAGTCCTCGTTCTGCCTCTTTCAGCTTCGCCATTTCGGCCGACAGGTCGCCGCGAAGACCGGCAAGGTCTTTATCACGCTCGCCAAGCTGGCCTTCCAGCTCAGCCAGACGCTGATTGGCTGCTTCGAGGTCCGCAGCTAGTTTCTCCCTGTCTGCTCCACTGGCCTGCGCAGCCGCGAGTTGGGCTTCAAGCTCGGCAATGCGCTCCTTCGCGGCACTCAATTCGGAGGACAGTGCCTCGGCGTCACCCGCATTCCGCTGCGACGCGGCCAGTTTTGATGCCATCTGGTCTAGATCGGCCTTGGCATTCGACAGCTGCCGCTCCAATTCGTTCACGCGACTGCTCAGGGCTCCATTCTTTTTTTGAGCCGTTTCCAGGTCGTCGGCTAGTCCATCACGCTGCTGTTCCACAGCCGCAAGACGGCCGGCCATGTCTTGCAACGGATCAGGCGCCACAATCTTCTTGGAGGACGGACATGGAGGTTGTGGAGAATAGCCATACCACCGGTCGATGCACACGTCAGACTGTTTAATGAACGAAGAACAGGCTGGTAGCAGTGCAAGAATCACCACAACCACGGCGGCTTTGAACGTACCCATAACCCTCCCCCCTCTGTTATGTATTATGCTCTAAGAACTACGTATAATATTCCAGGTTGGGATACTATCAGTAGATACTTATGTACGCAATGGATTTATCAATAGGTCACAGAACTTACTCGATGATGACCCCGATGGGGTTCTAGCTCCAATGTAATTATTAACTATCTTCTCGTGTGAGAACCAACTCAATGGTATGTATCTATGGTATGTATCTATGCAGGCGTTATTTTTCAGAGGACACCATCCAGTAAGGAGGTTTCATGAGTAAAGTATCTGGCGGTTCAGTTTGGCGGCTAGTGAGCCTTGTTGTGATACTGGGCTCCATTGTGGCCTGCGCTGGAGTGGCAACAACTCGGACCGGTGCCGTTCACGATATCCGTGTGACGGAAGGGCCTGATCCTGCGGATTTGCTTGTCAATCCAGGAGATGAGGTGAGATGGGTGAACGCACGTACTGGGAATGTTCGGGTTGATCTGGTGATGATGGATACCGGTCAGTTTACTTGTAACCGAGGGTTCTCCAATATGTTGGGGATGACCAAGGATTTCGCTGAAGTCAAGCCGAATAGTACGGCCAGTGCGTGCTTCTCGACACCTGGTGTCATCAAATACAACCTGCGAATGGACACAACCTTGCCAGGCGGAAGGACAATCTCTTCTGGAATTATTCGAATTGGGAGTTGAGCTCGTGGCTGGTTGACGGTCTAGTGGAGGACTGATGCGAACGAGTTCTTCCTAGACCGTCTGCAACCTGATTCGATCAATGTTTGTCTTGATGGTCTGGAAGGGTCCGGAAATTTTGAACATGCGTGATGATCGCGCAAGCGCCGTACTCTTCAGGTATCGAGATTCCCCCTCCCGCTTCCAGCCGCAACCATCCGATGCCGAATACCGCCAGATTCGAGCCGGACATCAAAGCTGACTGAGACAGACCGCAATCCCCACCGTAGTTACAGGAAGAGGCAAGCAACAACACCAAAATCCTGTATCTCAAACTTTGCGAGACCGTCTGGCAATTCCCCGTAATAGCCGCCCGAGCAAATCCGCGCCGGTGATCAGCCGAGGCTGTTCTGTCCACAGAAGCACCGTGTCATGGCTAATGAGGTGGTCGGCGGGCGACTCCGGGTCAAAGCTGAGCTGCGCTAGAACCTTTCCGAGCGGTTCGTCTCGATTTCGAACGATCACGGGCCGATGGCAATAGGCGTGGGGGTCGGTCTGCTGACCCATGAAGACGGTGTGCCGTAGAAACCCGTCGGCATCCATGATGCAGTGCGGCTGATTCATCTCGTCCGTGATGACCACCCACGCCTTGTCCGACGCATTGACCTGTCGAAGGAATGGATCATCCGGCGAAGTCTGAAACGTGGGAAATATCGGAGTTCCATCCCGAACAGGAAGCTGGATAATACTGATCGGATCCACCGACACTCCTTCTTGGTCGACCGGAATATCGTCGATGGTCAGAAAGTTGAGCGCCCCGATAGCCTCGATACGGCCCACTTCTGACTTTTCGTCCTCCATATGACGACGGAGCAGCTCTTTGATCTCGGCCTCTCGGAGGTAGGCGATTGTTTCCTTGCCCAGCCAGGCATCCAACAGCATGGCTGAGGGTTTGACAACGGGGAATAAGATCATACGGTAGACCTGCAGCCATTGCGAGAACAGCGCAGCCATCCTGACCGCCCGACGGGAAAAGTACGCCTGCGGCAAGATTTCTCCGAAAATCGTGATGAAGAAGGTTGAAAACAGAAATGCGGTCACGCCGGCCAGCACCGAATTCGAAAGGAGCGTGAGGAGCACGTTGATCCCAACGTTGGCCCAAAGAATCGTGGCCAGGATATCATTGGGATGATCGCGCAACCGTAGTACTTTTTGAGCATCGTGGCTCCCACTTGCCGCTTCCATCTCTAACCGCAACCGACCGAGGCTGAAGACCGCCAGATTCAAGCCGGACATCAAGGCCGATTGACTGAGACAGAGTACGATTCCGACCCAGGTCAAGAGATTGCCTACCATCCCTCTCTCCTCCCCCATAACATGATGAGGCTATGTGAAGCACAATGGACGTGACTTCGAAATCGTGGTCTGCAGGGTGAGGACTTGGCTCACATCCGTGACTGTGATCGAATGGAACTGGTTCGACAACTCAATCACGTCGCGCTTGCCGCCTCGTGGCTCCACGTCATATCCTGCCTGAGGACCATAGTCGGCCACGGTCCTCCACACGTTAGGCAGCGTCCAGTCGCATCCCTGTCGTGGTATCGAACAGATGGATGTTCGCGTGGCGCACCCCTACCGCAACAGGATCCCCGATTTTCGGGACAAACCCGGCTTGAGCAGTCCCGATGATGGTGAAGGCCTCGTTGTTGAGGTCATTGAGCTCAACCGTCACCCACAAGGTCGGGCCCGAAGGCTCGGTGAGGCGAACAATGCCGAATCCTGTACTTTCATCACTCGAACCATTTGCTGGACCCACTACGATGCCTTCCGGTCTGAGCCCGGCGGTCACCGCCTGCTCCTGGTTGACTGTTGGTACATCGTGAGGTCTTGGGAGGCGCAACGGTCCGGCTTGGATGCTGTCGTTTCTGAGCCTCGCCGAGAGCAAATTCATCGGCGGATACCCCATGAAGCCTGCCACGAAGAGATTGGCAGGAGCGGCATAGATGTCGTGAGGCCGGCCGATCTGCTGAATCCGTCCCTGGTTGAGCGCCGCAAGCCGGTCGCCCAGGGTCATAGCTTCCGTTTGATCGTGGGTCACATAGATCGTCGTGACCTTCAGTTCCTTGTGGAGTCTGAGCAACTCCGCTCGCATAGAGGCGCGCAATTGCGCATCGAGATTCGACAACGGTTCGTCCAGCAGAAACAGCCTCGGTTTCCTGATGAGCGCCCGTCCCAAGGCGACCCGTTGCCGTTGGCCGCCGGAGAGTTCCCGTGGCCGCCGATCGAGCAATGCGGACAGACCGAGGAACCCTGCCACCCGCTGCACTTCCTCCTCGATGCGCGGCCGCTCAAGGCGCTTGGCGCGTGGGGCAACGCTCAATGGGAAAGCCATATTCTCGCGCACGGTCATGTGCGGATACAGGGCATAGCTTTGAAAGACCAACGCCACGTCGCGCTCGCGCGGTTCCAAGTCGGTCACGTCCGTGCCGTCGAACAAGATACGTCCGGCAGTCGGCTGATCGAGACCGGCGAGGAGATTCAGCAGCGTAGATTTCCCGCATCCGGAAGGGCCCACAAGCACGAAGAACTCGCCGTCATGCACCGTCAACGTCAGCGGAGGGAGGATGGTCTTTTGCCCGAAACGTTTCTCAATCAGCTCAATCCGAATTTCCGCCATCGCCTTATCCTTTCACACTGCCGGCCGTCAGCCCGGCAATGATGTGGCGTTGAAACACCAGCGCGAGCGCCGCGACCGGCAACGTGACCACCAGAGAGGCGGCAGCCAAATCCCCCCAAGGAATTTCATACAGCCCTGGGAACAACGCAACTGCGACCGGCGCAGTGCGAGTGGTATCGCTGGCCGTCAAGGTCAGGGCAAACATGAACTCATTCCATGAATAGATGAAAACCAAGAGGGCCGCAACGGCGAGCCCAGGTCGCGCGAGAGGCAGCATGATGGTCAGCAAGGCCTGCAATGGTGTACAGCCGTCGATCCGCGCAGCCTGGTAGAGTTCCTTGGGAAGCTGCTGAAAGAAACTCGTCAATAGCCACACGGCAAGCGGCAACGCATAGACCGCATGGGTCAGTCCGACCGCGACCAGCGTATCCCTCAACCCAAACTCCCGCATTAGAAGGTATAACGGACTGATGACAGCGATAGGCGGGAACATCGACGTCACAAGCGCCATCCCCAGGATCACCGACTTGCCGGCGATCGGTAGTCGTGCGAGGGCGAACGCGCAGAACGCACCGACTACTATGGCGGTCGTTGTCGCGCTTGCCGCCACAACCAGGCTGTTCACGAGTGATTGCGGCAACGACGACTTGAGCAGGACCCGATCATAATGCACGCCGGTCATGCGTTCGGGAAAGAGAGGAGGCAAGCGCACGAGGTCCTGATCGGGCTTCAACGATGTGACCGCCTGCCAGAGCACCGGGCCGAGACAGAACAATCCCACCAGAAGAAGGACACATGCCGTAAGGCCATGGGTACGGAGCCAGACCATCATCATAGACCCCGCCGATCATCATGAGGACGCCTCATGCGCTCTCCTGAACATGACGACGTAGCAGCAACAGATAGAGCAGTGACAGCATTGCGGCGAGCACAAACATCGCCGTCGCCAAGGCGGATCCATATCCAAACTGCAATGTTTGGAACAGCGTCTTGTACGCATAGATCGACAGTGTCTCAGTACTGTTACCTGGTCCTCCGCCGGTCAAGACGAAGACCGCGTCAAACACCCGGACCGCATCCATCGTCCGAAAGACGAGCACGATGACGACGACAGGCATTAAGAGCGGCAGCGTAATCCGTCGAAACTGCTCCC
>JAOUHD010000181.1 GCA_029865345.1 Nitrospira sp.
CACCGCCAAACCGGATCCAATCTGACAGCGCAACTGCTTTTTCTAGGATAATGCCGGCAGTCGGTGGGCGCATCGGGATTGAGCGCATAGTGGAGCTGGGTTCGGTCTTAGGTCGAGATGCCATCTTTGTCTTAGGAAGCCGCATGCAGCAGAACCCGGAAAATATTGTCGCGGCGATGAATGCTTTGCATCGAGCGCTGACCGAGTCGTTCTAATACCGTTGTTCTGGTATGGCTTCGAAACATTCTCTGTCTTTGGTATGCTTTACGACAATGTGTGCAACGTGTTCTCCCATGAAGAACAAGAAAACCGGTCGTCCTGGAGGTGCAGATGAAAATGTCCACGAGGTTCTTTGAGATGCTCCGCATGATCGGGCGTCTCCGGTCTGACCTTCCCCTGTTGGGTCGTCTTCTCAAAGCTTGGAAGGATGGTAGCTATCGGGGGCTCTCCGTGCGCACACTTGCCTCGCTTGCAGGAGCCCTGCTCTACGTTGTGAGCCCGGTGGACTTGATACCGGACTTTATCCCTGGGGTTGGATTCATCGATGATGCGGCGGTGTTGGCGCTGCTTCTCCATAGCCTGGCACAGGATCTTGCGGCGTTTCGAATCTGGGAGGAGCGACGTGGGAATGGGTGAACACACTGACGGAAATATGAGTCGATGGAATGCCTGACTTGTTAGCTCTCTTGCAGTAATACCTCAAGTGATTACTGAATAATGATGTGCTTGAATTAGCTGCGCCGATTTGCCTTGGCCGTCGGCACGGCATTCAGCGGATCTTCAGGCCAGTGGTGCTTTGGATACCGACCACGTAGTTCCTTCCGGACATCGTGATACGCTCGCTTCCAGAAGCCGCCTAAGTCTTGCGTGACCTGCACAGGGCGCTTGGCGGGCGAAAGGAGGTGCAGCATCAACGGAATTTTCCCGCCCGCGATACACGGCGTGTCCTTGCACCCGAACATCTCTTGCAAGCGCACCTCCAACACCGGAGACTCGGCTTGCTCGTAGTCGACAGGGAGGCGAGAGCCACTCGGAACAGTGATGTGGGTTGGGGCCAGGCGGTCAAGGCGACGCAGCTGTTCGTAGGTCAATAAGGCATGGAGTGGGGCTGTCAGATCCAATCGTTTGACCCGATCGAGGGTGGTGATATTGGCTACGTACGGACCAAGCCACTGGTCCAATGTCCGAAGCAACGCTTCATCGGAAAGATTGGGCCATTCCGTCTGAGGATCATCAATACGTCGCAGCCACATCACGCGCGCGCGCCACTGTTTGAGCAGATGGCCGAACGACAAAACATCAAGTCCAGCTTTAGAAATCGCTTGTAAGAGCACGGATGTTATTTTGTTTGTGTCTGGCGATGAAACTGCCTCCTCTAATAGAGTTATGGCTCCAAGTCGTCGGCGACAGAGGGCTCGAACAGCAGCACTACGCTCATCCCAGTAGACCAACTCTTCATTGAGCAACTGGTCATGGTACAAGGATTCAATGGCTTCGCACGTGATCGGAGCGGCGAGGTTAATATCGGCCCACTGGCCTCCTCCGTCCAAGTCCGCGATGACAATGAAGGGTTCCGTCGCGATGGGATCAGGTCTTCTGAACCGTGCACCTCGCCCATTCACAAGTCGGTAACTGGCAATCTCACCGGGTTGCCGCTGCGCGATCCGATCAGGGTAGGCCAGCGCGAGCAAAAGACCAGCCGCATACGGGTGATCGTATCCGTCGCCGTTTGGCTTCCCCGACAGCCTCTTGAGCTGTCGTCGCCAGAGTTGAGCTGTTCGCCTCACGCGTTCGAGTGCGGTTCGATTGACTGACTGCCTGCCGGAATCATATTCACCTTGAAGCACATCCAGTCTGACGCGCAGATCCACAGTCTGGTCTGCCGACAATCCGTGCAGGACGTCACGTTCACTCAACAGCGCTGCCACTTCGCATGCTTGATCGGCAAGCCTCAGTGGAATGGCGCTGATCAGCATATGCGCCAAGCGGGGATGCAGCGGAAGCTCGGTCATTTGCCGTCCATGATCCGTAAGGCGTCCGGCGGCTGAGAAGGCGCCGAGCTGTACGAGTAAATCTTTGGCCTGGGCGACCGCTCCAGACGGCGGCGGAGTGAGCCAGGAAAATTCGTCCGGACTCTGCGCGCCCCACTGGGCGAGATCCAATATCAGCGGGGCTAAGTCTGCCTCGAGAATTTCCGGTGGACGATGGACTGCAAGTGAGGCCTGTTCCTTTTCGGTCCACAGTCGGTAACAGACGCCTGGTTCAAGGCGCCCCGCTCTGCCACGGCGTTGCTCAGCAGAATCTCGTGTGACGCGAATGGTCTCCAAGCGAGTCAGACCGGAGCGAGGATCGAACCGGGGAATGCGGAGCCAGCCTGCGTCGATGACCACGCGCACCCCTTCGATGGTCAAACTGGTTTCGGCGATCGACGTGGCGAGCACGATCTTTCGTGATCCAGGAGCGGCTGGTCGAATCGCCACGTCTTGCATATCTTGCGGAAGCTCACCGTGCAGTGGTGCGATCTGTATCGAGGGTCCCAGTTTGGCATCCAACAGCGTCCGTTCGACCCGGCGGATATCAGCCATTCCTGGGAGAAAGACCAACAAACTGCCGTCATCGTGCGCGAGTGATCGTCGGATGTGTTGCACCACGGTAAGATCAAGTCGTCCGGTAACAGGCCGATCAAGGTATCGGGTTTCGACGGGAAACAGCCGACCTTCGCAGGTAATGAGCGGCGCATGACCCATCAGCTCACTGACAGGACCGCAGTTGAGGGTCGCCGACATCACCAAGAGGCGAAGGTCTGGGCGAAAGAGACGTTGAGCTTCAAGACAGAGGGCAAGTCCAAGGTCGGCCTGAAGGCTTCGTTCATGAAATTCGTCGAACAACACCATGCCGTAGGCAGCCAACGACGGATCCTCTTGGAGTAGCCGGGTCAGCACTCCCTCAGTGACGACCTCGATTTTAGTCCTCGGCCCGATCTTCGTGTCCAGCCGCATCCGATAGCCGATGGTTTCCCCAATGGGCTCGTGCAGCTGGTCGGCCATCCGGTGAGCGGCAGCTCGTGCGGCGAGCCGCCGTGGCTCCAACATCAGGAGTTTCCTGCCCGCTAACCAAGGCAACTCGAGGAGTGCGAGTGGGACACGAGTGGTTTTCCCGGCGCCGGGAGGGGCCGTGAGCAGCACATTGGGACCGTCGCTCAACGCTTGACGGATTGATGGCAGGACATCTTCTATTGGAAGTATGGACATGACGTGATAGGTTCGTAAACGTGATGGAGCAGACTGTATCAAAAAGTGACGAGGAGAAGGAATGCCGCAATCACGGAGCGTTCCGGAGACACTGATGCCGACCTATCGTTGGAGCACGAACGGGCCGACTCAGCCTGGCTGGTACTGGTTCCGGGGACAAGCGCATGAGGCCGATCCCTTTATCGTGCTCGTCGATGAGGCAGGACAGTTCCAATGGCCTGACGGCGGGTTTCAGGAAGTCCCGCTGGCCAAAGGTGAATGGGCTGGCCCAATCGAGGAGCCGGACGAGTAACGCAACCAGGTCACACCAGGAGAACATGAACGAACGAGCCGTCGAGCCGCATCTCTTTATTATTCTAGGAGCGACCGGTGATCTGACCCGGCGAAAACTCCTGCCCGCACTGTTTCACTTGCGCACCTACGGCGAACTGGAAAAACAGAACACGCTCATTGTCGGCGCTGCATTGCCGGAGCTCAGTCAAGAAGCCTTTCGGTTATGGGCGTATGAGGGCCTGGGTAGTTCCGGGTCGCGTCATGCGAGTGACCTCCGCCAATGGTGTGACGATCATGTGTATTATCAACCTCTACGCGAAGGCAAGTTGGCAGACTACGAAGCGCTCGCCAAATATATCGCTCAGTTTGAAGTGGCAAGGAATCTGCCTCAAAATCGGATTTTCTACTTGGCGCTTCCGCCGACGATTGTCCCTGAAACTCTGGAGCTGCTCGATCAAACCGGATTGCTCAAGAGCCATGGGTGGGTGCGAGTGGTCTTTGAAAAGCCGTTCGGTCATGATTTTCACTCGGCACGCGCGCTCAATACCCTCTTACATCGTTATCTTGAAGAGTCTCAGATCTATCGCATCGATCACTATCTGGGCAAAGAGACCGTACAAAATCTATTGGCCTTTCGCTTTGCGAACCCAATTTTTGAATCGTTATGGAATCGCGATACGGTGGAGAGTGTGGAAATTACGGTTGCCGAAGACCTCGGTGTCGAACACCGCGGGGCTTACTACCAGGGGGCCGGCGCTTTGCGAGACATGGTCCAGAACCATTTGACGCAACTCCTGACGGTCGTTGGCATGGAAGTGCCGACTTCCTTTGAAGCGTCCGAGATTCAAGCGGAAAAACTGAAAGTATTGCGCTCGATTTCACCCATTCGCCATCAAGACGTGATCTTCGGCCAATATTCGGCATGGGACATCGCCGGCCAGCGAATTCCAGGCTATCTGGAAGAACGAGGTGTACCGCCAGACTCCAAGACTGAAACCTACGTAGCGTTGAAATTAGAAATTCACAACTGGCGCTGGAGGGGAGTGCCCTTTTATTTAAGAACCGGCAAACGGCTTCCGCGAAAGATCACCCAGGTGGCCGTCACCTTCCGCTCGGCCCCCATTCAAGTCTTTCGATCCTTGGAACCAGGCAGCCTCAATCCCAACAAGTTACTGATCATGCTGCAGCCGAGTGAAGGATTTTCTCTCTGCTTCTCCGTGAAAACACCCGGGAGGCCCTTCAAATTTGCCGATCGTGCATTGAGGTTCGACTATGGCCGTGCCTTCGGCGGGGAACTGCCGGAAGCCTATGAAACACTGTTGCGCGACGTCATGATCGGCGACCAAACATTGTTCGTGACCTCGGACTTTACAGAAACGGCCTGGCGACTGTACGACCCGCTCTTGCTCAGCCCCCGACCGGTGCATGTCTACACGGCTGGATCGTGGGGGCCACTGGAAGCCGACGCGCTTGTGGAACAAAACGGTCTGAACTGGCAATTGGGCTGGTAGGAATTCCCGCACGAATCCTCTGCCGCGTCGTTATGCTACGAGGGTACATGCCTGCCGAGTCTGGCCTCTCGCTCACTACCAATATTCCACAACGCATGGATCGGTTGCCCTGGGCACGCTGGCACTGGCGGGTCGTCGGGGCACTGGGGATCACGTGGCTGCTCGATGGGCTTGAAGTATCCATTGTAGCCGCGCTCGGTCCGATGCTGACCCACCCAGACGCATTACACCTCACGCAATCAGAAGTAGGGCTCACAGCCTCTGCGTATTTAGCCGGGTCGGTTGTTGGCGCGCTGGTCTTTTCCTACCTCACCGACCGACAGGGTCGAAAGAAATGGTTCATGATCACGTTGGCGCTCTATCTCACGGCGACAATGCTGACGGCTTTCTCATGGGACCTCATGAGTTTCATGTTGTTTCGATTTCTGACCGGCGCCGGGATAGGTGGCGAGTATGCCGCGATCAATTCGGCCATCGATGAATTGATTCCCGCTCGAAGCCGTGGGCACACCGATCTAGCAATCAACGGAACCTGGTGGCTCGGCTCGGCGGTCGGCGCCCTGTTGACGTTGCTGTTACTAAATCCGGCCATCTTTCCTGAATCTATCGGCTGGCGACTGTGCTTTGTGTTTGGTGCCGTCCTGGGAGTAGCCATTATCATTGTTCGGCGTGTCATTCCGGAAAGCCCACGTTGGCTGATGACCCACGGTCGGGTTCACGACGCGGAAGCCATTGTGTCGCAGATTGAACGAGAGGCGGAGCAGGATCAAGGAACGTCGCTGACAGAGCCCCATGGCACGATCACGGTCCATGCTCGCCCCCACGCGACAATCGTGACTGTTGCTCGGGAACTCTTCCAGTCGTATCCACGAAGGACGGTCCTTGGCATCGGACCGCACTATTCTCCGTAAATATCCGACAGTCCGTCCTGTTCTCCATCGCTTTGCGACAACGGTGGCCGCATCGGGGATAACCCGAGATGTGGTCGATGATAGTGATACCGGTCTAGAAACGCACGCA
>JAOUHD010000037.1 GCA_029865345.1 Nitrospira sp.
GAAGCTTCAGCGGGTTCTGGCTGTAGTATGAAAAGTTGTAGAACAGCGTATAGCCGATCCTTCCACCTAGAAACACGCCGAAGGCCGCATAGACGACCATGTCATAGACCTGGTCTTTCCTGATCGCTAACCCTTTGTGGGTTACTTTGCGTTGAATAAGGAAGTACGCCGCAGTCAGGCCGATCAGATACATCAGCCCGTACCAGCGGAGCTGGATGGGGCCGAGTGCCACAAAAACTGGGTCGATATTTGGGTAGGGGATGGCAGCTAGGGGGGCCATTACGGTGCTTCCAGAATAGTCCTTTGTAAGAGGGTACTTATATCACGAGAGGAACACGAATCTTGGATGATCTGCGGTACCCATTGCGCCGTACGGTAAAACTTGCCGATGGATCATACGGGGGCTCACGTGTCAATGCAAGGCAAGCGAGACAAAAATTAGAAAGGGCTAAGGTTTGTCAGTGGAAAATCGTCTTCCATGGCTGATTTGCAAGCACGAAGGAAGCTCAAGTGTTGGTTTTCTGAAACGACTGTGTCTCGGTCTGTCGAGAAAAAGAGACCAAAAATTAGTCACTTCTCATTGCCAAAAAGCGCCCCCTGTGATTTTTCACGAGAATCGCCTCCATTCTTCCTGTTCAAATCCTGGCACAGAGCATGCTGAATGATCTTGGCATAGGAAGCGTTCAGAAACGATCTTCCGGCTCATTTACCATCATGAGGAGGTTCACCATGTCGGAGCAGGGGAATCAGGTCGCCAAGGCAGCAGCATTCATCGCCGGTGGGGCGGTCATTGGAGCAGGACTCGGGCTCCTCTTCGCTCCACAGACCGGTGTGGAAACTCGTCGAAGCATCGGCCGGTATGCCCGCAAGGCGCAGGTGCAGACCAGCCGATGGGGCCGGGCCGTCAAGTCTGGGGTGGAAGAAGTGCTGGAGCGAAAATCGGCAAAAGCGAAGAGTGCTGAAGAGTCACGGCCGCAATTGACTGCGGTCTTGAACTAAGCTTCTCGACGATCATCGGTAGCGGATCACCCCGTCGCTCTCCTCCGTCGGCACGGGCTGACTGCTACCGATGGTCCGAGGGGATCTGAATACTGATGGCCCCGGCCAGTTCTCCTGCCTGAGCGCCTTCTCGCGGATAGCCGGACATATCAAGGATTCCCTTGGGGTTTCCATGGCAGACAAGACAATCCTCTGAATAATAGATCGGCACCACAGCTCTGAGTAACTGTCCACCGTCAAGCCACTCTACAATCGGCGTGGTTGAGGATGGTTGGCTCGCAAGTCGTTTCAAGACCATCTCCTCATACTCATCCGGAGCGTTCTGCAAATTCCTCGGTTCGAGGGCGGTCTGTTTAATCGTGACCTTCGACCGCTTCGAGAATTTCCGCGCGGCTTGGCTTCCGAATGTGGCCGGGATAAAGTTCTTATAGCCGATCCCGCGCTGATTAATCACGAACTGGGCGTCCGCCACCACTTCTTTGCTTGTGATGAGCAGCAGACTCAACAAATCTTTCGCCTGCGAGGGCATAGCGGAGGACACATATTTCAGGTCGATCTGTGTTTGCTGGAGAAATTCATCGAGGATGAGCCGTTCAAACACCTCAGGTGTGAATCCCTTCTCGCCTCTCCCTGAATCGTTGATCAGCGGTTGGTTCTGCTCGATGACGACACGCCCTGCATTGAGGAGGGTCGCTAAGAGCGCTGCCGTTTGTTCGGCCTCCTTCTGGGAAGTTTGTGACCAGCCACTTTGGGGACAGAGAAGAACCAAGACCAAGCCAAGAGGTAGAAAGATTTTTAGGAGACGCATCAGTATTCCCTCCGCTTCTTCATCATTTCTCAGCAAGACGGCATTGTCCTTGGTCATAATGGTCAGGAACTTGCGTCACCTCAAGCGGCAGCCCTTCTGCCGTCGCTCGCCGAGTAGGAGCATATTCCGCTTCGATCCAGCGCGTTCTCATCTGTTTCAATCGTCCTGATTCCTCCAAGCGAAAGAGCAGATTGTTTAAGAACCATTGTAACTGTCGATGCTCTTCGCTCGTCACGATGGAGAGATCATCACGTGTGAGGAGGAGAGGCGACCCGTCCGGTTGCGTGAGTGGGTGCCACTCTTGCCAGACCCGTTTCGTTACATACTCGAGGATGGAATGGTTGGTCAGGATGACATCGATATTCAGATCCTTCGATTCAATGGAGGCGGGAAGCGAATCGCAGATGACCATGCGAACCCGTTTGAGATTGGCTTTGGCATACTGGTGAGAGGATCGCCCCTTCTGAACGGCGACGGTTAAGCCGGCAAAGGCTTCTTGGACGGCTGCGAGCGTATCCCAATTCCCGTTCTGCTTTTCCAATTGCGTCCGCACACGCTCTGCCACCTCTGGCTTTCGGATGATGGCGGCGATTCCGTCGTCGCGCAGGTACGGAGCCGAAAACCAGAGGCCGGCCGGCCTTGTACCGGGAACAGTCCCGCTCACGGACGAGACGAAGAGATCGAGCTGCCCCTCGTTCATTTTGATGAACAGATCAGGAAATCGAGTGACATGTAAGGTCGGTACGATGGGAGTTGGTTCGCCGCAATGAGCAGTGAGTGCATCGGCAACCTCTCGGATCAGTTCGATGTCCAGACCTGTGACGCGAATACCTTCATTCGTGTAGACCGCGGGAAATACAAACGGACGAAACGGTTCTACCGAAATGCCGACGCGTAGCCGTCTGTGCGCACAAATCGCGGACAGTTCATCGCGACTCAGCGGGTGTATGAGCTCGACGGCGTCATAGACAAGACCGCATCCTTGCAGAAGAATGCAGAGCCCCGCCAGGAGAAGCGAGCCATGGAATCTTTTAACGGCACACACGCGCACGATTCATATCCTCCATGTCTCGATAGCTCATGAGTGCCATCGGCTTAAAACCGAAGGCCGATGGTGAAGAGCCATTGTTTTGCCAAGTCGGACTTGTTCTGGGCATTGATCTCGAATCGCATGTACTGAAGTCCCATATCGACGGAAAATCCCTGAGCGACAGGAAATCGTACACCGATCTGTCCTCCATACAGGTAGCCCGGTGAAAGTTCGCCTCGCCCCGGCAAGGTACCTCCCAGCATTGCGCCGACATAAGGTACCGCCCGATGCTCCAGCGGACCGAAGAGTACATGTCGCAGGATGCGACTGATGGGTTTGCTGCTTGGAAAATCCAACACGTCGATGAAATTATTCCAACGTGGGTTCGCATAAAGAAGATGTTGGTCAGTAGTTATAATAGGATTATGAAGACTGAAATACTGGTAGATCCCTCTCACTTCAAGGGGACCATAGCGAAGCGCGGTGAATCCGCCTTTAACGGAGATAAGTCTGCTTTTAGGTCCAAAGTTTTGTTGGTTGAAGGCTGCGTCGAAACTGAACGGGCGGAGCGGAAGAATGTCGAGCACCGCCTCTTGGCTCACCGCTTCACCCGGCATCGCCGTTATGAGGAGGAAGGCAGCGAGGAGAAATTGTGAAACCTTGGTTCTCAGACTGCTACCCTTGAGCTTGATGAAATAGATTCTTCATTACTATACCGCAGGGCCAGGCTGGATTTCATGAAAGTTCCTGGAGTCTTGCTTAGGCGATCGGCAGTCATGCGATCCCGTGACAGATTCAGTCTGTCGCACACGATGTCTGGGTATAGTAAATGGGTAGGTACGGGGCAACGAGAAAAGTGGCGGTAGACCATCGTCGCTATGTTAAAATCCGCCTCGCGCCGGAGTGGCGGAATAGGCAGACGCAAGGGACTTAAAATCCCTCGGGCTCAAAAGGCCCGTACCGGTTCGATCCCGGTCTCCGGCACCATGATCAACGGGTAAGGCTCAGGCAGACAAGACTTAGCGGGTGCGTTGACTTTTAATCTAGCGAAAGAAGGATTTATGGACGTCAAGAAAGGAATTGTACTCGTCGGGAGCGTGGCCCTGGCTATTTTGGTCTTGGTAGGGGGGGCATGGGTCGTTACTGCACCCCCGGAGAATATAGAGGCTTGGAAGGCGAAGCAGTGCAACGAGTACGTGGAGCAGTTGGAAATGGTCAATCGTTACAAACTATTCTGGTCGGTTTTCCAACAGCGAGGGGCATTTAACGATTGCTTGAAAAGGATAGAGGAAAACGCCCAGAAACCCTAAATCGATCGACCGCCTATGGTCCGAGTGTTCTGCGCGGCATGCTTGCCAGTGCCGTGCTCCAAACAATAAGCTCTTGAGCTTCAGTCATTCACCGGCCCATGCGTGGCGTCACTGCTCTCATGCCGACAAGGAATTGTGATTGCCCTCCCACCCGTCGGCCAAAGCCTTTGGGGACGAGCCGAGGCCTCGGCGATGGAGGGCAGTCGTTTATGAGGGTTGGCCGAAGATGCAAAGGGACCAGACGAGCTAAGCCGTGGTGCTCCACCCTCGACAAGCTCCTCTTTCGTGACGGATTGTTATTCTCCACTGGTTGTCTCTTCCGCGCTGTTCCCCTGGTTTTCTCCATCCTGGTTGCGTTCCAATTGCTGGGCGTGGTTCCTGTCTTTGCAGAATGGTTTTTGGTTGATGGAAACAACAAGGCAAGGATCTATGTCGATTCCGAGACCATCATCCGGAATGGTGAGCGGGTGAGCGTGAGGGTCTTGGATGATCTGAGGACCGCTCAGACACGATGGTTCAAGACATGCTTGTCTTCGCGCGCCCAGGAAGAGCACGACTGTTCGAACGAGCGCTTTCGGCTGCTGGCAGTGGAACATTTCGCTGGGAACATGGGAACTGGTGACGTGGTGTATCAGAAGTCAGGCGAGTCAGCCTGGGCACCTATTCCAAGAGGAACTCTCGCTCAATCAGTCTGGAAATTCGTCTGCAAGAAGAAGTGATGGATGGGGGAGAAGGTAGCAGCGAAAATCACGCCGAGGGCTTTCCCTGTCCACACTTCCAGCAGACGCCAAACTGACCTTCATGCCGCTCGCCGCTTCCTGAGCATGTCCAGAAGTCTTGGTTCATTGGCGGCAACTCAGTTTCTTCTTCAAGTAGCTGACGTGCCTGATCGTAATCCTGATCTTGGAGCACCCACAGCTCCGGGAACACCTCAGTAAAGGGAATCTCTCCACCCAGACCCGCAGAACGCTGGTTCTTGATGGTACAAGGGATATCAGCCTCCGCCAGCCACTCCTTGCGCATCTCAACCTCGATCAAGTTTTGAGAGACGAAGACTTGTTTCATTGGAGGGTGACCCAAATATTCTTGATGTCGGCAACAAAGAACGCGGTCTACTTAACTTGGACTATTCATGAGGAAGCGCCCTTTTACGGCGTTGTGGGGCACCACGTTCCCTTCATCCGCAGCCTGAATACTGGTTTCAATTTTTGTCTGGACGTAAATCTCGTACATGATGTCGTTCCACGTCACGTTCTCTGGCAACTTCTTCACCATCTCCAGCGCTTGTTTCTTTGCTGTCGACATCAGTTTCTCCCTTGACGCTTGGTCTAAAGCCTAGGCTCAGCCCAACAGAGAGTCAAGAATTCAGCTCCTGCTGCCAAGTTTGCCTTGACCTTAATGCGGATGATGAGAGGAGGTCCTTCCTTTAACACTCTCGCTTGACCTTCGGTCAATACTCGTGTAACCATCGGCTACATGATAGATCGTGAAGAGATTGCTATCGGGGTCTACCTCCTGCAAACAGCCGGTGACCGGAGGGGTCTTATCGCCATTGTTCATCGGGTTGGGACAAGCTTGTCAGGGGAGTGGTTCTTTCAGTTGCGGTACCTGAGTCGTCCAGCGGGAACAAGGAAAAGACTTGGTTCGGAGTGGAGCTTGAACCTTCGAGAAACAGATCTAGCCCACTTCGACCTGATTGGACCATGGATCTCTGCGCAAGCCTTACTGGCATCAAGCCCACCTTCCGCCAAACTCAAGAAAGAGCCCGCGCCTCTGACGTGGAGACGAGGGACCCCGCATCCGGACCAGCTTCGGATGTTTGATGATTGCTGAGCACAGGACCGCTGTCTTAGTGAACAATCGCTCGGAGAGGAATATTCTGAAAACGGTTCAGACATTGGCGGAAATGTTGGGAAAGCTCTAAGGTGGCCACTAGATGGGGTAGCGCGATTCAGCTGAAACAGATCGCTGGCGCACTCGCCAATTCCCTCGGCCGGTCTGACTTTGAAAGAAATATAGTGAAGGCTTCCAAGACGAGCTGAGCTGTGCAAAATGCACTTGTAAGGCAATAGACAGGCCTGCCCGCGATTACGAACGCCTGGCCCATGCACGAGGAACGTTCTTCCCGATGGCAAGCCTTAACATCGAAACCTACTGGCGATTTTTCGGAACAGTATCTGTTTCTCTCCCTCTATGTCTCTTCCCATTCCCGCTAGATTGCGCCTTTCTCCTCTTCATCGCTTCTTTAATCCATTCTTGGGGGAAATCATGATTAATGAAAAGTTCCATGATGTGTTCAGGGGAGTCAGGAAGCTTCAAAGTTTTAACGGCTAGTTCGACTCGATGTAAGACGTCATCCTTTATAGGCCTTGACCACTTGAATGGCTTTCCCTCTGCTCCTGCATGAAGGGCCCGAATAAGTGTGCCATTGCTCTTCCAATCTCCACCTTTATCCAGTCCAAGATCGCCCCATGGCCAGATACGCCAGTTCTTCATTCCTTCAAGCAAGAAGGAGTGGGCCTTTTTCGGGAGCCAACAGCTGGCCGAGGACAATAACCAAAAAGCGTGATCTGTGTCGCTATAGGGTGACACAGAAGGGCCAAACATACCTCCGCTGAAATAGGCATTCGTAACGTAAGCTGGCTCATAGTTGCCAAATGTAGGATGTCGCAAGGCCCATTCTTCAGCGCACAAAGGGGTTTTCTTGTTGATGGTAAGTGCAGTACCAGAGAGAGAATCTTGTCGTCGCCGATTTTCTGCTTCGGCGCAAGACTTTTGGTACTCTTGTTCAATTGCATCTTCCAAGTCACCCCCAAAACCTGGAATGCTGAGTTGCGGGGCATATTCGATGAGCAATCTGACGTAGTCGCGACATGTCTCAAAAAGTCCTGGAAGGCTAGAAATAAATTCCAATACGTTCTTGGGAGGAGTCAAAGGAGTAATGGGTACGTTGTCGGCAGTTTTCACCCAGTCCATCTGCATTGCAGTCCATGCTAATCGTTCCCCCCACCCTTCCGCTCCTGAGTCCTTTGGAGGCAATGGGAAGCTCCACCTGTTCCATCCCGAATCCTCTGGTATGACAGGTCCAAAGCCAGGAACACGATTGGAAGCTTCAACCACTTCAAGCCAATACTGATCCGTGATCACTGGAGGGGTGATTCCCCGTTCCAGCAGCATATCCCTGGCGACAATTAGTGGGCTGCCTTGTGGCCGGACTACTTCGAGAATTTCATTCACAACCTCACGAATGCCTCGCTCTGATGACGCGGCTTTCCGCCCTGCAAGGGCGGGGGAGTACTGCATGACATGATCATGGGTAATACCATGCCATAGAGGCAGAATGATTTTGTCGTTGCCTTTCATTTCTCGTTCAACAAGACCATCTAGCTCGTATTGCGGCCAGTTCTTTTCAAAGAATGCAGGACTGAGAACCACGATGCCAAATCGTGATTGACGCAGTCCTTTGTCGATAGACCGGCGGATGCTATCCCCCAACTGCAGAGAAAATTCATCGAACCAGACCGCGACATGTGAGGTTTGCAATGCTTGTGCTAGAGGACGGACAAAAGAGTCTTTGTCCTCGGATGCATGACAGATGAAAATGTCGTACAACATTCACACCTTTAGGAATAATGGAATGGAGTAAGCTCTTAGCTTACGGATGCGCGCCTCGCCAGTTTTTGCCGACGCCGAGATCCACTTTGAGTGTCAGCGGTAAACCGATCTCCTTCCGCTATCACTTCTTAAAGATCAGCCTCGGCTCAGTCATGTCCCCCATCGACACGGCCACGAGTTCCCACCCGCTTGCTCCAAACTCATTCAGCTTGGTTTGCATATTCTGGGTGTCGGGCAGCACCTCGACGATCTTGTACTGAAACCGTTTCGGCTCTTGGGCCTTCGCTGTGAACGGCTGCCCCATCAGAAGCAGGAATCCCAACGCGCTGAGACTGACGCCTGCGATCACCCACGCTACTGAAAGACGTATTGTCAGCATATTGTGCCTCGCTTTGTTGTGAGTTATGGATGCGCCATGCGCCCGTTCGTTCTCATACTCAAGAGAAAATCACGCCGCCGGCTTTTCTTGGCCGCATTTCCAACAGGCTCCAAACGAGCCGCCGTGATGCTCGCTGCATCCTGGGCATATCCAGAAGTCTTGGCTCGACGGCGGCAGCTCGGTTTCTTCCTCAAGTAATTGACGCGCCCGATCGTAATCCTGATCGTCGAGCACCCACACCTCCGGGAACGTCTCCGTAAAGGGAATCTCTCCGGCAAGGCCCGAGATGCGCTGATTCTTGATCGTGCAACGAATGCCGGCCTGCTCCAGCCACTCTTTGCGCATTTCGACTTCGATCAAGCTTTGAGACACGAAGACCTGTTTCATGGATGGCTGGATCCTATCTCAACCGTATAAAATATTCTCCCATCCCAGATTCCGCAGACGCCCACATCCACGCGGTGCTCACGTCGATTGCGGAAAAATCATAGGACAGGGTGAGTGCGAGCTCCGGATTGCTCACCCTCACCAAGTTCCCGGGGCATGTGCTGATAGCGCACCATCAGATTACCGGTCAGGGTGAGAAAAAGACTTCCGACACCCGTTCTTGTCCTCTCAACATGCGTAAGGTATGGTGAGGCATGTCCTCTGCTCGTGCCTGCTTCCAAGGATCTTCCAGAATTCTCCTTGCACTCGCGCTGCTGCAGCTATGGAGTGTGGCACCACTGTGCGCTGAATGGCTTCTCGTCGATCGGAACGACAAGGCGAAGGTCTATGTCGAGTCCGAGACGATCAGCCGGAATGGTGACGTGGTCAGCGTCTGGGTGTTGGATGATCTCAAGACGGCCCAGACCAGAGGGTTCAGCACGTTCCTCTCCACTCGCGCCCAGGAAGAACACGACTGTGTGAATAAGCGCTTTCGACTGGTGGCCATTGAGCGGTTTGCCGGAAATATGGGGACCGGTCACTCGATCTACAAGAAGTCAGGTGAGTCACACTGGGCACCCATTCCACGGGAGACCATGGCGCAATCAGTGTGGAAATTCGTGTGTGGGAAGAAGTGATGGTGCAGTAAAGCAGTAAATAGGGGGCGCGCCGTACGAAAGAAGATGGGGACACGCAACTGGTACGAATTACAGAAGGAGAAGCCTCTATGAATCGGCTGCAGGGGAAAGTCGCGGTGGTCACCGGCAGCAGTAGCGGCATCGGGAAGGCCATCGCGCTGCGATTCGGCGAAGAAGGGGCGAAGGTGGTGGTCACGGCCAGGCGGCTGAGGCTTTGCGAGCAGACCGTCGCGCAGATCAAGACGCACGGTGGGGAAGCCTGGGCGATTCAGACGGACGTGTCCGACGAACGCCAGGTAGAAAGGCTGATCGAGGAGTCGGTCGAGAAGTACGGACGGATCGACATTCTCGTCAACAATGCAGGCATCGGCGGCGGCGGACGGCTGGCCGCCACGACGACCGACTCGTTTCACGAAGTGATGAAGACGAATCTCTACGGCACCTTCTTCTGCTGCCGAGCTGGATTCACACAGATGAAGAAACAGGGCGGCGGGCTCATTATCAACATGTCGAGCGTGGCCGGTGTGCAAGCCTGGGCAGGAACGGGGACCTACAGCGCCTCTAAACACGGCATCATGGCGCTAACCAAGTCGCTGGCGGACGAAGGCCGGTCGTTCAACATCAAGGTGAGCGCGATTTGTCCTGCCGGAGTCGCGGACAACTTGGTCGATGCCTCGCCGGACGAAATCGAGCGGAGCGAAAAGATCAGCCCGTTCGACATTGCCGAGACGGCTGTCTATTTGGCCAGGCTCAGCAAACACGCGGTGGTGCACGAGATCGTGGTGGATCGGCTGGGGGCGGAGTGGTGAAGAGTCGCTGGGTGAGCCGGCTTGCTTGCCGAAGTTCGTCAGGTGAGAAGTTCGTGTCGATGTATCTGATTACCAGCGAAGCGGCATCCCTGCATGCGACGAAGG
Source organism: Nitrospira sp. (assembly GCA_029865345.1). Lineage (GTDB taxonomy): Bacteria > Nitrospirota > Nitrospiria > Nitrospirales > Nitrospiraceae > Nitrospira_D. The sequence goes on from JAOUHD010000037.1 coordinate 10,120, forward strand.
TTGTCTCGCTTGTAGGCCAATAGTCATGCTGCCCCCAATTCATGCGCCTTCGCTGGCTGAAGTTGATCGCAGCCAAACGCCGCGTTCCCTATCAATCGCTCATTAACGAGTTGCTTGCGGGGGAAATGAGAAAAGCGGGGTAGTTGATATCCGGCTCCATCGCATCCCCTGGGTGTTGGACTTCATGCGTTGAACGTGTCGATCCCTTGCCCAGAGCGATGGTGAGAAAAGACTTTCGACACCCTTTCTTGTTTTTCGGTCTACGGCGACTGGAGGTCAAGCAGATACTGACAGAATGCGATGTCTTGCATGGTCGATCCCCCCGTGGCCGACCATATTATGCTGGCACCCTACCCACGGGGAATCCGGAAGCGTCTTTTCAGGATTAGGTCACCTCGTCAGCAAGGAGTCGTGGATGGGCATGGACAGCAGATAGGGCATCTCGGCATGCTCAACACGAGTTTTTCGGCAGCTTGCAATGGAACACTCGAAACACAAACGGAACCAGGTCGCAGAGATGTGCGTTTTTGCGCCTGATTCTGGCGAGTACTATCAGCCTCTAGATGATGAAATAAGGACATGTTCATCTCAGAATTTACACATCGCTAGTGCTTTTCGACATAACCTGGCAGCAGCATCTAGCACTGTAACGCTACCATTCACCCTTGTGTCGACGGGTATTTATAATGCGCGACTTCATTCGCTTCATTTAGCTGAAATATTTAGAGAGAAGGCAAGATTGGTTGGAGCTGGTATGGACGACACGATTGATGAATCAAGAGAGCAAGAGCTTGCCACTTTAGCCAGGCAACGCCTACAAGAAGAAATTCGTTCAAACCCAGAACTTTGTGGCAACCAAATCTTCGACGTACTTGGCAGTCATCTGCAAAACGATGACTTTGCTAAAGTTGCTAGGGAATTGCTTAGGCAAGGTACGGTCCTTCTTTGGGGAGCCGTAGAAGTTCTTATCCGAGACCTCCACGCTGAAACTGTCGGGTTAGAAATGAAAGGTGTCAAGAGCGCGTTGAAAGCACTTTTGCGAGCCGAAGGCGATCAAGAATCCCTTATGAAAAATTTGGGAATTTTGGCTCTCTTTCAGGAGCGGCATTTAATTGTTCACTGCCGCAGCATTGTCGATGCGAAATTTATCGAAGCAACCGGAGAGAATCTTGTAGCGGGGAGTGAGCTTGTCATCAAGGTAGAGCGCATTGAGCAACGCTTTCAAGAAGCACGGGGCGCAGGAATTCAAATCCTTCAGGCTGTACGGTTGCTTGGGTAGTTCCTGCCATCAACAGCAGATGTCAGGTGAATTTCAAGCGGCCCTTGGGTTCAGAAATACGGCGACCGAGTTTCTTGGCTATTTCGATCCATTCCCGGATAACAATTTCCACGTTCGCCAGCGCTTCTTGGTATGTGGTGCCATCCGCTGCACAGCCTGCCAACTCCGGTACTTCGGCGATGAAGGCGTGATCGTCCTTGCTCCAGTAGAGGACTATCTCGTATTTGCTCATCGATCTTTCCATACTACGGATGCGCGACGCGCCAGTTTTTGCCGACGCCCAGATCTACTTTGAGCGGCACCGATAGGCCCAACTGTTTGCCGACACCTTCCATCTCTTGTCTCACCAGCTGTTTCGCTTCCTCCAGATCGTGATCCGGCACTTCGAAGATCAGTTCGTCGTGGACTTGGAGGATCATTTTCACGTGCGGCAGCTCCTCATGGAGTTTCTTGTGCACGTTGATCATGGCCACTTTGATCAAGTCCGCGGCGGAACCTTGGATGGGGCTGTTGACTGCCATGCGTTCGCCGAATCCCCGTTGGGCTGGATCGCCGCTCTGCAACTCAGGAATCGGTCGGCGGCGGCCGAGGATGGTGGTGGTGTAGCCTTTCTCTCGTCCTTCGGCGATGTTTCGGTCCATCAAGGCCCGGACAGCTGCGAAGCGCTCAAAGAAGGTATCGATGTATTTCTTCGACTCGGCCTGGGGTACGCCGAGGTTCTGAGAAAGACCGAACGGGCTGATACCGTAGACAATGCCGAAGACAACGGTCTTGGCCGCGCGGCGCATGTCTCTGGTGATCTGACTGGAGGGTAGGCCGAAGATTTCCATGGCCGTGGCCATGTGGATGTCCTCGCCCTTGGCAAAGACGGCGAGCAGACGTGGATCTTGTGAAAGATGGGCAAGGATGCGTGGCTCGATCTGGCTGTAGTCGGCACAGAGGAGTTCATGGCCTTTTGGTACGACGAAGGCTTCGCGGATGCGGAGGCCATAGTCGCCTTTCACGGGAATGTTTTGGAGATTCGGATCGGTGGAGGAGAGCCGTCCGGTTGCGGCGACGGTCTGGTTCAAGGAAGTGTGGAGCCGTTTTGTCTCCGGATGTACCAGTTCCGGCAGCGCATCCACGTAGGTCGACTTGAGCTTGCTCAGACTTCGATAGCTGAGAATCTGATCTGGTAATTCGTGCTGCGTGGCAAGTTGGGTAAGGGTGTCTTCATCGGTCGAATAGCCGGTCTTCGTTTTCCGCAGGGGCTTCAGGCCAAGCTTCTCAAAGAGGACCGTCGCGAGTTGTTTCGGCGAATTGATGTTGAATTCGCCTCCGGCCACTCTGGCAATAGTTTCCATCATGCGGTCGAGCTCTCGCTCAAGCTCTTGACTCAACCCGTGGAGGCCGTCGACATCGAGCAAGAACCCATTCCGCTCAATGTCGGCCAGGACCGGGACGAGCGGCATCTCGACGTCGGTGAAGAGTTTGACGCTCCCCTGATCCGTCAACCGTTCAATGAGGATTGGTTCGAGCTTGGCCAGGGCAGCAGCGGCTTCCGCGGTTTCCTCGCGAGATCCGGTATCGACTTCGAACAGCGACTGTGGTTGGGCCTTCTCCTGCTTGCCTGATCCAAGTCGTTCACCGAGCCGTTCCAACATGATCGTGTCGAGGCTATGGTCGCGGCGGTTCGGGTTGAGTAAATAGTCCGCGATCATGGTGTCCACGTATGGGGGTGCCAAGGTGATCCCGATGCGATGGAACGCCAGCAACGTCGATTTCAGATCGTGCACGGTCTTGGTATGAGTGTGATCATGCAGCAGTTCGATGATCGTTCGCATGTAGGCATGGACGTCGATCGGAATGAACGCCGTTTGGTTGCCGGTTGAGAGGGCCAGGCCAAGGACGTCGGTATGGACGCTTGGTTGTCCAGCCAACAAACAGTGCAGGCCCAGTGGCCCGCCTTTCGATACACCGTCGACAAATCGCTTTGCGGCTGTTTCATCCTCGATGATGATGGTCTCATGGGTCGCCGTTTCTAGGGGTTTCGGCGATGGCTGGAGACTTTTGAGGAGAGAGGTGAATTCTAGCTCGCGTAGCAGCTCGGCGAGTGGCTCCTCATGTGGCGACTTGATCCGGTAGGATTCGGGATGAAACTCCACCGGGCTTTGTATATCGATGGTTGCCAGTTTCCGGCTGAGCCGAGCCTGGTCCGCCTGTTCAGAAAGGAGAGCCTTGATGCGGGCGGGCGTGACCTCATCCAGGCGGCGTAGCAGCTCATCGATTGTCCCAAACTGTGCGATGAGTTTCATAGCGGTCTTTTCACCGATGCCCTTCACGCCGGGAATATTGTCGCTCGCGTCGCCCATCAGGCCCATCACTTCGATGACACGGCCAGGCTCAACGCCGAACTTGGCGATACATTCCGCGTTGCTGGACCACTTATCCTTGACCGGGTCGTAGATGCGGACATGTGAGGTCACGAGCTGAAGCATGTCTTTATCGCCGGTGACGATCACGACGTCGTAGCCAGCCTGCTCCGCCTGCCGAGCCAACGTGCCGATCAAATCATCGGCCTCGTAGCCGGCCTGTCTGGCCGCTGGAATATTCAGTGCTTCCACCACGCGATGAATATAGGGAATCTGGGCCTTCATCCCGTCGGGCATCGGCGGGCGCTGCGCCTTGTACTCCTTGAATTCTTCGTGCCGGAGCGTCGGGCCTTTTTCGTCAAAAGCCACAGCAAGCCCGTCCGGCTTGTGCTCACGGATGATTTTGAGCAGCGTGGTCGTGAATCCATAGACCGCGTTCGTCTGGAGACCTTTGGAATTATTGAGCGCCGGCAGTGCAAAGAAGGCGCGATAGATATAGGCGCTGCCGTCAATCAGATAGAGGGTGGGGCGCCTGTCAGTTTGCAGCGATGTCATGGGTGTTGCCGGTTATCGAAATCGTCTTGTAGAGGGCTGAGGACTAAGGGCCGAGAGGGGCATCAGTCCATGAGAGATCGTAATCCCCAGTCCTTTCATCTCAATCCTGGCTTAAAGGTCCGGTGCGATCGTGAGCGGCGGCTTTCCGAACTTCTGACGCATGCTGTTGATGGTGTTCAGGACAGCAGGCTGTCCGATCATTTTTGCTTCTAACTTGCGCTTGCCGGGGAAGTCCAGCATTGTCACTCCGATCAACATCGTGAGGATGCCCTGGCCTGGCAGGAACAGCATCAAGAAGCCTGCAAACAGAAAGATGACGCCCACCACGTTCTTGGCCAGGTGGCCCAGTCCCCGTAGCACGGGGTGATGATCCTCCATCCAGGGGCGCGGCACCCGGATGTCGAAAAAGTCCGTCGGGAGTCGGACGAGGATGAACGGGATGGCGATCAATGAGCCAACAAAAAAGACAATCGACAGGGCCGTCAGGGTCACGAGCGTGTCCGTCGAAATGTATTGCTGAATTGTTGAAAGGAGTCCGTCCATCGGTCGGCATCCTAGCACTGAGTCCATGACCCCCTCAAGGTGAACAGAGGAGCAGTCTTGGGTTTACGCGATCGTACCCGAACGTTATAATCATCCCGCATGGAGCCCCGATGTGAATCGGTATACTTCCTTGCCCCATGCCGTCGGATGAAGTCGATACTGCGATTACCGACTACGTGAATAGCGTGACAGTCAGAGCGCAAAAGAAATGACTATGTCGACGAAGCCGAAATTCGTCATCTTCGCCCACAACGCCACGTACGATAAGCTGCATCAGGTCGCGACGCTGGGGATGACGGCTGCGGCGATGGGCAAAGACGTGATCATCGTCTTGCTATTTTGGACGATCAAAAAACTCGCCGAAGGGAAGATCGATCAGATTGATTTCCCGCTGGAATATGCCGAGTCGGCTGAGGAAGTCGCTCGGTTGCTTAAAGAGAAAAAGGTGCCGAAGATCTCGGAGATGTTCCAAGATGCCAAGCATGTGGGGACACTTCGGCTGATTGCCTGCAGCGCCGGCTTGGAATACATGGGCGTGGATGCCAGCGCGGTCGAAAGGAATGTTGACGAGGTGATGGGTCTGCCAGCTATCCTTTCCCTGACCGCTGAGGCCGAAACGAAGCTCTTCATATAGCCTTTACTCCATCCCTCACTGCTTACACCTAACGTGATTTCGTGACCCCCACGCGATCGCACATGTCCGCCAACTTGCATGTGCTGCACCGCGGTGAAACCGGTAGGCATAGGTTCTGCCCATAGGGGACGAGGAGATCATTGTAAATGATCCAGTATTGTTTCGGGAGCTTGCGCCGGAGGGCATCTTCTGATGCTTCCGGCGTCTTCGTGTCGATATAACCCCATCGATTGCTGATTCGGTGGACGTGAATATCTACACAGATTCCCGGCTTGCCAAATCCAAGCGTCACCACCAGATTCGCCGTTTTCCGACCGACTCCTGGTAAGGTGAGCAGTTCATCGATGGAGTCCGGGACCTTCCCGCCATACTCATCGATCAGGCGGCGGCAGATTTGGTGAATCGATTTGGCTTTTGTCCGATAGAACCCGACCGGGTAAATTGCCTGTTCGACCTTCTTCAGCGGCAGCTCTAACATGGTTGCCGGTGTGCGAGCCAGGGCGAAGAGTCGGTCGCCGGCTTCCCTTGTCGTTTTATCTTTGGTTCGCAAACTGAGGAGGGTGGATATGAGGATGGGAAAGGGATCGCAGTTCGATTCCTTGGCTACGACCCCGACGACCGGTTCTGGCCATCGACAAATCTCCCGCTTGACTATGCGGATAGCGGCATGGATTTGCTGCTGACGCATGTAAATGGTCGTAAACGAGGGGAGGCTGGTGGGAGGAGCGGAAGACCGTGTCTACTCAGGCTTCCGCTTTGACAACCACTTTTGACGGCGTCGTTGAGCTTCGCGTTGCTTCGCTTTCTTTCGCACGCTGGGCTTCTCGTAGAAACGGCGACGCTTCAGCTCACGGAACAGACCTTCTCCGGCGAGCTTCTTCTTGGCAACCTTCAGTGCTTTTTCAACGTTGTTGTTGAAGACCTTGATTTCCATCCCCGTGATTTTCGACTTTCTCAGGCCAAGTGAGCCTGCTGCTTACGGTTTTCAATCATTCGGCGCCGGAGTCTAGCACAACACCCTGAGTTCCTCAAGGCTTTCTGTGGCCTTTACAATTCTGAGTCGTATAGATTCTATAAGATTATGATTTTCCTGAGTATTTATATTTGTATTGGCCGTAACAAGACCCGCTTGGGCTGCGGCGATAGCCAGAGTCAGCCCTACCGTGAGATCTGACAGGATGGTTGGCTTCGCTCCCTCGCGTAACGCATAGAGCAACCGCGCAACCTCGCAGGACAGCTCCATGATTTCTAACGGTACTTCCGTAGCCCGTTGGAGCGCAATCAAAATCGCCTGATGGCGATCAGGATGGTGTTTTGGGATCTTGTACGCATCCATCAGTCCATTGTAGGCCTCTGCATCTGTTTGAACGAGTTGATGGAGCTGCCGGCTCAATTCGAGTAAGCGCTGTTCTCTGTCCGATTGTCCAGCGAAGCGTGCTCCCATCACCCCCAAGGAAGCCGCCAGGGCACCCACGAATGCCGTAACGCTGCCACCGGCTGGCGCCGGTTTGGCGTCAGCAACGGCGGCCAGGAAATGTGAGAGGGGGTGCGCCGGTTCGTGCTTGCTGCGCATCGCCTCGTCGATTCTTGTTTCGAGGATCTGCCTGGAATCCAATCGATCGAGCTGCAACGAGGCAGCGGCTGCCTGGTCCAATGCCGCTTGAGGAGCAAGGCCGATCAATTCACTCCCCGCCACATCTATATTACGTGTCGCAGCTTCGGCCTTGACGCGCTGAAACACAGTCAGAATGGGTGTCACGAGGTAATCGGTCACATTCATGGCGACCTGCACCATACCGCGACTGGATAGCTCTACACCAATCGCTTTGATGGAGGGCAACCCGCCGCTTGAGTGACGGACGGCTCTGGCGATGGACCGGGCTTGCTCAACGTCCCTCGAGCAGAGGTTCACGTTGTAGGCGATCAGCGGAGGCCGGGCGCCGATGGCGATTGCTCCCGCGCGTTCATGCAGTCGAGGGGGACCGAAGTCGGGAATCCAATCGGGGTCTGACTCCATCCGGAACGCCAGGCCTTCGAGCCCTCCACGCCTGACTGACTCCAATGGGGCGTGGTCGGCATGGCCTGCGGCACGTTCGTACAAGAAAACGGGGATTCCCAGCTCACGCCCCACTCGTTCTCCAAGTCGCTTCGCAAGCAGGACGCAGTCCTCCATTGTCGTACCCCTGATTGGGATAAACGGCACCACATCCGTCGCTCCTATCCGGGGGTGTACGCCGACGTGTGTCCGCAGGTCGATGAGTTCAGTCGCGAGCCGTACGGCACGAAAAGCGGCTTCAACAATGGCATCCGGGGGGCCACAGAACGTCAGTACCGACCGGTGGTGGTCCGCATCCATCGAGTGGTCGAGCAGTATCACATCGGCTGTCGACGTCACGGCGTCGATCAAGGCGTGAACCGTTCCTTGATCCCGACCTTCACTGAAGTTAGGAACGCACTCGACGAGTCGATCCATAGAGGGTCTAGAGAGGGTCTAGCACGTGTCAACGAAAAAGCCGGAGGATCGATGACCGATCATCCGGCTTTTGGCTTAATCGTCGTTCTCTGACGGGAGCTGGCTATTTCGTCTTCTTTACGAACGCCTTATAGATACGGCCAGACTTGGCCTGTTCCTCTTCCAGACCCATCATTTGATGCCCCGTGGTTTCACACCAAGCCGGCATGTCTTTTTTGATGCCTTCATCATCGGAGACGACTTCCAGCACCTGTCCCAAGGCCAATTCTTTAATTTTCTTGGAGGTGAGAATAATCGGCATGGGACAAAAGTATCCCAAGGTGTCGAGTTTGACATCGGCCTGCATCATGAAAGCACCCTCGCTTCAGTGGACGATTCAAATGAACAGATTGACACTGCCCTGTTTGGCTTCCGCCAGATATGTGGTCACGCCGGCGAACTGATCGATACCGTCGATCAAGGTGTCCTTGGTAATACCCATGAGGCCCATCGTCGTCGTGCAGGCGATGAACCGCACGTCCAGTTCGAGGGCCGTTTGCATCAGCTCAGGCACACCGGGCATCCGGTTTTGCTTCATCACCGTCTGCATCATCTTCGTCCCCAACCCACCGAAGTGGAATCGGGATAACGGAAGCGTATCGGCCCCGCCTCTGTTGAGCAGCCCGAACATCCGCCGAAGCCAATCTTTGGCTGAACTCGTGGCGCCCCTTCGTCGAATCGCATTCAGTCCCCAAAAGGTAAAAAACATAGTCACACGCATACCCATCGCAGCGGCGCCCGTGGCGATAATAAAAGCCGCCATGGCCTTATCGAGATCACCACTCAACAACACGATCGTCACTCGATCGGGCTTGGATTCCTGCAGTTGTGCTAACGTCGCCGTCGGCTCTATCTGTGTGGCAATCATGATCTCACCTCGTGACTCTTTCAAGTTCTGCGCATGAAGAGAATAGTATGTGATCCTTCGGGGTGTCAAGGAACTGAGTTATTGCACGACGGTGTACGCATTGCTTGACCTATCTTCATCCCCTCGTTATAGTCAGAATCCATTGTGCTAGACCCGTCTTGCGAGTGTCCTCCCGATCTCGAATGACCCTCATGATCGAACAACCATCACCCGAAGTTGTGTCTTCCAGGAGCGCTCCACTCTTTGGCTTTTGGTACCCAGCTGTCCCGAGCCATACTCTGCGCCAGGGCACGATGAAGGGGCTGCAGATGCTGGGGCTGCCGATCGTCCTCTGTCGCGATCGAACCGGTGGCCTTGCGGCGATGCGCGATATCTGCCCGCACCGTGGCATGCCTCTGTCATTCGGCCGGTTTGACGGTGAACGAGTGGAATGCTCGTATCACGGATGGCAGTTCGACATGAAGGGGCGCTGCCGGTGCATCCCTGCCATCCCCGAACAGGGGGGGCTACAAACCGACAAGATCGGCGTCACAACCTATCCGGCTGAAGAAACGGACGGCATGATTTGGCTGTACCTGGCCGACGAACGCGGGAACATCAATTCGCTGCCGCCTGCTCCTCGCATGCCACTTCCATCGGAACCTCGACAGTCATTCCATATTTCGCTGACATATACGTGTACCGCGGACGACGGCATTATCGGTCTCATCGATCCGGTGCATGGACCGTACGTCCATTCATGGTGGCGCAGTGATGCGCGTATGCATGAGAAGACGAAGATCTTTGAACCGATCCCGAACGGCTTCCGGATGATTCCACATCGTCCCGCCAAGAATAGTGGGCCGTTCCATTGGGTGGAGCGAATCTATGGAGGACCGCTGTCGACCACCATCGATTTTGTGTTGCCAAATCAGCGGGTGGAGCTGATGCAATGTGGACGGATGTGGATGGCCAATCGATTGATGGCCACGCCAGTGTCCGATATGGAATGTCGCATCGATTTTTCAGCTTATTGGCGGGGGCTCCATTGGCTGCCGTTTGGCAATCTTATTTTTCGCACGTTGACAAAGATGTTTCTTGGCCAGGATGAGCGGGCGATGAAGCACCTGGCCGTGGGGCTTCGTCACAAACCCTCGTCGATGTTTCTCGGTGATGCTGATATGCCGGCGAAATGGTACTACAAACTGAAGGCCGCCCATCAGGCATCGGTCCAAACAGGCCAACCGTTTGATCATCCTCTCAAAGAGAGAGTGACACTGAGGTGGCGAAGCTGACTGTGTGGTTTCGACTGGTGTGCCTGCTGATGCTGGCGACCATGCCCGCGATACCCGCGTATGCCGGGAGCTCCAACATCGTCTCCATTCCGACTCTGGGCGTACAGGGTGAGGGACTTCCCGGTGTTGTGAACTACATCTTAGTCCAGCTCGATCACGTTGCCTCGCAAGGTGGCCCTACCATTCAGTTCAATGAAGTCAACTTGGGGGGAGGGTCCCGCGTCGGTGAAGAATGGAAAGAGGGAGCCCGTCGAGCCGTGCGTGCCGTGCTCCATGCCGTGGGTGACAGCGGGCATGATTGGATGATCACGATCAAGAATCGCTCCGCGACTTCTTTGACCGATGGGATGAGTGCCAGCGCCGCCGTTGCCGTGGCGATTATGGCAGTCTATCGAGGAGGGGTGATTAGATCAGATATGGCGTTATCTGGCCAGATCACACCAGATGGTCGCTTAGATGTGGTCGGTGGGTTACCCGTGAAAATCGAGGCCGCCGCGAACGCGCATTACCGAGCTATCATCGTTCCGCGAGATCAAGTACTCACGCCGGACTGGATGAGCTCGACGGATGTTGCCTCTCGCAGGAGGGTCCAGCTCATTCAAACGGGCACGCTGGATGAGGCCTACCAAGCCATGACGGTACGCTGAGGATCTTGCAAAAGCCCTCCAGCGTCGTTCTCGCATCGCTCAAGGCTTCAACGTACCTACCCGCGTACGCTTCAGCCTTTCGCTCGCTGCGGCCTTGCTGGACGAGCTTTTTCATCATCCTCTAGATTTTAGGTGTTCCTCTGAGTTTGTGAAACAGGCGTGTGCCGCTCGTAAATTAACCGTTTGCAACTGTCTCACGCTAGCCTTTGCGCTCAGTCGCGACGATAAATCCCATCGCCCGTCTGATCTCATCGCGTGCTCCGAGCAGGACCACGATATCACCGGCGAGGAGCGTGGTTTTCTCCGACGGATTGGATTCCGTCACGCCGCTTCTGGTCAAGGCAATGATGGACGCACCCGTCCGTGGCCGCAGCGCCAATTGAACGATCGTCTTTCCCGCGGCCGGTGAGTCCTCTTCGATTCGACAGGTTTCCACTTCGACGTCAGCGAGGGTTCCGCCGCGAAGGTGGTGAGCTAGTTCGGGAAGCTCACTCCGGCGGAGGAGCGCGTATCCCTCTCGACGCACTTGTTCCGCTTTTCGCATGACGAAATCTTGCGGCATGTTGTAGGTGCGGAGAACGAGCGCAAAGATTTCAATCGACGTTTCAAATTCTTCCGGCACGACATCGTCTGCACCCAGCTGATGGAGCTCCTCTAATTCTCGCAAATAACGGGTTCTCACAACGATATGAATCTTCGGGTTCAAGGCTCGGGCCACCTGGACGGTCCGGCGGGCCATGAACGGATCGGAGATTGCTATAACCAGGACCCGCGCATCGTCGATTTTTACATGCCGCAACACATTCGGGTTTGTCGCATCGCCGTAATAGAGCGGCAAGCCATGGGCAGCCTCGCGCTGCACCGTGTCACCATCCAGATCTAAGGCAATATGCGGCACTTCCGTCTCGCTCAAGACGCGAGCGAGGTTGCGCCCATTCAACCCATACCCCACGATAATCACATGGTCCTTGATGCGAAGATGCCGTCCTTCTGCCTCAAGTACATGAGCGGTGGTCTGTCCGGGAAACCAGTGGCGAAGGCGTTGCACGGCCTCAACGCGTCGCGCGAGATGGGGGGACCACTGCATCAGAAGCGGTGTGATGATCATGGAGCAAATCGAGACCGCCAGAAAGATTTGGTAGGGCGGTCCGGACAAGAGCTTATTCTCCAGGCCGACTTGTGCCAGGATAAAGCTGAACTCACCCACCTGCGCGAGGGCAATGCCGGTCATGACGGCGGATCGGGGTGGGATGGAGACTGCTAAGACGGCTCCCGTTCCAGCGATAAACTTGACGAGCAGGACGAGGAGTAACACACCGGTCACGACGAGCGGATACTCCAGCAGAATCCGCCAATCCATCAGGATGCCGATCGAGACAAAGAACAGACTGTTGAAACTGTCGCGAAAGGGCAGCACTTCGGCAATGGCTTGGTGGCTGTACTCCGATTCGGAAATCACGAGTCCAGCGATGAACGCTCCGAGAGCAAGTGAGAGCCCGCCGAGAGAGGTCAACCAAGCAATGCCGAGGCACATAACAATGATGGTCAACAGAAAGAGTTCCCGGCTTCGGCTGCGAACGATGTGTTCGAGGAGTTTCGGGACCGCATACCATGCAGCCGCGACGATGCACGCGACCACCACCAGAGACTTGCCCAACGAGAACAGCACGGGCGTCAGCGTGCCCCCATCGGGACTGGCTAGAATGGGTGTCAGTAAGATCATGGGGACGACGGCCAGGTCTTGGAAGACCAGAATGCCGATGGTGGCTCGTCCGTGAGGAGAATCGCTGTCTCCGTTGGCGGCCAACGCCTTCAACACAATAGCCGTGCTGCTCAGCGAGAGCAGAAATCCCCAGAAGATCGCCTGTGAGGCCGGTAACCCGACCAGCATCCCGCCGAGCCACGTGATCACGATGACTCCCCCGACTTGGATTGGAGCGGCAATCAGGAGCAGCCGACGAAGCGATGTCAGTTGCCTCAGCGAGAATTCGATACCGATAGTAAACAGAAGCAGTACGATGCCGATTTCCGCCAGCACTTGTACCGTCGCGATGTCAGAAATTAGATTGAGCCCATGAGGGCCGATCAACGCTCCGGCGACGAGAAACCCGGCGATGGACGGCAGTCGGAATTGATGAAACAGAAACACCACAGCGATGGAGACGGTGTAGATCAGCAGTAAATTGCCGAGTACGCTGTAGTCCGTCATAACGAGTTGTATCTCGTTGTTTGTTTTGCCTGACGCCGATTCGGCATGAGGCAATCCGATGATCTGTTGAGGCTTGAGCCTGTCATCGTCACAGCACGTCCTTTCGGCTAATCGGCGGATACGCAGGATACCTGAGGTTTGTACGTGGGACAAGGCACAGCCGCAGGTTCCTATGCTCTTTTCTTTGGGAAGGCACTCATTCGGCGTTTGGAGTGAGGGCGATTCCGCCGGTCTCCGGTGCGTGGCGATGAATGTCCGAATCAGGAATCCGCCGTATTTCTTGCTGGTCCTGATCAGTTGAGCAATCGTGGCCAAGCCGCTCCAGTCATGGAGTGCTCCCCCTAAAGAGGCATAGACCAAAGAATAAAGTATTGAGTAGGGTGTGTCGGTACGGTTTCACAGGAATAATCCCGAGTGACAAGGTATTGGTGCCTTCGCCACCGGATTTGGAGGTGCCCCATGCGGCCGACGCAGATGTTCCCTTTCTTCGCTGCGCTACTGGCGGTCTTTTCCGCTGCTCCGGCATTCTCAGATATCGAGTCCGGATCGGGGACGACTTGGGACTGTCCCCAAACGGATGGCAGTTCAATCTACACGAACAAGGAGCGGGTTGGTTGTCGTGCCATGGCGCTGAAGCCGCTTTCCGTCGTGCCTGACTTGGAGCATATGCCGACCATTCCCCGAACCGCGATCGCCGGCGAACCTCAGTATCAGATTCCTTCCTACCGGGAACGCACGTCTGGAACAGGAGGACGCCAAGTGCCGGATTGGGCGCGCGACTGGCATGCGAGCAACACGTCTTCCGGCTCGACACAGGCCGAAGTGTGCACGTTATACATGGAATGGATACAACTTGTGCAGAAGACCCGTGGAGGGATGTTCTTCGGATCGGATCCATCCTATGGCGGGGATATTACGGGACAGAATCAGAGAGGGCCAAGCAATTCGTTTTACGACAATACTCGCTATATGGCGCTCTCGAAGCTCTTCGGCAGGGGGTTTGTCCCGGTGGGGTGTTTCTAATACAACGTGGTCGAGTCCATCACGCTCTGTAAAACTCGCGATACCACTTCACGAAACGGGGTATCCCCACTTCGACTGGTGTGGTCGGCTTGAAGCCGACATCGTTGGTCAAATCATCGATGTCGGCATAGGTCGCAGGGACGTCTCCAGGCTGTAACGGCATCAGCTTCTTCTCCGCCTTCTTCCCCAGCGATTGTTCCAATACCTCGATGAAGTGCAGCAGCTCGACCGGCTGATGGTTGCCGATGTTATAGATGCGCGCCGGAGCTGAGCTGGTTCCGGGATCTGGCTTCTCTCCTGACCATGCTGGATTGGCCGTCGCAGGATGATCCAGCGTCCGAATGACTCCCTCGACGATGTCGTCCACATAGGTGAAATCGCGTTTCATCTTGCCGTGATTGAAGACTTCAATCGGTTGGCCCTCCAAAATGGCCTTCGTAAAGATGAAGAGGGCCATATCGGGGCGTCCCCAGGGTCCATAGACGGTAAAAAAACGAAGGCCTGTGCAAGGCAGGTGATACAGATGCGCATAACAGTGAGCCATCAGCTCGTTGGCTTTCTTACTGGCGGCATACAGTGAGACCGGATGGTCCACATTGTCATGCACGGAAAACGGCATATGCGTGTTGCCGCCGTACACGGAACTTGATGACGCATAGACGAGATGCTCGACCTGACTGTGCCGGCAGCCTTCCAGAATATTCATGAAGCCTTCGATGTTGCTCTCTGTATAGGCATGAGGGTTGATGAGGGAATAGCGCACGCCTGCTTGGGCTGCGAGATGGACGACCCGCCGTATGGGTGTGTCGGCAAAGAGGTCTCGCATCCCTTGTCGGTTGGCGAGATCGAGTTTGACGAAGCTAAATCGTTCGTGCGGCGTCAACTGGGCGAGCCGAGCCTGTTTCAATCGTACATCGTAGTAGTCATTGATATTGTCGAGGCCGATCACCTGATCGCCACGGTCCAAGAGGCG
>JAOUHD010000038.1 GCA_029865345.1 Nitrospira sp.
GCACCTCACCGCTCGTGCATTCGGGGAATGCCCTCTTCACCTTGATTGGGTTCTTGGGGTTGTATCTGCTCCTTGGCTTGCTGTTTGTCTTACTCGTTAGCAAACTCATTCGACAGGGGCCTGCCTCAATCGCCTTGCCCACGACACACGTTCCTCAGGGACCAGGCCATTAAATGGAAACGGAAACCGCGTGGTTTATCATTGTCACCGTGATGCTGGCCATGTATGTGGTCTTGGATGGCTTTGATTTTGGCGTCGGCATTATCTATCCGTTCGTTGCCAGGACCGAAGCGGAGCGGCGAACGGCACTCACCTCTATCGGTCCAGTGTGGAATGCGAACGAGGTGTGGTTGATCGCGGCCGGCGCCGTGCTGTTTTTTGCCTATCCCAAGGCTTATGCGTCCGGATTCAGCGGCTTCTATCTCGCACTCATCCTTGTACTGTGGCTGCTCATCTTTCGTGGTTTGGCGTTGGAATTACGGGCTCAGGTCGACCATGTGTTGT
Organism: Nitrospira sp.; assembly: GCA_029865345.1. Classification (GTDB taxonomy): domain Bacteria; phylum Nitrospirota; class Nitrospiria; order Nitrospirales; family Nitrospiraceae; genus Nitrospira_D. The sequence goes on from JAOUHD010000038.1 coordinate 505, forward strand.
GGAAGCAAGCCTGGGATACGGCCTTTACCACCTCCAGTTTGCTTCTGGCGATTGTATTCGGCACGGCATTGGGAAATCTAATCCGAGGAGTGCCCCTCAATCGAGATGGGTATTTTTTTGTTCCCCTCTGGACGAACTTTCAGCCTGGATCGGATCCTGGAATCCTTGATTGGTTCACTGTGCTACTGGGGCTGACCAGCGCGGTGGTTCTGGCCTTCCATGGCGCGAATTACCTCGTCATGAAAACTGAAGGCGTTCTGTATGAACGGGCCGTCTCGGCCGCCTGGATTCTCGGGTGGGTGTCAGCAGGGTGCACGGCGTTGACCGTGATGGCTGTGCCAATGGTCCAACCAAACTTGAGTCTCAACTTTTCCCGTCACCCCGGGGTGTACCTTACGCCGGTGATCGGGGTCATTGCTCTGGGATACAGCCTATATTTCAGGCTTTGCCGGCGCGATCTCTCTGCATTTCTTGCGTCTTGTGTTTTTATTTTTCTCATGCTCGCCAGCGTGATTTTCGGCATGCATCCGTATATCTTGGTCTCATCGACGGATCTAACATTCAGCCTCACCGTCTATAACGCAGCCACCGATTCCTATGGGTTAACCGCTGGGATTAGCTGGTTTGTGGGTGGGTTCCTGCTCATTCTGATCTATCAGATCTATCTCCATTCCCAGTTCCTTGGAAAGACCCGGTCAGATGACGCGCATTGATTGTGCGGCACGCTCCGTTCCGTTCACGTGTTATAGGAATAGGGGCAGATCTTGCTCTCGGGAGTAAGCGGTTTGTCGAACGGCTGGTCACATCTATAGTCTCTCAGAGATCGGCCGTGACGTGGGCTTGCATTCTGCGACCACCAGCCGTCTTGCGAATTCCCGAGACAGTGGTTGACATGCACAACCAGGTCTGACTCTCGATCTTTTTCTTCTTGTGTGTTCTCAGGAATGAGTCCGAACCACGAGAAAGGATCTGAGCGAAGGCTTGGGACCGGTCCACATGGCTATTCGCGATCCGGTCCTATTGAGCGAGGAGGCCCATCTCGATGCGCCCGACGGTCGACTGGTAGGTCTCGCCGATCATCGTGCGTCTTGCGTCGATTCTTTTTGGCCTTGTGGCGGCTTCCCCGACGATGTTGACGATCGGCTTGAAGGTTCTGTCGATCATGCCTGAGCTCCTGACCGTCGTGGCGCAGGTGTCGCTGATCTTGATGAACTTGTCCAGCATTGGCCGGGGTTCGTTCCTCCTGTCGAAGTTGTGGCCCGTCTCGACGAAGCACCTCTTTGTCCTGCCGGAGATCCTGACGGTCCGTCCGGGTATCCTGTGTGTTGCGAGAGAGGTCGCGGTGCTCATCACCTAACTCACGAGGATCTTCACGATGATCCGGCTTATTGTGCGGCATCTCGCGCCACGGGTGTCGTGGTTCTGGGGCTCCTTTACTAAATTCCGTCTCGGGGAAGACGGCCTGGGCTGAGATCGGTCCACTAGTGAGCATTGTGATCGCCATACTCACCTGCATGACTTTTCTGTACCTCATGATCGCTCCCTCTCGTTGGGTCGTGACTTGTTTCTTGATGTGCTCCCGATCCTGATACCTATAGCAATGGCCTGCTAGCTTGCCGTGGTCGGTGACAGAGTCTGGTGGATTGGGCAGTAAGGCCAATCCAAAGTGCGGGAATTCTTATCTCAGGCGTTTGGTTGCTGGTAGAGTAGTGGGAATCAGCGCTTGGTCTGGGGAGGCATGTACTTGATCATCTCGTCGGCGAGTTCTTTTGCGATTTCTTTCAGACTCGGCTTAATGAACATATAGCTGTTTGAACGTTCATGGCGCGCTTTCCAGACCGTGGTGCCGGTTGTGGCGTCGATCAGACGGAGGCTGAGCCCCACTCGCCCGACATTATCTCCTTCCTTGCGTACATATTCCCAGGAGTTGACGCGTACCACCAAGAAGGAGTCCACGCTGAGCGCTTTCCCGAGCTTGATGGCGGAATCCTTATCGGATTGGCCGGTCATCTCCAAACGGGAGAAGTAAAATACGAGCGAGTCGAACGCTTCTTTCGAGGCTTGGAAGATATCGGTCACATTTTCGGGCGAGACGACCCGTTCGATATTTCCCTGTCGATTCAGGGCGATGGCCAAGACTTCTTGAATGTCTTCCCGAGCGCTGTCGTATTGGCTGGCCATCGGCGGCAATACCGCGATGGTCTGGGGTCGAAAGACCTTCGCGCCTGGGCCTTCCCACACTTCCTGTAAGCCACCGCAGCCTCCGAGCAGCGCGACGAGTGCCATCATGGATACGATGTGGACAGATGATCGAGACAGCATAGGCCTAGTATACCATTAGAATGTGAATGAAATAGAAGCGGAAACCAGGGCACCCTTTTCACGGAAGTCATACCCTCCTCCGGCATCGGCGCGAAAATTAAACCATCGGATGCCCAGCCCTGCCGTGGGAACAAAGGGAGTGGAGGCATCCTGCATGTTCTTAAAGGTACCGATTCTAAACGACAGAAATTCAGACAAGATTGTTTGTTCGAGCCCTAAGCTCAGGAGCTGGTTCTTCACTCCCGGAACGAAGGTCTTGTTCGAGGTCGCATCGACATCGGCAGACAACGTGAGAGAAGAGTACGGATTGATGGCGACGCCGAATCGGACCTGTGGCTCCAGCTTTAACTCGCCTCCACCGGCGGCATCGAAGGTCGGCTTGTTAATGTCCTTGGCGACGACGGCAAATCTCGCCCATGAAGATGGACGATAGATCGCTCCGAGATCTATGCCATAGGTCGTTGAGATATTGGGTTTTCCAAAATGATTGGTTGTGCTGACACCGCTCCCACCAGTGAGGTCTGTAGAACCGTTGTACGCAGCACCCTGGATGACCTTTGCCGTGATGCCAATTGAGAAAGTTTTGTCTGAAAAGGCATAGGCATAGGAAAAGGCCAACTGCCTGGCTTCGAGACCGCGAAGAGCCATCTGGCCCGCCACGGTGATGGGAGTCCCCGGTCCACCTGGTTGCGAGGCTTGTACCGGGGTTGAGACGAACCCACCGCCGGTTGCCACATCAGACACGTTGAATCCGAACGCATGTTCGCCAAGATGTCCTTTGACGTACAGGCCGGCCGAGCCGTTGACCGAGACCGTTGCGCCTGGCTGATTGATGCGGTCAGCGATACTCTGACCTCTCGCTAAATTGTCGGGCGAGGTATCGCTGGTTGTGAAGTTCTCCAGATCATGAAGCGCATCGCCCAGACCGCGGCGATCGATCGCCAATCCTCCCCCCTGGACGCGGATATCAACAGTCTGGGTCATGGCCAAGCCGGCGGGGTTCCAGTAGGTGGCGAGGGCATTGGTCGTCACGGCGACTCCAGCACCTCCCATCCCCATCGCGCGAGGTCCCACGATCACAAACTCAGCTGCCAAACCGTAGGACGGCCAGGCTGAGGCCACCAGCAAAATGGCCATTCGGAGCCATGGCGAACAGCGCATGTCAGATCCTCGAATCAATAAGCGGTCTTGCGAGTCTAGAGAAGGAATGATTGTTCGTCAAGAAATCACGGTCTGTTCACCCGTTAGGAAAACGCGTGGGTGAGGCGGTGCAAGGGATCACGAAACGATTTGTCCATCCCGCATATGAATAATGCGGTCAGATTGAGCGGAGAGTTTGTCGTTATGGGTCACGATTACGAACGTGGTTCCACGTGTTTTGTTCAAGCTGCGCATCAATCCAAATAATCCGTCCCCGCTGCGCGTGTCAAGGTTACCGGTTGGCTCATCGGCCAAGACCAAGTCAGGTTTTTGTATTAACGCACGTGCCATGGCGACACGTTGTTGCTCGCCGCCCGAGAGTTCTCCTGGCTTGTGATGCAGGCGGTCCCCTAATCCGACTTCCGTGAGGAGGGCTGTTGCGTCAGCCTTGACGGAAGCGGGTTCGCGACGTTGCACGAGGGCCGGCATGCAGGCATTTTCCAACGCGGTGAACTCGGCAAGGAGATGATGAAATTGAAACACGAACCCGATCCGCCGATTCCGGAACTCCGCTTGTTGAGGATCCGTCATTTGAAAGAGGTCCTGTCCATCAAATGTGACCGTCCCGCTGGTCGGTTTATCAAGGGTCCCGATAATGTGGAGCAACGTGCTCTTGCCGGCTCCTGAGGCTCCTACAATCGCCACCAGCTCGCCGCGCTGAATTTCAAGGTTCACCTCCTTGAGGACTGGCAGTTCATAGGACCCCATCGAGAAAGATTTATGGAGATTGGTGACTTTAATCATGCTCAGTGATGAGTGGTGAGGACTGCGGACTGAGGCTAGGAATATTACGATGGGAAGTACGACTCAGTCCTCGGCCTTCAATTCTCAGTCCTACGAATCTATTCATACCGCAACGCGGCAACCGGTTCCAGCTTCGCGGCCTGATTGGCAGGATAGACCGTCGCCAAAAAGCTGATCAGGATGGCGGAGCCGGCCACAAGGAGCACGTCCTCGGCCAGCACATGAACCGGAATGCTCGAGATGTAGTACACACTTGGGTCGAACGTCCAAAACGTTTGAATCAGCCAGAGGAAGGCGTAGCCCAACGGAATGCCGATGCCGGTTCCCGCAAATCCGATGATCAATCCGTTCAGCATGAAAATGCGTCGGATACTGCGTTTTGTCGCACCCATGGCTTTGAGGATGGCGATTTCTTTCTGCTTCTCCGTCACGATCATCGTCAAGGTGCTGACGATGTTGAAGGAGGCCACGATCGTGATCAAGACAAGCAGGAGAAACATCATCGTTTTCTCCAGCTTCAGGGCTGAGAAGAGATTGCGATTCATCTGCATCCAATCTCTGGCTCCATGGCTGAATCCCAGCTCTTGTTCGATCGTGTGGGCAATCTCTCCGGCGCGAAACACATCCGTGACCTTGACTTCGATTCCACTCACGCTCGAGCCCAGGTTGAAAAATTTCTGTGCCTCGCTGAGTTCGATATAGGCAAACGAGGAATCGTATTCAAACATGCCTGAATGGAACAGAGCGACCACGGCGAATGTTCTGATTTTTGGCACCATCCCCATCGCGCTGATCGGGCCGACGGGAGAGACCACATTGACCGTATCGCCGACAAACACTCCCAGTCTGAGCGCCAGTTCTTTACCGAGAATGATGCCAGGTTTTTCAACGGGGCGGAGATCGCCTTGAGGGTCATCGGCTGGGGATTGCATCACTTTCACCGGGGTGAGCAGGTCGAGCAGCTGTCCCGTTGTGATGTTCTTGGCGAGTTCAGTGACATTGGCTTCTCGTTTCGGGTCGATCCCGCGCAGGATAATCCCTTGTACCCCACTTTGCGCGGTAAGGAGCACTTGGCGGAACACAAATGGCGTGGCTGCGACGACGTCGGGGACCGTCTGGATCTTGTCGGTCAGACGGTCATAGTCGGTCATGTGCTCTTTCATTCGCTCTTGGACGATGATATGGGCCGTCGTCCCGAGAATCTTGCTCTGAATGTCTTCCCGGAAGCCGGTCATGATGCCGACTGTCCCAATCAGGGCTGCCACTCCCAGCGTAATCCCAGCCACCGACACAAAGGTATTCAGCGAGATGGTCCGGTTGCGACGCTTGGCGCGCAGATAGCGGAGTCCAACAAAGATTTCATAGGGAAGCGTCACGAGGATTTCTCTGGTCTGAGCTGGGGAAAGAGAACGACATCGCGGATGGATGCTTGATCAGTGAACAGCATGATCAGTCGGTCGATCCCGATCCCTTCTCCGGCGGTCGGTGGCATCCCGTATTCAAGTGCACGGAGGAAGTCCTCGTCGACGAGATGGGCCTCTTCATCGCCCGCCTCCCGCTGAGCCGCCTGGCCTTCAAACCGTTCCCGTTGGTCCAGCGGATCGTTCAACTCGGAAAAGGCATTCGCAATTTCTCGTCCGGCAATGTAGAGCTCGAATCGGTCTGTCAGAGACGGATCCGCATCCTTCCGCCTGGCAAGTGGAGAAATTTCGATCGGGTAGTCTGTGATAAAAGTGGGCTGTTGGAGGTTGGGCTCGACGGTTTCCTCAAAAATCTCGTTCACGATCGTAAACAACGAGGCCTTCGGATCCACCGGGACGTTGAGCCGTTTGGCGGCCGCCAATGCCTGCTCTCGATCCTGGAGGACCGCTGGGGCCAGATTATTCACCTCTTGGATGGCTTGGTGGTACGACCACCGACGCCACGGAGGCGTGAGGACGATCTCGTGCCCTTGGTACGGAATGACTGTCTTGCCAAGAATCTGTTGAGCCAGACTTGAGACCAGTTCTTCAGTGAGTGTGATCAGATCGTGATAATCCGCGTAGGAGACATAGAACTCCAGCATCGTAAATTCAGGGTTGTGGATCGTCGAGATGCCTTCATTCCGGAAGTTGCGATTGATCTCAAACACGCGTGGAAATCCGCCGACGATCAGGCGCTTCAGATATAGCTCCGGTGCGATACGCAGGTAGAGAACGACGCCGAGCGCATTGTGGTGTGTCACGAAGGGTTTGGCCGCTGCTCCACCTGGAATGGGATGCATCATGGGCGTTTCGACCTCAAGAAACCCTCGCTCGATGAGAAAGGTTCTGATGCCGGCGATGATGCGGCTCCTGGTCGAAAAGATCTGATGGACCTGAGGATTGGCGATCAGATCGACATAGCGCTGCCGATACCGGGTTTCGACATCCGTTAAGCCGTGCCACTTTTCTGGGAGCGGGCGAAGCGCTTTACTGAGAAAGGTCAGGTGATGGACCTCGACCGTGAACTCATTCGTTTTTGTGCGGAACAACGTTCCCGTCACGCCGATCCAGTCGCCGAGATCGAGTTGCTCGACGATGGTGTAGGCTTGTTCGGAGAGAAGATCTTTTTTGAGGTACACCTGGAGGCGGTCGGACCCGTCTTGCAGGACGGCAAATCCGGCCTTCCCGAAACGGCGTAGGGCGACGACTCGTCCCGCAAGTGTGCACGAGACCTTCTCCTGCTCTAACGTCTCCTTGGTCTTCTCACCATGCAGCGTGAGTAATTGTCCGGCCCGATCCTTGACCTCAAAGCGACCGCCGTAGGGAGCGACGCCGGCCTCTCGAAGGATCTCGAGTTTCTTAATCCGCTGTTGCCGCTGTTCGTTCAGTTCGTCCATCTTACCCTTGCTTACCCTTGAGCCATCCTGCTACAGGTCGTCGTCCGGTCCGCCGACCAGTGAGAGTTGATCACTTCCCTTCCCCAGTTTCTTCTTCAAAAAGGCCTCGATGAACCCATCGAGGTCCCCGTCCATGACGGCTGAGACGTTACTGAGTTGATGACCTGTCCGGTGGTCTTTGACCATTTGATAGGGCTGGAACACGTACGACCGAATTTGGCTGCCCCATGCTATGTCCTTCTTCTCGCCGACGATGGCGTTGAACTCTGCTTCCTTTTTTTTCTGTTCCAATTCGAAGAGGCGCGCCTTTAAGATTTTCATCGCACCATTTCGATTCTGCAGCTGGGAACGTTCGTTCTGGCATTGCACGACGATACCGGACGGCAAGTGCGTAATCCGGATGGCGGTTTCCACTTTATTGACATTCTGCCCTCCGGCGCCGCCTGCCCGAAAGGTATCGATTCGGAGGTCCTTGTCTTCAATCTCGACGTCGATGTCCTCGCTCAGTTCAGGATATACGAAGACGGACGCGAACGACGTATGCCGCCGCTTGTTGGAGTCAAACGGGGAAATGCGCACTAAGCGATGGACCCCAGCTTCCGCCTTCAGATATCCATAGGCATAGGTGCCTGTGATCGAGATCGTCACACTCTTGATGCCCGCCTCGTCGCCGGGCAGCAGGTCCAGTGTGTCCACCTTGAACTTCTTGTGTTCCGCCCACCGCACGTACATGCGAAGGAGCATCTGTGCCCAATCTTGCGATTCCGTGCCGCCGGCACCGGGATGAATCGCCACGATGGCATTATTGGAGTCCAGCTCTCCTGACAGGAACAGCTCGACACGCAGTGTGGCGAGACGCGGTTCCAACTGATTCAGTTCATTCGCCAGTTCGGTCTCCAGAGCCGAGTCGCCGCTTTCGTGGGCCAGCTCAAGCAGCGCATCCACATCACCCATCTTGGTCTCGATGTCGCGCCATTGCTGCAGCTCACGCTCGATCGTCGCCTTTTTCCGGCTCACCGCGGCGGCGGCACGGGCATCGTTCCAGAAGTGAGGCTGGCCCATCTGCGCTTCCAGCTCTTGTAAGTCGGCCGTCATATGAGCGAAGTCAAAGATGCCCCCGTAGTTCAGAGACTTGTTCAGCAAGAGAGCGAACACGAACTACCACCTCTTCTATCATGCCACGATCCTCCTTCTTCGGTCATGCCGGCGTGATAGCCGTCATGACTGGTTCCTTCGTGCGGAAATAGCTGAACAGACACAAAAGCGCGCAGATTATAACACAGGCGTGGGCAAACACATCGCCGTAATAGCTGTAAAACGTGCGGGCTTGTCTGGTCGGGATCATCGCATACGATGCCTGCTCGCTGAAAAGTGGTGTTGTGTCGATGATCTGTCCGAACGGATCGATGAACCCGGAAATCCCGGTGTTCGCCGCTCGCGCGAAGGCCAAATGATTTTCGACTGAGCGAAAGACAACCATGGCAAAGTGCTGGGCAGGGGCCGAAGACGGTCCAAACCAGCCGTCATTCGTGATCGTCACCAGAAACTCTGCGCCGTTCGCTGCGAACTGACGGACCAAATCTGGGAAGATGACCTCATAGCAGATCGCCACCCCAAACTTGACGGGTCGGGAACCGGACGAACGTTCCGTGTTCCATGATTTTGGGCTGAACGAAAGAGTCGTCGGTCCCGGCCCTGACTCGAAATCGCCGATGCCTTCGACGAGTTTGTCGAGGAAGAACAGGAGTGATGATTTGAGGGGGATGTATTCTCCAAACGGGACGAGATGATGTTTGTCATAACGGCCAAGGACCATGCCGTCTGTCCCCAGCAGATACGCGCTGTTCAACAGGTAGGGGCGGCGATCAGGGTAAAATCTCAAGGCCGGGCTGCCGAGGAGGATCGGTGCCTGCGCACGTTCCGCCCACGCGATCAGCTGCAACTGATACTCTTGCTCCCGCTCCAAAATAAACGGTGTCGCTGCCTCGGGCCACACGACCAAGTCGGCACTGGTTCCCAGTTGGGCCGTGAGGCGGTCAAACGTCCGCATTGTTTCGTCACGGACGGACGCATCCCACTTTACCGCTTGATCGATGTTCGGTTGAATGACACCGACGGTAATGAAGGTTTTCTGGTTTTGCCGATCTCTATCGCTCAGGACCGCCGAACTATAGAACCACGATAGCAACATGCAGGCTGCCGCGGTCGTGAGGAGTTCCCACGGGAGCTTGGCCGGGTGACATCCACGGAAAAACGGCATGATCCACATGAACAGCTCGGCGAAGGCCACATTCACCAGGACAATGAGAAAGGAGATGCCATACACACCTGTGTGGTCTGCCACCTGAATCAGGTCTAGTTCGCGATATTGCGAATAGCCGAGGAGACACCATGGAAGGCCGGAGAGCAGGTAGGTACGGAACAATTCGAGTGCAACCCAGAAGCAGGGTGCAAAGAAAATCCCATAGCGTGGGATGAGCTCGCGCAACCAGACGACGGCGAGGCTATAGAGTCCGACGTAGAGCCCGAGATAGCTGGTCAGCAGCAGCAAAATTGCGTAACTGATGGGTTCGGGAACTTTGCCATAAGTCGTCATGGCGGTGACGACCCAGGCCATGATGCCGGTGAATCCGACGAGACCGCTTAGCCAGCCGATCCAAAAGGCTCGCCGTCTGGAACATTGGTCGAGTGCGAGATGGAGGGGAATCAGGACGATCCAGGCCAGTAATCCCAGATCAAACTTTGGAAAACAGAAAGGCAAGAGCAGTCCGCTCGCGCAGGCAAAGAGGATCTGACGCGAACGAGCGTGGTCCATCGTGCTGTACCTTATCCAAAAGATTCGATGACTTGCAAGGGAATGCTCGAACTATCAGCGACTTGGGAAGGTCGCCACGTGCTTTTCCCCGATAGAAGAGGTATTGTAACTGATATGGAGCGCCGTCGGCATCGTCGAGTCCCGGTTCACGTGAAGAGTCTGCTTCAGGAGAACTCGCACGAGGTAGAGGGGGAGGCCGTCGATCTGTCACTCGGCGGCGCGCGGATTGAAAGCGCATTTGTGGTTCAACCAGGAAGACAGATCGCCGTTAAGCTGATTGTTCCAGGAGATGACACATCGATCCTGATCGAGCACGCCCAGGTGCAATGGGCGGTCGATCGAACGTTTGGGGTTCGGTTTGTTGATTTACCGGAGCATGAGTTGGATGAATTGGAACAGTTGATCGATGAAAGTATTGCGCTTGATGAAGAAGGGGGAAAAACATGAAATCCGTGAGGCCTGAGACAGAGACGCAGCCCGATGACTCTCGATTCTGGATCGGTGGCGAAGCGACCGTCGGGTCCCAAGCCCGCCGCCATATCCGCCGCCAAGCCGGGCCACCGACCTCTCTGCTCGGAGTCATCATCGGCCTCACCTTCCTCGGCGGCCTCGCCCTGGGCAGCTCATTCGGCCTTCTCTGTCGAAATAAGAGCAAGTAGCGTTTCTGCGCCGATCTCTGGAGCTTAACGGTTCTTGAAACTAATAAGCTCCTCAATGGTATGCCTCAAGAAAATAGCGCTGGTGAGAAGTTGAATTGTATTTGCCAAGCGCCACCATCTCCGGCCATCGGACTATCCCTGCTCGATACTTTCGCGGTAATAAGAGAAAGATGTCCAGCACTCAAAGAGCTCTTTGTACCTGATGAGATTTGGCCAAAGTTTCGCAACTGGCACCTATGGTCGGACGTTGAGGCCTACCATGAATCAGCGCTTCTCCTAGCATTGGGTCGGGGTCACTTGAGTAGTATCACGTCTCCTGTGCATCGCTATCTGCTCGAATCAGGCCGCATCAATCCTCGCGTCAGGAAGCAATACATCAACGATCTCCAAGAAAAATGGATGGACTATAGTGCCCCTCTGGAGAGGCATGAAAAATTTAAGATGTTTTATGGACGAGTTGTAGAACTGCAGTGTGCAGAATGGTTGGAGGGACAGGATTGGGAAATCGTCGACCTGGAGGCTTTTGGAGAAGGAGGCCCAGATATCGAAGCGAGGAGTGGGAGTGGAGACCTTACGGCATTCGAAGTTAAGTTTATCGGCCAGGACGAGGATGGATTCAACACCGTTTTGAAGGGCTTCAGCAGAGAGGAGGCATATAGTCGGCCTTCGCTTGACCTCGCAGCTAACTATCTTTTGTATCGGGTCTATCAATCAGCGAAGCAGTTGCAGCGGTCAGCGGCTTCCGCTCGCATTGCGCTTGTCGTCATTGATGACACTGATGGTACTTTTGAGAGGTTATTGAAGGGTGGTTGGATTGACTGGGCAAACCCGACCTTCATGGATGTCTATGACCCATTCATCGAAGGTGAACGGGAAAAGAACCCGAACCTCGACACAGAACTGAAGGTGATTCTTGGGAGTATTAACGACGTGTGGATATTGAAGCGATCATCTGGCAACCAATTCCAGCTTATGTTTTCACAGCGCAGTAAATAATAAAATATAGCTGGCCGACCTAATGCGTGCGGCTGCAGGGGCTGCACTGGATCTCAGTCAGGTATAAAATGAATGTATGTCCTTCACGAAATCGCTCTGGTTTGCCTCGCTGTCCGCGACGCTGATCCCACTCCTCTCCGGCCTTTTCCTGATCATGTTGCCGGTATCTATTCAATCGGCGCAGCACGAACCGGATCGTGGTTCTTGGCGTACGGCTGCCCCGACGCCGACGAAGCGGACGGAGGTGGCGGCTGCGGCGTTGGATGGGAAGATCTACGTTGTCGGCGGGTTCGAAAAGCCCAGCTTGGGCAATATGATGAATTTCGCGATCACGCCGTCCGTCGAAATGTACGATCCCCCGATCGATCGATGGATTGCCAAAGCGCCGTTGCCGGTCGGCTTGCATCATGTCGGGATCGGTGTGGTAGGTGGACGATTGTATGTCATCGGTGGATACACGCAGTCGGCATTCAGCGTCTGGAACCCTGTCGCGACTGTGTATGTCTACGATCCCGCTCAGGACAGCTGGACCGAGCGCGCCCCGATGCCGACCGCTCGTGGTGCACTCTCTGTGACGGAACATGAGGGAAAACTTTATGCGATCGGCGGCTACGATCGGAAGGCCAACACCTCGGCGGTCGAAGTGTATGATCCCGCGCGCAACGTCTGGACAACAGGTGCGTCTCTGCCGACCCCTCGCGATCACCTTGCTGTCGCGACGGTCGCCGGGAAGATCTATGCAATCGGCGGACGCATAGATGGCGACTATGCTCGGAATCTCGCTGTTACGGAACGGTACGATCCGACGACTGATCGTTGGACGCGAGTCGCGTATCTGCCGACTGCGCGGAGCGGCATGACGGCCGCTGTGGTCGAAGGCAAGATTTACGTGTTCGGCGGCGAAGGATCCGGCGGCACATTCAATCAGAACGAAGCCTATGACCCGGTCGGAGACAGGTGGCAGGGCATGGCGCCGTTGCCAACAGCCCGTCACGGCTTGGGATCAGCTGTCGTGCAAGGGCGCATTTATGTGATCAGTGGTGGACCGAGTCCCGGTGGGTCCTTCGGCGATGTGAACGAAGTATTTATCCCGCCGTCAGCAACTAATTGGAAGGTCGATTAAGTGCTCAGTCTTTACCGCAGAGACGGTCGTTCCACTTTCTGATGCACCCATCTGGCTGGGGTAGTGGTAGTCGAGACGAAGGCTTGCCCAAACCCAAGGACGAAGTGGGCATCGTCGAGTCGCAACTCCCAGAGGGCAAAATCACCAAACCCAAACATCATCTCGGCTTGAGGAAACCGTGCCAGGTACTGTTCCCTGATATCATCGTACGACGGCGCATCGGGGGGTAGTATCGTCGCCTCACCCTGAAGATTCATTCTTCTTAATGCGAGTGGGTTTTTCCCGGGTCCGTCCGGCTCGGCGATGAACAGCGACACACGGGGATCCGTCATCAAATGTTGAGTATGCAATGCCAGCCTGCTGAGGTGAAGGTACGCGCGCGTCCAGTCCGACCCAAACACATAGGGCACGTGCGATCCAAATGGTCGTCCATTTCGCAGGGTCAGCAGCACGGCTGTGCGAACATCCTGCACCAGTGCCGACCACGCTTCCTGAACATTCTCACTGGTTAATGCGGTTGCCATCGGCAGTGGTGCTCCCCGGTGATAAAGATGTGTGGGACCTCATGAAAATCTCAACATCAAGATACCATCCGGCAGAGGCAATCGCTATACGATCAAGGTCAAGGCGCTGATTTCACCATGCCTCTTGACTGACTGCACCGCGAAGCCTATCGTAGCCTTGTGGGGGGAGTTAACGCCCCGAGGGAATATGGTTCATCAGGGGGTCGAGCGAGAGGACGGTGTGCAGGACCAGCTTGTACTGGGAAGCCTAAACTCCTCCCAAGATCTCCGCCGTACCTAATCGTCCTCGGTTAGGTGCGTGCTCCTCCCACCCTAAATGTTCGCTCCATCGCTCTCCTCGATCTCCTAACCTCCTTCTTTGATTTCGACCGAGCAGCAGTCGTTGCCGGTGTATCCAGGTACCAATAGGACCGCCTGCTATACTTTGGTCAATTGACACATCGTTTGGGTACTGCAACGGTTCCACAACATGAAAGCCTTCATCCTCAGCTTCATGAGCTGTTCCCTCCTATGGCCGATTGTCGGATGGGCGGAACTCTATAAATGGACCGACGACCAAGGAAATTTTTATATTACCGATACGCCACCTCCCATGACCAAAAAAAAGTCCGCGACGTTTGCGGCGCCAGCTCCTCGATCCACTGTGCCGAAAAAGACGACAGTTCGCCCGACCCTGCCTGGGCATCTCCAAGCAGAGGTTGAGCCCGTACCCGGTCCAATAGCCCCTTCTCCTGCACGCGAAGAGGTTACTATCCAACGGCCCATGGAGGGGTTGAGTCCGAGCCAGGCGGTGCTGACGAGTTCGTGGCACATCTTCGACAGTACCCTGATGAAGGCGAAGGCTCCCGTTCAGCGATGGAAGGATGAACAGGGCCTTGATCATTTTGTCGATGTCTTGCCGGCGACTCGGGGTAGCTCAGAAACTGCTTCAAAGTTGGAAGATGGTTTTGTCTCACAAGCTACACGCAGGGCCAAGGAGCGGGCGACCAGCGTGTCTCGCTCGCGCCATCAATCGGGTGAATGAAACGAAGACCATGAATCGTTGGAAAGCGTCTAGGAAGAGTGTGAGGACCCTACTGCTGGCTATCTTCTTTCTTGCCACCGCATCGATCCAGGATGCAGTGGGCTCCCTTGCCAAAACTATGACTGCATTCTCTGAGGATGGACGGCTGCTCTTGGTTCAGACGGATGAGCTGGTGGTCTGGGATCTTGAGGCGAAGACACGCGTCGCAAAGATTCCGAGTCTTCGCTGTCAGCAGATTGCGTTGCTGAAGCAGGACGGGTGGCTGCTCTGTGTTGAGCACAGTGTCACGATCTACGATTGGAAGAACCGAGCCTCAGTGGCCACCATTCCACCGGAATCGCCGCAGCCCTATAGCCTGCTGGCCTATTCGAGTGAGACGGATCGGATGATTCTCCGTCACGGGAACGAGGCTGTGTCCGTCTGGCAGCTCGGGAAAAAGCTGGTGCCGCTCAAGCATATCGCGCTGGAGGTGAAGAGAGACGCCCCCTCGGTGGCCGCCTCGCCCGATGCAAAGCTGTTGGCGATTGCGCAAGGCCACACCATTCATCTGCATCACCTCACCAGCACAACCATCCGCGATCTTGTCATTGAGGGAGGAAAGCCACGTGATCTGCTCTTTGCACCCGACAGCTCTCGTTTGGCAGCGAGTGTGGGCAAGACGATTCTCCTGATCGACCCAGTAGAGGCGTCCATAGCTACCCGCGCCACATTAGCGAGTGCTGAAGGGGAACAGGGCCCTCTCACTCCCGAGGTTTTCTCGCGGGACGGTCATCGTTTGGTAGTAGCCAATGGGGAAGGGGACTACGCGCTGTTCAATGCTGATACGGGCGAGCTGGTCACCTTGACTGAGTTCACTGATGCAGCTCCAGGGCGCGAGATGCGCTCACCGACACAGCTTCGTGCCGTCGACATTGCTGCCGATGCCGATCTCTTGGTTGGGCAATCGGAGCATCTCCACACCTTACAGATCTGGGATCTAAACACTGGGACGATGTTGCCGGATCTGTGTGGAGAGGATTGCCGCAACATGGGCCCCCACGTGTTGTTACTCAAATGGTCACCGACTGGTTCGAAGATCGTAGTCGGGATGCAGGGAGGGCTCAACCCTGATGTGGATGGGAAGATCTCGGTCTGGGATGTTTCCTCACGTTCCCCGGAATTGGTGCTAGATCCAGGCCAACCGCAGGCGAGGCTATTAGCGAAACGATCGACCCCACCGACATTTATTACGACGACACCTGTTATCCGGGCATTCGTCCATGCACTGGTCTTGCGTGCAGTGGCGACTTCTCCCAGTGCAAATCTGCTTGTCTCGAGTGGCGACGATGCGCTGCTGAAAATATGGGACCCGGGGCAGGGAACGCTCTTGCGTCAACTAGTCCTGTCTGCTCCGGCCAATGCGCTGGCGTTCAGCGCCGATGGCGCAATCCTGGCGGTGGGCACCATGGAAGGGGACGTACGCTTGTGGGAAACTCAGACTTGGCGTGAATTCTTACCCTATTCAAGCAAGCAAGGTCGGATCAAGGCCCTGCAATTCCTTCCTGGCAATCGATTGCTCGTTATTGCAGGGGAGCGTTCGAAAGTGCCAGTCGTGGACCTCGTCACCCGAACGGTCGCGAAAGAGCTCGTGCATACCAGTCTTTCTCCAGTCTGTGATGGGAACGGCTGTGCAAGAAAACGAGCCATGCAGGGAGAAGTTGTCGACAGCCTGAGCTTCTTGGACGGAAGCTCGTTCCTCGTGACGACTTCGAAAACTGGTCGTGTCGTTTGGGACACGACGACCTGGCGCGAAGTTGAGAAGCCGGTCGGGATTCCGGCAGTCTGGTCCGGTCTGGGATGGAAACAGTCCTTTGTCTGGACGACCACTCGATCCAGTGATCCGAATGCCTCGACCCTGACCCTGTGGGATACCAAACGCAATGGAGTTGTCGCAAGCTTGGATATCTTCACCAATCGGGATACGGAAATTGATCATGGGCCGCCCGTGATGTTGGGAACATCGATGGCCGTCGATCCCTCGCATCGGTGGGCTGCCACCAGAGTTGGTGAACATGTGTCAGTGTGGGACATCTCAGCGCAAACAAAGCGAAAGACGTTTCATGTTAAAACCCCATATGATCTGCAGTGGACGAGTGACGGGAAACATTTGATCGTGGCCACCCTCGACCGAAAAATCCTCGTCTGGTCAGCCGAGACTATGGAACCGGCGCACTATCTGCGAGATCCTTCCGTGACCCGCTAGGGAGTTTTGTTCTGCACACAGGTCTGTTTTCGTTCTTGCCACTTACCATCTGGTCCATTGTATCCGCGAAAGTTTTGTGGTACCAAACAATGAATGTTTGTTTCATGAGAGGGTGAATGGCACTAAAGAAAGAGTCCGCGTCAGATCCTGAATCGAAATCTTCCGCTCCTCGATCAAACC
This sequence comes from Nitrospira sp., assembly GCA_029865345.1. Classification (GTDB taxonomy): domain Bacteria; phylum Nitrospirota; class Nitrospiria; order Nitrospirales; family Nitrospiraceae; genus Nitrospira_D. Next base: position 17,194 of record JAOUHD010000038.1, read on the forward strand.
ACGAACCAGCCGCAAAGACGAAAGCTGCCGCCAAGTCGGTGGAACGGGTGACTGCGGTTGAGATGGGGGCGCGTCAGCGGGAAATCTCCGTCTCGGAGTTTTTCACGAAGAACCGGCACCTGCTCGGCTTCGACAATCCACGCAAGGCGCTGCTGACTTGCGTCAAGGAGGCGGTCGATAACGCACTCGATGCCTGTGAAGAGGCGGGGATTCTTCCGGATGTCACGGTCAAACTGGAGGTGGTGTCGAACGGGGAGCCGGTGGCACCCAGCCAGGCGAGTCGATTTCGTGTCACGGTGACGGACAATGGCCCCGGCATCGTGCGCCAGCAGATTCCTCGAATCTTCGCGAAGCTGCTCTACGGGTCAAAATTCCATCGCTTGCGAATGAGCCGTGGGCAACAAGGCATCGGTATTTCCGCCGCCGGGATGTATGGACAACTAACGACCGGCAAACCGGTCAAAATTATTTCCCGAATCGGTCCGAAGGCTGCCGCGCATTTCTTCGAAGTCCAGATCGATACGAAGAAGAACGAGCCGTTGGTTCACGAGAATAAACAGATCGACTGGGAACAACCACGAGGCACGCAGGTTACGCTGGAAGTCGAAGGCAAGTATCAGAAGGGCCGCGCATCGGTCGATGAATGGCTGGAGCAGACCTCGATCGCCAATCCGCACGTCAGGCTGATCTATCACACGCCTGAAAAGGAAACGAAGGAATATCCGCGCACGTATCACGAGCTGCCGCCGCAGCCGCGTGAGATTAAGCCTCATCCGTACGGCATCGAGTTCGGCATGTTGCTCAAGATGTTGCAAGACACGAAGAGCCACGCGCTCTCCGGGTTTCTCGCTGCCGATTTTTGCCGCGTGTCTCCGCAACTCGCTGATGAGATCTGCAAAGCCGCCAAGGTGTCTCCGAATATCAAGCCTCGTGAGCTGAAGGGACCAGTGGCGGAGACGCTGTATAAGAGGTTGCAAGACACAAAGATCATGGCGCCGCCGACCAATTGTATTTCGCCGATCGGCGAGAAGGCGATCCTCTCAGGACTCTATAAGCAGATTAAGGGTGAGTTTTACACGGCCGTCAGTCGCCCACCGGGGGTGTATCGCGGCAATCCGTTCATCATCGAAGCAGGACTGGCTTACGGCAATAGGCCTCAAGATGAAAACAAGCGGCAGCAGCCAGCCATGCCGAAGGCCGAAGGGGAGCACGAAGAGGATGATTCGGAGCTCGCGCGCGTGATCCGCTACGCGAATCGGGTGCCGCTGCTGTACCAGCAATCAGCCTGTTCGATGTTCAAAGCCGTCCTGAGCACGACCTGGAAAAACTATGGCTTGACGCAGTCGCGTGGAGCCCTGCCGGGTGGCCCGATGGTGATCTTCGTGCACATGGCGTCGGTTTGGGTGCCGTTTACCAGTGAGTCCAAGGAAGCGATTGCGGATTACGACGAAATCCAAAAAGAAATCACGCTGGCGCTTCGCGAGTGCGGCAGGCGGTTGGGACTCTTTATTCGAAGACGCGAACGGGCGGCCAGCGAATTTCGGCGACGGAATATTTTTGAGCTGTATATCGAGGAAGTCGTCGACGCGTGTAATCGGCTCAAGGGGGGCACGCTGCCGAAGGAAAAGTTGAAGGCACAGCTCCAGAAGATTGCTACGTCTCGGACGGGCGGTCAGAAAACCGACGAAGCCTTGGGGAAGACCAGTGCGGGACCAGAAGGGTTGCCGCATTCGATTATCGTGACGGCGGATGGAATAGAAGGCGAGGCAGAATTGGCCACTCAGGTCGAGGCCGATCAGACGGCTGCGGCGCCCACGGCAGAATCGGAACTACGTGATACCACACGGTCAGCTGACGAGCCTGGCCCGAAAGGAACATCCACCAAGGGGACGGGCGCGAAAACGCCGTTGAAGAAGACCACTGGGAAATCGGATCAGCTCGCGCTCCTTGCCGGACAGCTGATGGTCAAGAAGAAGTCAGGTGGAAAGTCTCTCAAGCCGGCGAAGAGTGCGGGATCGCACAAACCCAAATAGGACATCATGACCACCAAGACAAAGAAAACCACTGTGGTCGAGAAAAAACTGATCAGCCTGGCGGACATTGTGATCCATGCAGCCGATCGGTCGAAAGATCCGACGTTTCAAATCCCCATCCGCGCCCTCTCGAATGTGTTCTTCAATGAAAAGAAGGGCCTCATCGAGATGGGAGCTAAGAAGCAGGAGCGGTCGTTTTTCAACGTTGGTATGGCGAAGAGATTTATGCAGACGGTGCTGGTCGCCGATGCCCTCTCCGAGTTACAGCGGGCTGATCTCACCACCTCGCTTCGAGAAATTTACTACCGTACGAAACACACGATCAAAGATTCTCACGAGAATACCTTCGATGCACAGGACGAATCCGATCCGGTCATTGAAGATTTAGAGGTGTCCCTTGCGACGCTTCGAGAAGAGCTCCATGTCAGTGCAGAAAACAGAGGCAGTATCGTGGGGCCGGTGGTCTTCGGCGATGACGGTGATCGTGTCGATTGCTCGAAGTTGGGGAAAGGCGGGTACTCGGTCCCATCGATTGTTGAACCGGAGTATTTGGAGATCCGGCGATGTACGGCAGATTTCCTGCTGCTTGTCGAAAAGGGAACCCAGTGGAACCGGCTCTCGGAGGACAAGTTCTGGCGACGCTATAACTGTATTCTCCTGACTGGAAACGGTCAGCCTCCTCGAGGTGTGCGGCGGTTAGCCTGTCGGCTGCACGAGGAACATCGGCTGCCAGTCTATGTGCTGGTCGATAACGATCCTTGGGGGTACTACATCTATTCCGTCGTCAAACAGGGCTCGATCAATTTGGCCTTCGAGAGCCAACGGATGGCCATTCCCAAGGCCAAGTTCGTGGGCCTGTCGAGTGCTGATCCGGAGCGCTACGAACTGCCGCGCAATGTCGGAATCAAACTGAATGAGAAGGATATCGCACGTGCCAAGGAATTGTTAAACTATCAGTGGTTCCAAAAGCCAGCGTGGCAGGTGGAGATCAAGCGCATGCTCGCGAGTGGGCTGAAGTACGAACTCGACGCGCTGGCCAACAAGGATTTTCAATACCTGACGAAGAAATATCTGCCGAGGAAGCTCAAGGAAAAAGACTGGCTGGACTAACTGGCCTCCTACTCTGTGCCATCACTCAGCCACCAACAGTCCGCTTGCATGAATCGGCTATGAAGACCTTGCCTGCTTGGACTGCGCCGCTTCGCGATTGGCAGGGCCGTGCGCTCTCGGCGGTCCGTACCCATCAGACCAAAGATTTTCTGGCGATGGCGACTCCTGCTGCGGGCAAGACACGTTTTGCCTTGCGCGTGGTGCATGAATATTTGGCGAAACAGGCTGCGGTCCGGGTGCTGGTCGTCTGCCCGACGAATCACCTCCGCACACAATGGTCGGATGCGGCGGGGAAGATCGGGTTGCAGCTTGATCCGGCGCTGACCAACGAACAAGCTGCTGAGGCGCCGGACTATCACGGCGCGGTGGTGACCTATCAGCAAGTCTGTCTGGCACCGGAGATCTTCCAGCGGGTCTGCCAGAGCAAGAAGACGCTGCTCATCTTTGACGAGTTGCATCACGCCGGCGATGGGAAGAACTGGGGGAAGGCGCTGCGCTCGGCGTTCGAGCCGGCGGTGTTCCGACTGATTCTGTCCGGTACGCCCTTTCGCTCGGACAACAATCCAATCCCGTTTATTCAATATGAACAAGGAGAAAGCCGGGCAAATTTCGCATATGGGTACACCGACGCGATTCGGGATAGCGTCTGCCGACCTATTGTCTTTCCGAGCTACGAAGGCGAGCTGAGTTGGCTGTCGGAAGGCCGCGAGCATCATGCCACGTTTGAAGACGGGCTGAAGTTCAACCGCCAGCGGGAACGGTTGAAGACGGCGCTGCTGCAAGACACGTGGCTTGGGCCAGTGATCACCGACGCCCATGCGCAACTGACACGTCTTCGGAAGGAGGAGCAACCGGATGCCGGCGGATTGATCGTCTGCATGGATCAGGACCATGCGCGCTGGGTGGCCGACCTGGTCGCCCGTATCACTGGGACAAAGGCCGAAGTAGCCGTCTCGGACGATCCTGCTGCCTCGCGCACCATTGAGGAATTCGCTGGTCACAAAAAGCATCAGTGGCTGGTGGCCGTCAACATGGTGAGCGAAGGCGTAGATATTCCTCGGCTCCGTGTCGGCGTCTATGGGACGAACGTGATCACGGAAATGTATTTCCGGCAGGTGGTCGGCCGGTTCGTGCGGATGCAGGAAGGCCTGCCCAAACCGCAGCGGGCCTGGCTGTATCTGCCCAAAGATCCGGTCCTGGTGCACTATGCGAAGCAGATCAAGGCGGAACGCGATCATGTGTTGGAAGACATCATGCCGGCAGGGCAACGAGACCTCTTCGGCCGTGTGACGGTTTCGACAAACGAATACATGCCGCTGATGGCCGTCGCCAGGATGGATAGCCTAATCGGCGAAGATGAGGCGAAAGGGGAAGGTGATGCGGCTACTGTTGCCGAACCAGCCGTATCCCTCCACCAACAAAAGGAAGATCTGCGGGATCTCCACCGGTTGTTGGTCACCAGTCTTGCGCGAACGAGTGGGATCGATCATCGAAGGCTCAACGCGGAATTGATTGCCCGCACCGGGAGCCGCGTCGATCAGGCGACCGTCGAGCAGCTCAAGAAACGAATTCAACTATTAGAGCGGTGGAAGGATCGAGGCTATGATGGCAAACGATAAGGCTTTTCCGTGGCAGCTTCTTTCTCGCACAGATGTTTATCGAACAGGAATGGCCCAAATGGGAGAAGAGAGGCCAGAAAAGCATAGAAGGAAAATTTGTTGTCCCATTGGTGCGTAGTCCGGAGCATGGCCAACTGGGCGACATAAGCCAAGAACAAGATTCCGTGAATCGCTCCCACGACGGTTACTACCCTCGGCATCCCCATCAGATACTTCATCGGCATTGCTACGAATAGCAGCAGAAGAAAAGAACTCCCCTCGGCCAAGGCGGTCATTCTAAATCTTCGAATTTGACTCATCTGTGTTGAATTTCCAGCCTAAGGAACCTGTCGCGATGTGGCTACCCTGTGGCATTGTCATCAACTCTTGAACCAGTGTCAATGTGGCTTGTCACAATGAGATCTGTAGGGGTGGGAGTGGAGCGGAGAGTAATGAGTACGAAACAACAGACACCACGGCCGTCAGACCGTGGTGCTTCAGTCTCTCTTGTTGCTCGGCCTAGGTCGGCGGTAGCATCCAATAGCACCAGCCAAGAATAAACGGGGTTGCCACATACATGGCCTTTTTCCCGAAGGCATCATTTACCCCATAGATGAGGATGCCACCGATGAAGACGAAGTAGATCAACCCAATTCCACGATAGCTGGCGCTGTGTTCTGCCGCCAAAGCGAGGGCTGGTGATCCAAGAATCAGTCCGGCTGTGAATGTGGCTAAGCGTTTCATCGCGGTCTCCTTCCAATTCAGGTCAAAAGATGAGGTCTGTTGTCGACGCAAGGTATAGATGTAGACACAGGAACGCCCTCGTGGTGATCGATGCCAGGAGGGCGTGGGGTTGTTCTGGAGCAGGGTCTTATAATGGCGTTAACGAGATCTAGCAAGGAGTCACAGAACACCTCTTTGTCTACATTGATTGATTCATGCTGGACCTTCCTATCCAGGAAGTCAAACCAGCGGTTGTCTGCTCAATATGTGAGATGTGTGAGGGAGAGATCCGAAAGGGAAGTGCCAAGGCATTACCGCTGACTTGCTGTTCGCTTCCGGGAGGAGGAAGGACGTTTGATGGATCTTTTCGGATCGGGCATAAAGAGGTTGGGTGAGGCGTGGAAGCGAGTTGCAAGGTGTGTGATCTGACGGACGTTCAGGTCTCGCTTGCCGGAGAGAATTTCCGACACGACGCCCTGGCTGCCGATTTCGGGCAAGCCCGCTTGTGTGAGTCCATGTTCTTCCATCAACGTACGGAGGATATCGGGAGCGGATGAGTCGGAGAAGGGGAGGTGGGCGTCCTCATAAGCTTCGATAAAAAGGCCGAGCGTCTCGGCCAGGTCGGCCAGAGGATGGGTTTCTTGCTCGCCGATTTCGTCCACGATCGCATCAAGGATGCTCACCGCTTGGTGATATTCGACCTCCGTCCGTAACGGACCGAGTGGAATGCGTTGCCGAATGCGGAGGTAGTCGCTATTGGCTTCCTGAATGTATTTGGCGAGCATGGCTCAGGTTCTCCACGTGTTCCGGTCGTAGTCTGCGTGAGTCAGGATGTGCCGGATATACAGTTTCTTCCGATTGTAATGAATGGCTGCGATTAGCCGGAATTTGTTTCCCCCGATGTTGAAGATGGTTAACCGATTCACCTGATCAGCCGAAGGAAAGGTCTTTCGTAAGTCGGCGAAGGACGCATAGTCCGTCTTGCGCACAATCGTGAACCAGTGCTGCAGTGAGGTCCGTGCCTCCGGGTGAGTTCGCACAAAGTCATCGAGGCGTTTCCGGGTGATCACATGCACGGATAAAGATATCTCATATTGAGATATCTGTCAAGGGTGGGTACGAGGCAGATCAAAGAAGGCTGGCTCTGTATTGTTTCTGTCCTGGGTGAACTATCTTATGACGTGGAATGCCAGACGCTTTCACAAGACGAGCGTTTGTGAGTTCGCGCCGTTTCCGATCGTCACGCCAGCAGAGTTTCTTGCAGCCTTTCGCCGTGCAATGTTGGAGGAGTAGTTGTGAGCTTAATAGAAAGGCTCGCAAGATGTATGAATACAAGACGCGACCCCACACAGACCCTTTTAAATGTTCATGCATTTGACGACATTCGCGTACGGTATATTCCGTTTCGCCAAACACCCCCTGCCAGCAGCTGCTTGACAAGCGCGACATCACTCCCAGCATGAGCCGCACCGGCAACTGCTGGGACAATGCTTGTGTCGAAAGCTTCTTCGGGACACTCAAGCGCGAGCTCGTGTACCATCGGCGCGTACGAAACGCGGGAAGCCGCGAGACAGGATATCTTCGAGTACATTGAGGTGTTCTATAATCGGAGACGCCGTCACTCGACCCTCGGCTATGACTCCCCAGCCGAGTTCGAAGCGCGGACAGCCGTGGCCTAACCCGGTGTCCACGGAATTGGGGGAAGGTCAAAGATGGTTCTTACTTCTGGGGTTAGCTCGAATAGGCGGTGCTACTTTCAGGGCATGGGCGTATCTGGAGACGGACCAACCGCTCGCGATGCATACTCGACCATGGCATCCACAAATTTCAGATGCTCATCATTGCGAAGGCTCGAAGCAATATCATAGGTTCTATTGCGCTCCTCTCGATGCCAATTGAGATAATCTAGCAGATCAGTAGCGTCCCAACGTTACTCGAATAAGATCAGCTGTTTATCTGACATGTGGTCGGCGTCTTCACGCATGGCTTGTGCAAGTAGTTGATCTAACGGCATTCGTTCAAACATGGTGAGGCTCAAGAT
>JAOUHD010000039.1 GCA_029865345.1 Nitrospira sp.
GAGCGAGCGAACTGGCAGACAGTCGAGCGGTATGTGCAGCGGCAAGGACAACCCCGCGATGATCTCCGGCAGCTCCACATGTTTTAGTTCTGTGATACCCCGCAGCTTGCTGCGGGGAGCTTCATTGCGATCTGGCCCATTCGTAACGAGATGTCTTCATCCCACAATCAGTCTGAATTTCAACCTGGGACCCAATGGCGTCCGTGCCCGGTTCTTGGAATCGAGTCTTCATGCGATGAAACAGCTGCTGCCGTGCTCAGTTGTGCAGGAGAGGTGCTTTCCAACGTCGTATCTTCACAAGTGACCGTCCATGAAAAGTTCGGTGGGGTCGTTCCAGAATTAGCCGCACGGGCCCACCTTGGGATGATCAATTTGGTTGTCGAAGAAGCCTTGGCGACCGCCCAAGTCTCAAAACATGCTCTCGGTGCCGTGGCCGTCACTCAGGGACCTGGATTGGCTGGGGCGCTTTTGGTGGGAGTGAATTACGCCAAGGCCTTGAGTTACGGCTTGGGGATTCCGATCGTCGGAGTCAATCATCTGCAGGGCCACATCGCCTCCGCATGGCTTGCCGATCCAACATTCCCGTTGTCCTGCATCGTGCTGGTTGTATCGGGCGGCCACACTCATCTCTATCGCCATGAAGTCGGTGGTCGGTGTACCCTGCTGGGACGCACTCGCGACGATGCCGCCGGTGAAGCGTTCGACAAGGGAGCCCAGATGCTTGGCTTGGGGTATCCGGGTGGACCGGCTGTTGATCGAATCGCACGTTCCGGAGATCCACAGGCCATTCGATTTCCCAGATTCCACCGGGCAAAGAACAGTCTTGAGTTCAGTTTCAGTGGTCTGAAGACGGCGTTGTTGTATAAGCTACGAGAAATGGATGGTTCTCTGCGACCTGATCAGACGGCCGACTTAGCGGCCAGTTACCAAGAGGCTATTGTGCAGGTCTTGGCCACGAAGGCTTTTGTAGCCCTCAGGCAGTCAAACCTGACTACGCTTGCAGTTGTAGGAGGGGTCTCAGCTAATTCACGGTTGAGGGTCTTACTGAGCGAGCGTGCGGCACGTGAAGGCATTCGCCTATCGTTGCCGGCTATCGAGTATTGCACCGACAACGCTGCCATGATTGCCTCGGCGGGGCGGCAGTTGCTGATGAACGGAGAACGACCGCAGGCAGATCTCGATATCAGTCCGGCTGAGAGATTCGAGACGATTCATGACGAAAACCGATCGCATATTGGTTCTTCTAAGGGATAAGGAGAACGCCCATTCCTGATATCCGAGGTCAGATCACAGGACTGCGTACTAGCCAAGTCGCGCCGGTTGAACGACTCTACCGACGTCGTGTCTCACCCGACAAGGTCATGACCCCGGAGCTCGCAAAGGCAATGGCCCAACTGACCATTGAGCTTCGTCGCCCGATTGGTGTGCTGTTGACCAGGCGTGGACAAGTTCAGGACGTGATTGTGGGAACGGAATTGACGTTGTCTTCCACCACGCTGACCCTGTTCCGTACGGGCACGCGATCGCTCCGTGGCTTGAGGTTCATTCGAACGCAATTGCACGATCAGCCCATCAGTCAAGAAGTGCTGACAGACCTCGCTTTCTTGCGACTTGATCTGATTGGCCTACTCTCCGTCACGGAGGATGCTCAACTAGGCAATCTGTATCTCGCTCATCTGTTGGCACCCAATTCGACCGGGCAATTGTTCAAAGTGCTCAAGGCTGTCCCATTCCACAATCTCACACTTATGTTCGACCAGTTCATTGAAGAGCTTGAGGCAGACCTTCAGCAGGCGCGAGCTCATTATGCGATTGAGAGTGGTAAGGAATCGGCGATACTTGTCAGCGCCTCTGTCAAGAGCCGGTCCGAGCAGGAAGAGCGTTTAGCCGAATTGGCGGAGCTGGCAACCTCCGCCGACGTCACGGTGATCGACCGTGTCGTGCAAAGAACGCCGGACGGGCATCAGCGCTATCTCTTGGGCCGCGGCAAGATGAAGGACGTCCTGATTCAGACCCTTCATCGGGGCGCCGACATGGTGATCTTTGATCAAACATTGTCACCGGCTCAATTGCGAGCCATTTCAGAGATGACTGATATCAAGGTGATCGACCGGACACAACTGATCCTGGATATCTTTGCCCGCCGAGCCCACAGCCGTGAAGGTAAAGTGCAGGTGGAACTCGCGCAATTGCGGTACCTGCTTCCACGATTATCCGGAAAGGGCACCCAACTCTCGCGTCTGGGTGGCGGGATCGGTACTCGGGGGCCGGGTGAAACCAAACTGGAGACTGATCGTCGCCGTGTGCGGGACCGCATCACGCATCTAGAACGAGAACTGACACAGTTTGGACGCCAGCAAGATCAACGTCGGTCCAGGCGAGATCGGCACGGACTCCCCGTCGTTTCCCTCGTAGGCTACACGAACGCCGGTAAGTCTACGTTGCTCAATGTGCTGACGAACAGTCAGGTGTCAGCTCAAAACCGGTTGTTCGAAACTCTGGACACGACGAGTCGTCGCCTGCGGTTCCCGGAGGATCGCGAAGTCATCATCACCGATACGGTAGGATTTATCCGGGATCTTCCGCAAGAACTGGTCGGCGCCTTTCGGACAACGCTCGAAGAACTACGAGAGGCTGATCTCCTGCTGCATGTTGTCGATGGCAGCGCCGCAGACATCGACATTCAGATTACCGCGGTCGTCGCCATTCTTGCTGACTTGCATTTGAACGCGATACCGAGATTAGTGGTGCTGAATAAGTGTGACCAGGTGTCCCCAGCGCGCGCTGAGTTGCTCTGCCGACGGTATGGAGCCATTGGTATGTCGGCGCTCCAGCCCACGACACTTCGTCCTCTCTTCGCTCAGCTGGAAGCACACGTGAGATCTCTGCCAGTCGGTGAACGTCAGATTGCTGGCCTGCCGCTGCAGGACGATGCGCTGGCGCTTGCATCTCGTCGGTAACCTCTGCACAATCGGGCCGCCATGAAGAAAGTCAAACGCACGAGGACGCCGTCCGCTCTCGACCGTCCAGCGCAGATTGCGATGAGTCTCCGTCACGCCACGCCGGTGGCTGTGATGGAATTAACTCATCGTTCTCCGTGGGAGCTGTTGGTTGCCACCATTCTATCCGCGCAGTGCACGGATCAGCGAGTGAATCAGGTCACGCCGGCTCTCTTTAAGCGGTATCCCACACCTCACGTGATGGCGAACGCAACATCGACGGAACTGGAGGCGTTGATCAGATCAACTGGTTTTTACAAGAGTAAGGCGAAAAACTTGATTGGTTGTGCGCAAGCCGTTACTGCGCAGTTCAAGGGGCAAGTTCCCGATACCATGGAAGAACTCATAGCCATACCTGGTGTCGGGCGAAAAACAGCGAATGTACTCCTTGGGGTCGTATTTGGGAAACCGGGTATTGTGGTCGATACACATGTGCGACGGGTGGCCAACCGACTCGCCCTGACCCAGTCAAGTGACCCCGAGCGAATCGAACGCGACTTGCAATCGGTGTATCCGCAAACCCAGTGGACAGATGTGTCCCAACGGTTGCTCCTTCATGGTCGGTATGTATGCCTCGCGCGGACGCCTCGCTGCCTTGTTTGCCCGATTTACGATGTGTGTGAGTGGGAAGGAAAACTACCGACATGATTAAGAGTATGACAGGATTTGGCCGGCGACAGGGACTATGGTCCGACGGGACCGTCAGTGTTGAAGTAAGATCGGTGAACCATCGTTTCCTTGAAACCTCCATTCGCTTGCCGAAGTCGATGAGTGGGCTAGAAGAACGCTTCAAGAAGATGATCCAGCAACAGTGTGTACGTGGGCGAGTCGATCTTGCGGTGCTGCTTCAGGGGAGTCGGGGAAGTACTCGCGAGGTACAACTTGACCTTGGCCTAGCGAAGCAGTACCATCAGGCTCTCCGTACACTCCAGCGCACGCTGAAACTTAAAGGCTCCATTGACATCGGACTGATGGCGGGTTTTCGCGATATTGTTGCGCTTTCCGAGCAGACGACCGACGATCCTAAACTCACAAAAATGGTGGAAAAACTGGGGCTCCTTGCAGTGTCGGACATGGTAAAAATGCGGGAGAAAGAGGGAGCCTTGCTTTCGCAGGATATTCTGGCTCGGCTCGACCACGTGCGTGAGTGCAAAAGTTCGGTATCGTCCCGTGCTCCCTTCATTGCGCAGGAAACCTTCGACCGTATGAAGCAGCGAGTGGAGAAGCTGTTGGCAGACGCGATCCCGGACCTCCCTCGGCTCAATCAAGAGTTGGCCCAGTATGCCGATCGGTGCGACATTACAGAAGAATTGGTCAGACTAGACACGCATATGATACAGTTTGAGCGTGCAATTCAAGGGACCGAGTCGGTGGGAAAGACGTTGGATTTTCTTCTCCAGGAATTAGGCCGGGAGGTCAATACCATTGGATCAAAATCCAACGACGCGGCAATCAGGGCCGACGTGGTGCAAATGAAAGCCGAGCTTGAGCGTATACGTGAGCAGATACAGAATGTCGAATGAGTACCGCGATGACCACAAATAACCTCCCTTCGGATGTGACGGGGGCTCGGCAAGTTCCTGAACGTCGGGGCATTCTGTACATTATTTCAGCTCCGTCAGGCGCAGGGAAGACGACCTTGTGTAAGCAGGTCGTGGCGTCGGTCCCAGAGCTGTGGCATTCGGTGTCATTCACGACAAGAAAACCGCGTCCAGGAGAAGAACACGGACGCGAGTACTTCTTTATCGATGAGAATGTCTTTCACGATATGGTTGCCAGGAATGAGTTCTTGGAGTACGCCCACGTATATTCCAATTGGTATGGCACACCGCGGAAGCCTTTAATGGATAAGATGGAGCAGGGTATCGATGTCTTACTGGAGATCGATGTCCAGGGTGCACTTCAGATTAAAAAGAAATTTGGCGATGCTGTCTATATTTTCATTCTCCCTCCATCGATGGACATTCTGCGTGCTCGACTCCAAGGTCGGGGATCCGACTCACAGGAGGAGATTGTCCGCCGATTGCAAAAGGTGAAAGAAGAAGTCTGGTCTTTCAGGGAATATTATTACATTGTCCGCAACGATGATCTGACGCAGTCTCTCCGTGAGCTGCAAAGCATCTTTATTGCGGAACGTCTGAAGACCAAACGGATGGACCTGCAGTGGCTTGAGCAAAGCTTTATTCTTGAGAAAGATGCAACATCGCCGGGAACGGAGCCGTCATGCACTTTATAACGAGGGAGCTAGACCGACTATGATCGACATGCTGAGTTTGTTGCCACAATACACGCCCAATGAGTTCGATTCACGCCACCGCCTGGTGATCGTCGCGTCACAGCGTGCGAAGCACTTGACTCAAGGCGCGAAGTCAACTTGGTCCTCGCGCTTCACAAAAGCAACAACCATGGCGCTCGACGAGGTGCTGAGAGGTCATGTCAAGTATATGACCGGCAAGGAAGCCCGAGATGCCATGAAGGAAGCCAAACGAGGGAAAGAAGGTGAAACCGAGCGCATCGCGATGATGACGGGAGAGGACGCTCGCGAAATCAAGAAGGAACTCAGTGTCTACGTCGATGATACGGTGCCGCCGACGGTAGCTTCGGCTGAGGAGTAGGCATTGGAGGAAGCACACGTGCCGACCAATCTGTGGGGCAAGAGGCTTGTTATTGGAGTAACGGGCAGCATCGCCGCGTATAAAGCGGTCGGGTTGCTTCGATCTCTTGCGCGTGACGGTGCCACCGTGTCAGTGGTTATGACTCAGGCGGCCACAAAATTTGTGACTCCTCTTACGTTTGAAGTCCTGTCAGGAAGACGAGTGGCGACGGACCTCTTTGAATCTCATGAAGAAATGGTCCATCTCGCTGTCCCAGAACAAGCGCATGCAATTATTGTGGCGCCGGCGACGGCCAATTTTCTGGCAAAAGCGGCACTTGGTCTGGCGGATGATCTGTTGAGCACGATGCTGTTGAACGCTCGGTGTCCCGTGATTATCGCTCCGGCCATGGATGGGGACATGTGGACACACCCCACGGTTGTTCAACATGTGCAGGTACTCCGAGCTCGTGGCATCGTTGTGCTTGATCCTGAAGTCGGTCCGCTGGCATCTGGACAAGTCGCACAAGGGAGGTTTCCGGCAGAGTCACGAATCATGGATGCAGTGCATGCCGCACTGAACCCTCGGCGGGATTGGCAAGGGCAGCAGGTGTTGGTCTCCGCGGGCCCGACTCAGGAACCTATTGATCCGGTTCGATTTATTTCGAACCATTCCTCCGGGAAGATGGGGTATGCCATTGCAGAAGCCGCACGGGATCGAGGTGCGGAGGTGGTCTTGGTGACAGGGCCGTCCTCTCTCACGCCTCCTCCAGGAGTGATGACTGTTTCGGTCAATACAGCGAGCGAGATGACCGATGCGTTGAATCGGCATTTCTCTACTGCTACCGTTCTGATCATGGCTGCAGCGGTTGCCGACTTTCGTCCAAAAAATCAAGCCGCACAGAAGCTCAAGAAGCAGGGAAAGTCTGAGCTCGTGCTTGAGTTGGAAGCGACCCCGGACATTCTCGCCATGCTGTCCGCGCGTCGGACAGCGCAAATTGTGATTGGGTTCGCGGCGGAAACGGAACACGTATTGTCGCATGCGAAAGACAAGTTGAGAGAGAAAGGGCTGGATCTCATCATTGCGAATGATGTCACGCAAGCGGGAGGTGGGTTTGGCAGTGACGACAATGCGGTTGTCATTCTTTCGGCCGCAGGTGAACAGAGAGTCCTGGGTCTGATGCCCAAGCGGCGTCTGGCCGACGAAATTTTGACTGCTGTGCATGAGCTCTGTCTCATCTCGCCTCGTCGCGAGTCCCTGGTGGAGTGACTGAATCTATGGCGTCAGAATCAAAAAAAGTAGGTAATGCCGCTGAAATTGATCGGTTGGCCCTAGTCTTTGCTAAAGATCCAGGGTCCAAGGTGTTTATTCCTCTGGCAGAAGAGTACGGCAAAGCTGGCATGTGGGAAGAGGCGGTTGCTGTTCTTGAAGATGGGCTGAAGGCCTATCCAGGTTTTATTACGGCCATGGTGGCCTTGGGTCGCGCCTATGAGCAGATGAACCAACCGGTCAAGGCGAAGGCTATTCTTGAAGAAGCCATCAAGGTAAGCCCCGACAATCTTCGTGCGCATCGAATATTGGCCAAGCTCTACACGGCTCAAGGAGCCAAGGAATCGGCCATCCGGTCATGCAACGTCATATTATCCTTAAATCCGCATGATCAAGAAGCCTTGTCGCTCTGTGCCGGGCTCGAGGTACCGACGACTCATGGAGTGGAAGCATCATCGCAAGAACAATTGCGTGAGAAACCGGCCAAAACCGTAAACCTAGACGTCAGTCGTCCTCTCGGCGAGGGGAGGACATCCGCAATAGACGATGTGACCCTTGCAACGAAAGATGAGACCCATAAATTATTGCGTAGCGTACCCCGCTCAGAAGAAATGGCTATTTCTACAACCGGATCCACGGATTCGGCTGCACAGAAAACAAGAAGTCCAGCGATCGCACGGCTCGAGCAGTGGCTCAACTTGATCCAGGACCGCCGACGAGATCCCCAAGTCTCTTCTTAACTCCCCACTTGAGCTTTCCCATGACTTCACTGGTTTGACCCTCTGAGAGGGGACTGCTAGAATGCCCCCTTTGACGTGGTAGGGTGAGGCTGGTGGATAGGGGGTATTGCACACGACATGTTGCGGATCCTAGTCCTTCACGGTCCCAATCTGAACCTGTTGGGTAATCGAGAGGAGTCCATGTATGGGACGACGACTCTTGATGAGATCAATGCGTCATTGGAAAAGCTGGGTAGTGAGCTTGGAGCTGAACTGGTTATTCATCAGTCGAATTTTGAAGGGGAATTAGTGGGCTGGATTCAGGAAGCACGACACGGGTATTACGGCATTATCATCAATCCAGCAGCCTATACGCACACCAGTATCGCGATACGCGACGCCCTAGCCGCTGTTGAGTTGCCCACTGTTGAGGTTCATCTGTCTAACATCTATCGGCGTGAAGAATTCAGGCAGCATTCATATGTATCGGGGGTTGCATTGGCACAGATCGCCGGGTTTGGTGCCACCGGGTATCTCTTGGCCTTGCGAGGATTGTGCGAGCACATATCTGCTACCGGATCTAAGGGGTCCTCTGGTGGTCGTACCTCAGTAGACGGAGTGAAGATAGAGCGGCATTGAGGATATCACCGGGCCGGTTGTGTTCTTCATAAGAAGGGAGTTGCGAGTGATTTCTACGGTGGATTTTCGTAGCGGGGTACGCTTGATGGTCGAAGGCGAGCCCTTTCATATCGTCGACTTTCAACACGTCAAGCCTGGCAAAGGCGGTGCCTTCGTTCGGACGAAGTTGAAAAGCTATCTCTCTGGAAATGTGTTGGACCGAACGTTTCGCTCAGGCGAACGGTTTGAAGAGCCTGATTTGGAAGAGCGTGACATGCAGTTCCTCTACGCGACCGGAGCGTCCTATACGCTGATGGACACTGAGACGTACGAGCAATTGACGTTTGAGAAGAGTCAGTTGGGAGAGAACGCCGATTTATTGAAAGAAAATATGGTCGTGAAGATCCTTGTCTACGAGCATCGCCCGATCGCCGTTGAGTTGCCAAACTTCATTGAGCTCAAGGTTGTGGATGCGGATCCTGGTGTGCGGGGGGACACGGCAACTGGAGGAACCAAGCCGGCGGTCGTGGAAACGGGGGCGACGATCAAAGTTCCGCTTTACCTGGAGGTCGGCACCGTCATCCGGATCGATACTCGAACCAGATCCTATGTGGAGCGTGTTCGGTGAGCCGTCGTCGACCTGCTCATTCAAAGACCAAGGCTCGTCGGATTGTGTTGCCGCAGCCTGGGGAGGAGATCGGTCATGAGCTCTCACTCACAGGGGGGGCGCCCAAGCAAATCCAAGAACTGATCGACCTGCTTCGGCGTAATAATTTGACCGAGCTTGAGTTTGAACGACAAGGCATTCGCATTCGCATCCGACAGGATCTCGCAACCAGACCGCTCGCGACATCGGTGCAGGAGTTTATTCCTGCGCCGCCTCAAAAACCGATGCATTCCACTTCAGCCACGACATCCGTATCAGACGCAAGCACGGGTTTTCTGACCGTCACGTCGCCCATCGTTGGCACGTTCTACCGATCGCCCTCACCCGATGCTGATCCATACGTTGAAGAGGGGGATTCTGTGAAGAAGGGACAAGTGTTGTGCGTCGTCGAAGCGATGAAACTCATGAATGAAATTGAGTCGGAAGTGGACGGTCGCCTTGTGAAGATCTTGGTGGACAATACAAAGTCAGTGGAATATGGGCAAGCACTGTTTCTGATCGATCCCACATCCGCTTCATAGGTCATTCTAAAGGCGGTTCTCGCCATCGTATCGGAGCCGAGACGTGTTTAAGAAAGTTCTGGTCGCCAATCGCGGAGAAATCGCGCTGCGAGTGATTCGCGCCTGTAAGGAGCTTGGGATCAAGACCGTGGCGATTCATTCTGAAGCGGATGCGCTTGCCCTGCATGTTCGAGCAGCCGAGGAAAAGGTATGTGTGGGGCCGGCTGAATCGGCATTGAGCTACAGAAATATTCCCAATGTCTTGAGTGCCGCAGAGATTACGGGTGCCGATGCGATCCATCCCGGGTATGGATTTCTGTCGGAGAACGCCCATTTTGCTGAAGTCTGCGAGTCAATCGGCATCAAGTTTATCGGACCGAGCTCGGAAAACATTGCCATGATGGGGGATAAGGCGAAGGCACGTGAAATCGTGGCGAGGCGTGGCCTTCCGGTCACACCCGGGAGCCCAGGCGAATTGCGTAGCGAGGAGGATGCCTTGCAGGCGGCGCAGACGATCGGCTTTCCCGTCATTATTAAAGCGACGGCTGGAGGGGGAGGCCGAGGTATGCGTGTCGTCAACAAGGCCGAAGACCTTAGCCGGGCCTTTCAGGCCGCACAGGCTGAAGCGAAATCGACCTTCGGTAACGACGGGGTCTACCTCGAACGGTACTTTCTAGAGCCGCGCCATATCGAAGTGCAGATCTTGGCCGATCAACATGGTCGGGTGGTGCATCTCGGGGAGCGGGACTGCTCGATTCAACGGCGGCATCAAAAACTGGTCGAAGAAACACCATCCCCGGTGGTCGATCACAAACTGCGTCGGGAAATTGGTCGGGTAGCCGTGGAGGCGGTCAAGGCTGCTCATTACCGAAACGTGGGCACCGTCGAATTTTTGCTCGATAAAGACCGAAATTTTTATTTCATGGAAGTGAATACCCGCATCCAGGTCGAGCACCCCATCACTGAAATGGTCACTGGCATCGATTTGATTAAGGAACAGATTCGTCTGGCCGCAGGTCATCCTCTCTCCATTCGACAACAGGATGTCGTGCTGACTGGGCATAGCATGGAGTGTCGGATCAATGCCGAAGATCCAGAGAAGTTTACGCCATCTCCCGGGATGATTACCAAGTACAGTCCTCCTGGAGGGTTCGGAGTGCGAGTCGATTCCGCGATGGAGTCAGGCTCGGTGGTCGTCCCGTACTACGACTCGATGATTGCCAAGCTGATTACTCATGGCCGCGATCGACAAGAATCAATGGCGCGTATGAAGCGTGCGCTCGGCGAGTTTGTCATCGAGGGGATTAAGACCACGCTCCCCCTTCACCGTCGGATCCTCGATGATTCAGACTTTCAGAAGGGCCATGTGTCGACGACGTTCCTGGACCGGTTCTTGGCCGGATAATCCTACGAATCTTTCCCTCCCCTATGACTGCCTTGACCGCGCTTCGCCATCAAGAGATCTCATTCCTTGGTGGGCCGTTGGGCTTGTGTTAAGCTAAATACCTGGGTTTGAAAGGGAGAGCCACCACTTGTGTGGGCCGAGAGGTGCATCGCTTCTTATCTTCCTGTTAGGATAGAGACACCTCGGGACTACCTGTAGGATATATGAGACGTATCGCCTTTATTGTCGGTGTTGTAGCCATTGGACTTGCCATCGGTGGCTACGTGTTTTTTAACGGGGAGCGGAAGGCCCCTGTTCGATACCGAACAGCGGCGATTGAGTTAGGTCAGGTTATTTCTTCCGTCAGCGCCACGGGGACGATCAATCCAGTTGTGTCGGTTCAGGTAGGTACGCAAGTGTCTGGGATGATCAAGAGCCTCCATGCGGATTTCAACTCGCGGGTAAAGGCTGGGGATACGGTCGCGGTCATTGATCCTGAACCCTTCAAGGCTCGCCGAGAACAGGCTGCCAGCAATCTGGAGATGGCACGGTCAAACGTTGCACGATCCAAAGCTGACCTGGCGCAGCGAAAACGAGAACTGGACCGTGTGGAATCCTTGTTGCCTCAGCAGTTTGTCTCACAAAATGACGTCGATGTTGCCCTCACAAATTTCCAGAGCTCGGAAGCACAGGTAAAAGTCGCTGAGGCGCAGGTCAAGCAAGCGGAAGCCGCGTTGAATTCGGCTGAGCTGGAATTGAAATATACCGTCATTCGGTCGCCCGTTGATGGCATCGTGGTGGCGCGTAACGTAGAGGTTGGCCAGACAGTTGCGTCCAGCTTTGCCACGCCTAATCTGTTTCTGATCGCCCTCGATTTAACCAAAATGCAGGTTGATACCAATGTGAGCGAGTCGGACATTGGAGGGATGGCCGAAGGGAAGGAAGCCATCTTTACAGTAGACGCCTACCCTGGCGTGACCTTTACTGGCACCATCAGGCAGGTGCGACTCGCGCCCATCAACGTTCAGAACGTCGTCACCTACAACGTGGTGGTCGGTGTGGATAACAAGGACTTACGGCTCAAACCCGGCATGACGGCCAATGTGTCGATCATCGTGGCACAGAAAGACCAGATCCTCAAGGTTCCTAATGCGGCTCTCAGATTTTCGCCCCCGAAGGGTGAGGGGAGTCGTCGGGAGGCCGATGGGCACGTACCAAGTAGGCATGGAGGAGGTCCGATCAAACTAGATGCTGGTACGCTGCCGTCGAAAGCTATTTGGAGGCTGAGCGAGAGCGGTGACCTTGCTTCTCTGACGGTCCAAACTGGTATTTCGGATGGCCTCACCACTGAATTACTCTCCGGCGGTCTCAGTGAAGGGGATCTCGTTGTTGTTGGTATTGAACAGCCGTTCGGCGAGAGAAAAGGGAGTGACTTGCCGCCGGGGTTTGGGAACCAGCAACGTTCTCGCTCTCGATGAGGCCGCTGATATCCCTCGATCGCGGTGTTGAACATCACTCGTCGGCGGATAAGGCATATGTCACCCCCTCATTCCATTTGCATGATTTGCGCTGGCGGCGCATAGGATGAGCTAGGTCTGTGAATCCACTGATCGTCGGCGAAGATATTTGGAAGGTCTATCGAGTAGGTGATGTTGAGGTGCAGGCTCTGCGTGGGGTGAGTGTCACCATCGAACGGGGTGAGTTCGTCGCGATCATGGGGTCGAGCGGATCCGGGAAGTCCACGTTAATGAATATTCTCGGTTGTCTGGATCAACCTACCAAGGGACGGTACCGGTTGAACGGCGTCGAGGTCGGACAATTGCGGCCCGACCAGTTGGCAGAGATCCGGAATCAGCAAATCGGCTTTGTGTTCCAGAGCTTCAACCTCATTCCCCGCACCAGTGCCCTGGAAAACGCTCAGTTACCTCTGTTCTACAGAGGACTGTCTCTGAAAGAACAGCGTACACTTGCCTCCGCTGCACTCCAACGCGTCGGATTGAAGGGGCGCGAGCATCATTCCCCCACGCAACTTTCAGGTGGCCAACAACAACGGGTGGCGATCGCTCGGGCGCTGGTGACCGCGCCCTCTTTGTTGCTGGCCGACGAGCCAACCGGAAATCTTGATACTGAGTCCAGTCAGGACATCATGGGGATTCTTGAAGGATTGAATCGTGACGGTATGACGGTGATCCTGGTCACGCACGAAGTCGATATTGCCGCCTATGCGTCGCGTGAAATTGTCGTCAAGGATGGTCAGATCCTCAGCGATCGAGCAACCAAGGGGCGTTCGCATGCAGTGGGTGCGTAAATGCTAGCGTTCGTGTGGCTAACTGTCATAACGGCGTTGAGAGTGCTCGGGCGAAACAGACTGCGCGCGGGTTTAACCATGCTTGGGATTATTATCGGAGTCGGAGCGGTCATTGCTATGGTCAGCATTGGAGAAGGGGCGAAACAAGCGGTGCAGAAGCAAATAGCCACGATGGGGACCAACGTCATTATGATCTGGCCCAGTTACATGACCATCGGCGGCGTGCGGGGCGCACAAGGCGGTGCCGTCACACTGACGGTTGCCGATGCACTGGAACTGAAGAAAAGGATTCCAATTCTGTCTGAAGCGGGGTGGCTCATACGAAGCACGATGCAAATTGTGAATGGGAGCCGCAATTGGAATGGTCCGGTTCACGGAGTATCACCCAGCTATGTCACGATCCGAGACTGGTCCTTCAGCAGCGGAGGATCCTTTACTCAAACAGACATGGAGAGTGCGGCCCGGGTAGCGCTCCTCGGACAAACTGTGGTCGAAAACATTTTTGAACCAGGTGAAGAACCAGTTGGCGCGATCATTCGGATTAAAAACGTCCCGTTCCGGGTCATCGGTGTCTTATCCCCTAAAGGCCAGTCTGTGCAGGGATCCGATCAGGACGATGTGGTCTTTATTCCATTCACGACTGCCGAGCGAAAGGTCTTTGGAACATTGTTCCTTGGATCGGTCGGAGGAGTGTTTGTCTCGACGGAACGAACCGAGGATCTGGCGGATGCCGCAGAACAGATCCGTCAGGTGATGAGGGCTCGACATCGCTTACAGGGTGAGCAGCCGGATGATTTCACTATTCGTACGCAGGTCGAAATCGGAAAGGTGCAGGAAGGGACGAGCGAAACCTTGACGGTCATGTTGATGATTATTGCGTCGGTCTCATTACTTGTCGGTGGTATTGGGATCATGAACATTCTGCTTGTCTCCGTCACTGAGCGGACAAGAGAAATTGGAATTCGGATGGCGGTCGGAGCCAAACGTTTCCACATTCTCATACAGTTTTTGATCGAGGCGCTGACGCTCAGTGTGGTCGGTGGCTGTATCGGCATCCTGTTCGGAGTGCTTGCGGCGCGCTTGACGACAGTGATTGCCGGTTGGCCAACCATTATTTCAAGTGATACCGTCGCCGTTGCGTTTGTGTTTTCGGTTGTGGTGGGCCTATTCTTTGGTTTATATCCTGCCAATAAGGCTGCTCGGCTCAATCCCATCGAAGCATTGCGCTACGAATAGGGGAATCACTCACCAGTGTCCCTTCCTACGCATTCATGTCTATTATTGTTTCAATGGCCCGGACTTGGGGATCACCGGCCTGGTGCGCGAGATCGATGACAAACGGCGTTGGGTATTCAGTGCCCCCTGGCTGGTGGGTGATGGTGATAATCGGTTGATGCAGTTGTTCTTGATGGAGTTTCGTGACTACTGCCAACTCTTGCGTATTCAGGCGCACATGACTATGGATGGGGTAGATACCGATTCGTGCGATGAATGACGATACAATTCGTTGATCAAGCTTGCCTTCCCGAGCCTCCTGATACAAGCGTTGAAATGTGTGGTGAGGAGTCAGTGGGGCAGTCCCGCCGAACCCAGTGAGTAATTCATCGTATCGATCCACGACCATCAGAATGCGTGTGGGGTCGGAGGAAAATTGTCCGCGCGACTCTTGCGGATAGCCGCTGTCATCAAGATAGGCATGATGATTCGCGATGAGATGAAGCGTGGCGGCTTCAATTCCTCTTTTCCCCTCCAACATCAGAACGGCACGGCGGGGATGGGTCTCGAATTCCTGTCGGTTGGCCTTGGGAAGGTCCGACGAGACATGAGTATGGCGGACAATGGCAGGTCGGATCTGTAAGAGCCCGATGTCATGTAAGAGGGCGGCGGTCGCAAGCTCGTGCAGTTCCAGGGGGTTGAATTGGAAGGCCTGTCCGACCACGAGTGACAGCGTACAGGCGGCCAGTGCATGCTGGCTGAGTGTGGAGTCGTCGGCTCGGTTTTGACTCAAGGCCATGAAAATCGCAGAGTCGGTGAGCGTTCTCATGGCGATCGTGATTTCTTGGACCGCTTCGGCTGCCTGCTCAGGGTTGACCGTCCCAGTCTTCGTAATGGTTGTAAAAACGGATTGTACCGCTTGATCCATCTGTTGCTTGGCCAGCTTTGCCTGAGCATATTCTTCGTTCAGCTGGGCCAAAGGCTTGGAGTGTTTCATGCTCGAAGTTGGTGCTGTCGTGGGTGCAGCCTGCATGATATCCGTTGCGTGATGGGGCGGAGAAGTGATTCCACGATCGAGGTCGATGTCGACCATCTTCACTCCTGCACGCACTAATTTCTCAATCTGGGAAGACTGTTCAATCAGGAATGAATGGCGGAGTAAGGGGGAGCGGAACCACGACAGGTCCAGACGGGCGACGTACATTCCGATCTGAAGTTCACTGACGGGAACGCGTGTTGTCGCCATCAGAAGGTCCGTCCAGTAGTAAGCAGGGCTATAGACATAGCTCTCTCAGGTATCGGCGTGAACCAGAAAGAACTGTAGCCGAGCGAGTGCTGGAGTGAGTGGTCAGCCTGAGTGACAAGGAGGGGAAATGAACGAGAGCGAGACTTCGATGCGAGGGTCGGCTTTGTCAACATGCTTATACAGATGAGTTTCGATAATGCGATTATCGTTTAAGCCAAGCCCTTCGCAGACCGCATCTTGGGCGATCTTCAGACCGCCATCAAGGTCACGCCGTAAGGCGGATGGGAAAAAAAATCGGATCGAGAGCGCGAGCGGCCCCGATTGAAGTCGATTGTGCAAAGAGGATTTAATGGGGGACTGGGCCAATGCCAGCCATACGTACTGGCAGACGTAGGTCTTATACGTACGTCCGGCGGAGGATAGCAACCGACGTCCATTTACCGTCGCATATTGATGGTTGATGCTTGGAGGGACGGGCAATGTGACCTTGATCGTGTCCGAGGTCACGACTGGGAGATGCGATGGTGTCTGTAGTGCAGTCTCTGGGTTCAATGGACCAGATTTCGATGACAGAGTTGTACTGTTGATCCGCAGCAACTTTTTTGGGATAGATGAGCGGGTGGGATTGCCACGGCTGGATATTGGGGGAAGGCGACACCTTGATGAACGGAAGTTGTATCGAGGTCGGTCGGATGGCATGGAGCCGCGCTAGAGGAGATTCACGATCTTTGCCATATTCTGTTCAAAGCGATCTTCAGTACGCGCAAGATACCGACGCCATTCGCTTGGGTTCCAAATTTCCATGCGGTGATACAGGCCGACGAGTATGATTTCTTGATCCTCATCGACAGGAACCAGTTTTCTCAAGCGACCAGGAATTAGAATTCGCCCGGTCTTATCGATATCCGATGAGCCTGCCTCGGACACGACAAAGTGCATAAACAGACGACTCTGGTCTTCATCCAGAGACGTCCGGGTCCGTTCAAGGACCTTCTCCCACTCTTTCGTGGAATAGATCAGCAAGGACTGTTCAGGACCCTTCAGGAACATGACGGTCTGACCGTCAGCTTCGATCTGTTCGCGGATCGGTGAGGGGACGATGAATCGTCCTTTTTCATCAACCTTGCAAAGGTATTCACCTGCAAACATTGTGATGTCCTGTATTTAGGAATTCACGGCAGTTCTGGTTCGGTCGCGAATCCATTGCTCTAGATCCGAACGGACAAATCTCCATTCCTTTCCCAGCTTGAAGGCGGGAATCTGTCGACTCTGAAGATAGCGATAGAGGGTACGTTGAGTAATCTTGAGATACTGGCATGTTTCCATCGCGGTCATCAGTTCGCTCTTCGGAGCCCTGCTCATCACTCCACCTGTGGCCAGATCGAAAAAACTGCATTCTGCCTCCAGCACTCTCGTTATTCTAGAGGCGACCCTGAGAATGTCAAGTGAAAATATATGACAGTGCATGTCAAAGGCCGTCAGCGCCTTCCGGCATTCCCGCACCGTTATCGGATTGCTCCATCATCGCTTCGATATCGTCGACATTCTCGCCCATTTCCTGTCCCATTTTCTTCATCAAACGGGCGACGCTCCGAGGATCATTCTCATCAATCCCTCCGAGGTTCGCTGGATCTGACAGCGATTCGAGTCGAGCTTCCTCGGACTTGGGAGCGGCAAATCGAGATAGGAGACGCTCCATCCGCGTTCCGCCGCAATGCCGACAGGTGGCCGCGCTGGGGTTGCGTGGACTCAATACCAAGACCGATGATTTCCTGTGACATTCCTGACAAGCGTATTCATAAATCGGCATCGATCAACCTCCCAGCAGCTCCAGCGACGGTGGGCGCTGAGCCTTGATGCGGTCGGGAATCATAGTGGAATCCATCGTGCGCCCTAACGTTATCACAAACACGTCGCCAGACCCGGCCTTCCGGAGTGTCTTGGCGCACTCATTCACCGTCGTACCGGTCGTGAAGACGTCGTCGATCAGAAGAATGCGTTTCTTCACAACGGCATCGGGGTGTCGGACGGCAAATGCGCGACGAAGGTTTTTTAGACGGCTTTTGCGGGATAGTGTGGTCTGGGCTGGAGTAGGAATGGCTCGGATCAAATTCGTGTACGCGATGGGAATATCGAGGGTCCGTCCGATGTCATCGGCAAGCAGGAGGGACTGATTAAATTCTCGTTGACGGAGTCTTTCAATGTGCAGGGGTACTGGCATGATCATATCAATGGAATCGAGTGGAGGGAGTCGGGCGATCATGAGGGCAGCCAGTGGAGCCGCCAGGGAAACTTTGCCCTGATACTTGAAGAGGCGGATCGCATGCTGGAGTGGAGGCATATACGGGTACAGAGTCCAGGCCTTTGTATACGAAGGCGGACGTTCGGCACAGGGTTGGCAAACATGGTGTGGGCTGTAGGTCGTGGCAATGGAAGAAGGGAAGGGGTGGTCACAACGGGTGCATCGAGAGTCAGGCATGAGGGAAATCTTACTCCAGCAGTCCGAGCAAAAATGGGGGATCGGATCATCTGTTAGAAACGAGTTACAGCTCGAACAATGAACGGGAAGAAAGAACCTGAGCGCGCGGCGCAGGAGACCTGAGGCTGATTCTGTAACAGGATTGGCCATGGATAGCCTTTCATCTGTGTGTGTTCTACCTCTCTTTATGGCGGCGAGCCTACCGGTGTCAAGGTTGTCGGCCTCCGATTTATTGTGCTATACGAATGAGAATAACCGTACACCGGTCGACCAGTCATCGGAGAGAACGGACCGCCGATGGTGACATTGAGACAACTCTCCAAAACCCATTCGCGTGGAGAAGCCATGGTCATGGCTTTACGCGATGTCAATTTAGAGATTCAACCTGGAGAATTCTGTGCGTTCGTGGGCCCCAGTGGCTGCGGGAAAAGTACTCTGCTGAATCTCGTCGCGGGTTTGGACCTGCCGACTTCAGGAGAGATCCTGCTCAATGGGCGATCCACCCACAACCTGACCAGCTATGAATGGACGAAGATCAGGCGTGAAACGATCGGGATTGTTTTTCAAGCCTTCCACTTGGTGCATGGTTTGACGGCTGAAGAGAACATTGCGCTGCCTCTGATGTTGCGCGGGGAGAATGGGCGGGAGATAACAAAACGGGTCGGAGATATGTTGGAGTGCGTGGGCATGAGTCACCGGCGCCGACATCGACCAGCCGAATTATCCGGTGGAGAGCAACAGCGAATTGCGATCGCGCGGGCGTTGGCACATGGGCCCCGTCTCCTCTTGGCCGATGAGCCGACGGGCAATATCGACTCTCAGCAAGGAGCAGGCATTATGGCGCTTATTCGTGAGCTCGCGATGGCTGAAGGGCAGACGGTCCTGCTGGTGACGCACAGTCTACAGGCCGCGCAAGCTGCCGACTATGTATGGACCATGCGAGATGGACAGCTGATCGCACGCACTGAACGTATGACTGAACTGGCAACTTCGTGATCGATCTTTCTACAACGATTGCGGGCGTCACCTTTCCCAGCTGTTTCATGAATGCGTCGGGAGCGCTCTGCGTCACACGGGACGAACTCGAGGCTCTGGGGAAATCCGGTGCGGGGGCGATCGTCACGAAGTCGATGACCATTGAGTCGCGCCAAGGCAATCCCACGCCACGGTACTATGGATTTCCCGGAGGATCGATCAACTCGATGGGCCTTCCCAACCTCGGCTATCGAGCCTACGCCGAGTTAATCCCTCACCTCAAGCGGTTTGGAAAGCCCGTGATCGCCAGCGTGGCCGGACTCGGGGAGGAAGATTTTCCGACCATCGCGGAAGCGATCAATGCAGCCAAGCCGGACCTCATTGAGGTCAATCTCTCTTGCCCGAATATTCCAGGGAAGCCTCAAATTGGGTACGATCCGGAAACGTCTGAGCGCGTGCTCAAAAAGGTTCGGCCTCTCATCACGGTTCCGATGGGCGTGAAGTTGCCACCGTACTTCGATCCGGCCCACCATGAGGCCATGGGGAAGGTCCTTGGGCGTTGCGGAGTCGACTTTCTCAATATGATCAATTCGGTAGGCAATGGCCTGGTTGTGGATTCGGAACGCGAAGCCGTCGTTATTAAACCGAAAGGTGGATTTGGGGGGTTGGGCGGGCGACTGATCAAGCCCGTAGCCTTGGCGAACGTTCGCGCATTCTATAAGTTGTTTGATGGGAAGATGCCGATCATTGGAACCGGAGGAATCGTTGAGGGGATGGATGTGTTCGAACATTTCCTGTGCGGTGCGTCGGCAGTCCAAATCGGGACGGTGTTGGTGGAGGAAGGGTTGGATGTGTTCGGACGACTGGAAGCGGAGTTGACCGCAGTCTTGAGAAGGAAAGGATACCAGTCGATTGTGGAATGTCAGGGACGGCTCAAGGAATTATGAGCCTATTTCATGCCGAAGTTGCGAGGGAGCAAGTTTTGTTGCAGCGCCTGCCGCAGGAGCTGGGCGACGTTCCGAACATTGAGTCGGCGCATCAAGTTGAAACGATGGACTTCGACCGTCCGGACGCTGATGTCCAGTGTCGCGCCGATCTCACGATTGGTATGGCCCAGCGCGACCAATCGAAGAATCTCGCGTTGACGGGGCGTAATATGCAGAGAAGGTTTGGAACGGGATTCCACCCGATGGAGCGGGCGTGCGGTGGTGTGTTTGCTTCTGGCCATCTGTCCTCCTCTGGAAAAATCTGAGGTCAGTCTAGCAAACGACCGGATACGTGTAAACGAAATGACTGATTTGTGCCGAGCATGCGGATGTGTACATCGGAACCGATGAGACTTTTCCCAGCAGAAAGCTTATCTCACGTTCAATGCCTGCCTTTGTAAGCGTCTTACTCCTTCTTCTTACCGCGCATGTCCGGCAATGGCCGTTACGCACGCTGCTGACGATCGTCGGAGTGGCGCTCGGCGTGTCGGCTTCCGTCGCCGTGCGGACTGCCAACGTCGACGTGCTGAGGTCCTTTGAAGAGGCGGTCCTGACGGTGGCTGGTCCCACGACCTTGGAAGTGTCAGGAGGGGAGACCGGGCTTGATGAACAGGTCATTAGACAGGTCAGAACCATCGCCGGCGTAACGTCTGCATCGCCCGTGATTCTACAGACGGCCGTTCGCATGAGAGGAGAGCACGTCGACCAAGCGGTGCAAGTGGTGGGGCTTGATCTTCTGGCCGAATTCAATACACGCGGGTTCCGCATGAGCCAGCCGTCAACGGAACAGCAGTTGATGGGGATGATCGAGCCACAGGCGGTGTTCTTGGGAGCCCAATTGGCCACGGAGTGGAACCTGTCGGTCGATGAGCAGGTTGATCTTCTCCTTGGATCCAGGCGTCTCACCTGCCGGGTTGCAGGGATTCTTCAAAATGGATCGGACCGACCGTCATCATGGGAACGCATGGCTGTGATGGATATCGCTGCGGCACAAATTACGTTCGGGATGGTTGGGAAGTTGGATCGAATCGATATCGTGACCGACGAACGAAAGACCGTCGATGAGGTCGCACAGGACCTACGGGCTGTTCTCCCGGCCTATTTGACAGTGGAACGGCCGGCCAACAGGACGAGGCAGGTTGAGCAAATGGTGCGCGCCTTCCGTCTCAATCTGACGGTGTTGAGCTGGGTTGGCCTGTTAGTGGGGATGTTCCTGATCTACAACACGATGGCATTTGCCGTCGCCCAGAGGAGACGAGAAATCGGAATCTATCGAGCCATCGGGATGACTCAGACTCGTGTAGCAGTGCTGTTTTTGATGGAAGCCGGGTTCTTTGGATTGTTGGGAGGAATCGCCGGAAGTACAACCGGAATGGTGCTCGCGCAAGAGCTGGTGGCCCTGCTCAGTCAAACGATTTCGGATCTCTATGCTCCAGTCGGGGCCGGCGAAGGAGGGCTATTCCAGAGCGGCCAATTCTGGAGCATGATGCTCGAAGGCATTGTGATTGGGTGCGTCATGTCCATGATTGGTGCCGTTGGTCCAAGCCTGGATGCCAGCCGCACCGCGACGGTACGAGCGTTGGCTCCTGGTGACTATGAAGCGAGCCAGCAGCTACGAGTGGGGATGCTCGCCATCATGGGACTGAGTTTGCTCGCCGTTGCGGGGCTCTTGAGTCTGCCAGGCCCCATCAATGGGGTTCCTGTCATGGGGTACGCGGCGACGCTCTGTCTGCTGGCCGGTCTGGCCTGTCTGGCCCCGATCTGTGTCACTGGATGGCGGCGTCCGCGACAATATGTGGGACGTGCAGGGGGAGCAGGGGGAGTCATGAGGGGGATTGCCGTGGAGCATGCCTCGCGCAGTCCAGGCCGAAACGGAGTGACCGTCTCTGCCTTGATGGTGGGATTAGCAATTATGATCGGCGTGCTAGTTATGGTGCGAAGTTTTCGACATACGGTCGAACTCTGGGTCACCGATACGGTCTTAGCCGATCTGGTCGTGGCACCTTCACTGTGGCTGCGGGGCACGGAGATCGGAGGCACCGGCCGGAGTCTCCCGCCAACATGGTTGACCGTCTTGTCTTCTATCCCTGAAGTAGCAGCAGTCGATAGTTATCGCGATGTCCGAGTGGAGGTGAACGGCCAACGGGTGGCTATTGTCTCACGAGATCTGCGATTACATGCCCAATGGAGCCGGTATCTTGTCCGACAGGGCGATTCTTCAGAACAGCTCGTACGGGCAGCCGATACCCGTGGTCTCCTCGTCTCTGAGGTATTGGCTAATCGGCTTGAGGTGGAAGAGGGATCGACGCTTGAGATTCTGACGCCGAGTGGCCCCGCGCGATTCCCGATCGTGGCCGTGTTCTATGACTATTCGACGGATGGAGGGAAGCTGCTGATGGATCGGGCGTTGTACCAGTCGCTCTGGCACGATGATTTGGTCACGGTATTTCCTGTGTACCTGAGCGCTGGGGCAAGTATCGATCGTGTGAGAGAACGGATCATACAACAACTGAGCGGCGCAGCCGGCGGAGGGCTTCCGCCGCTCGTGATCAGCAACACAGAGCTGCGGAAAGAAATTCTCGACATCTTTGATCGTACATTTCTGCTGACCTACGTGCTGGAGGCCATCGCGATCGTGATTGCCATGCTGGGGATCGTCAATACGCTGGTTACGTCTGTCCTCGAACGTCGCCGGGAGTTTGCGACCCTACGGGCCATCGGCGGCAGCCCGCAGCAAATTCAACAGCTCGTGTTATGGGAGGCGGCCTACCTCGGCGTAGTGGGGATTGCCTTGGGTCTGATTGGTGGCGGGCTGCTGTCGCTGCTCCTGATTAAGGTCATCAACAAGCAATCATTCGGGTGGACGATTCAGATGATTGTTCCAGTCGGCGCACTGGCCCAGGCCGTGGCTCTCGCGGCGGTTGCCACCTTGGTGGCGGGCTACTTCCCGGCCCGCTGGGCGGCACGACAACCGGTGGTGGAGGGCTTGCGGGAGGAATAAGGGCTACGATCAGTTTGAATGTGAGCAGCAGGGACTGCTCACGTGCTGGAGCCCCGTCCGTACGTATCCAGGAGTGTTTGAAGGTCTTCAGGAATGGGCATGGACTGAAACGGAGGGACACGCGCCCCGCCAGTATTGCCTATCGGCACCCACATTCGTGAGAACAGCAGAGCTCCCAGGATCCGAAGCAGTTGACCGGAAATTTCTACGCAATCTCGGCGCCTCCAACCAACCTTCAGCATCCACCAGTGAGATTTGGCATGTTCAATCGGAAACGATTGTCCCAAGATGTGTGCTCGCTCAAGATGGGAAAATGCGAGTTGGAGGTCACCAGCGTTGTAATGGTTGACCGCCACCGTTATTTCAGCATCATAGGCTTGTCGGAGCACGGGGTGCATGTTCATCTCTCAACGAATGATATCTCGCATTGTACGCGATGAATGGGTGCGAGAGTGAGTCGGGAAGAAGATTCTGAAAAGTGAGTGCCAGGTGCGCCAGGTTAAGGTCTTACTGAAGGTGTTTATTCTCCAACGATGATCATAATAAAGCGAAAATTAGTCGCGGCATGTACAGAGTATGGTTTGGTGGCGGTGATCCGCTTTACGCTTTGTACAGGCGCATCTAACGACGTGCCGCTGCGCATGGGGCATGGGCGCGTGGCGTGAAGCGGAGTAAATTCTCGTTCAGATCGAAACTCCACGTCCCACTGCGAACTGGACACGCCTGATCCATGGTGCCAGTGCTATGAAGTATAGTTGCCATCTAGCGGTGCTTCAGTTTGCGCCACTCCCACGGCAGCACCGGCTGTGGATCAGTCCACAATTCATTATTGCCTTCTCTCGCTTCCTTTTCCAGCCCTTTGAGTGCCACATCTCCTGATGCATAACTCCGATATAACCAGCACCAACCGCTTTTCTTCACCGACACGTGGCGGTGATACGCCACCGTTTGAGAGCTCGCCCCGCTCGCAGAATACAAGGGTACGATGGGCTGTGCTCTCTTGATCGGAGCCGTCGAGATGGGCCCTCTCATGGTTTCAAGCCACAACTCCTGCCCGACGTTTCCTTCACTCGATGGCCAGCCACCAACAGTCCAGTCACAGGGCCAATAGTGATCCATCTCCTCTTACGGGATCCCGACCACTTTGACAGGCCGAAGGGTAGAGAGAATTATCCCGTTCCCTAATTCGCCGCTCCGGTTTTCTCCCCAGCAGGATACCGTTCCGTCGGTCAAGCGCGCACATGTGTGTTCGTTGCCAGCGGCGATCGCGGCCACATTGCTGAGCCCGATGACTACTTGGGGGATGGAGGAGTCATCTGTGGTCCCGTTCCCCAGCTGACCGGACGAGTTTCGTCCCCAGCACCATGCAGTGCCGTCGGCCAAGACGGCACAGCTATGGCCGATACCAGCGTCGATGGCGGTCACATTCTTCAGGTTGTTCACCTTCATGGGAGGGGAAAACCTCTCCCAACAGGATACCGTTCCGTCGGTCAAGACGGCGCAGCTGTGGGTGCCGCCGGTGGCGATGGCGGTCGCTTGACTGTTGAGCTCGACC
>JAOUHD010000040.1 GCA_029865345.1 Nitrospira sp.
CAGGCACGGACTCATCCATGGCGCAAACGGGCGCTGCCTCCACGAGCACTCCTGGCGGCGGGGCCCATCACATAAACCGGACAGTTCTACGTTGGGAGGAAGAGGACATTTCTAAATTGGGTTGACATACAGCCTGCAACTCGTTGACAAGCGTCGCGTCGATTACTATGATGCCACCCCTCATCCAGTCAGAGGCACGGCTAGTTCCATCCCATGAATATCCCCAATAGCCTCACGATTCTTCGCATCCTCCTGATCCCCGTCTACATAGGGTTCATGACCTACGGCTCATATGGGTTCGCACTCTTGACACTACTCATCGCCGGACTGACAGATGCCATTGACGGTTATCTTGCACGCAAACTGAATCAGCGGACACGATTAGGGACCGTACTCGACCCTCTGGCAGACAAGCTGCTGCTGACGTCGAGTTTCATCTCGCTGGCGATGCTGCATTTGGTGCCGTCCTGGCTGGTCATCCTGGTCGTGAGCCGGGACATTATTCTCCTACTGGGGACTGTGGTGGCTCACGTCACCAATACACCGATTAATGTGACACCGACGTTCTTGGGAAAAGGAACGACGTTGTTTCAGTTGATCTACGTCCTGTTGATTATCCTTTTGACATGGCGAGGACTCGACCGCTCCATGCTTACTCCACTCGTCGTCCTAATGGTTGGATTCACCCTAGCCTCAGGGTTACATTACCTGTATCGAGGGTATCGCGACACGAATGTGGCGCCTCCGCTTGCCTAATGATCTCGGCTGCAAATACGACCTCTTCAGCCGTCCGGTAAATAATTCAATTGTTTTTGACAGGTTTCCGACCCCCCAGTAGACTCGCTTCGTAGTCTTAGTTTTCCCTTATAACTGGCTCAGGGAGCCATAACAGGACGAGAATCTATGGCCACGTTTGCATATGTTGGGCGGAGCAAGTCCGGAGCGGTGAAAAAGGGTGAACTCGTCGCGAAGTCGCGCGATGAAGCGGTGGAGCAACTACGCAAACAAAGCGTGGTGGTGACGAGCCTTGAGGAGAAGGCGGCCAAAGAGGGATTTAGCTTTCAGCTCGGTGGCGGAGTGAGCGAAAAGGACTTGGTCGTTTTTACCAGGCAGTTTGGGACCATGATTAATGCCGGGTTGCCCTTGATTCAGTGTCTGGAAATCCTATCGAACCAATCAGAGAATGCAGCGCTGAGGAAATCTGTGGGTGCGATCAAAGTCCAAGTCGAGGGAGGTTCGACGTTTTCAGATGCCCTCCGCAGGCACCCCAAAGTCTTTGACGATCTGTATGTCAACATGGTGCATGCGGGAGAAGTGGGAGGGTTGCTCGACACCATTCTTGGTCGACTTTCCAAGTATATTGAAAAAGCGATGAAATTGAAGGGGCAAATCAAAAGCGCCATGGTGTACCCGGCGTCGATTATGGGAATCGCCTTTATCGTGATTGCTGTATTGATGATCTTCGTGATCCCGGTGTTTGAGAAGATGTTCAAAGATATGTCTGGTGGAAAAGTGGGGCTTCCTGCCCCCACTCAGCTCGTGATTGATATGAGCAATTTCGCTCAGTCGAGCTGGTACATCATTCTTGGTGGGGGCATTCTCGCAGTCGTCGCGTTCAAAAAGTACTATGCAACGGTTAAAGGGAAGTACCAGATGGACAAGCTGCTTCTCAAGGTGCCCGTGTTTGGAGATTTGGTGCGAAAGGCGTCGGTGGCGAAGTTCACGAGAACGTTGGGAACACTCATAACCAGCGGCGTACCCTTGCTGGATGCCTTGACGATTTGCGCGAAGACTTCGGGGAACAAGATCGTTGAAGAAGCTCTGATCAACGCCAGGGTGAGTATCAGCGGGGGCAAGACGATTTCCGAGCCTCTCGCGAAAAGTCAGGTATTCCCGAAGATGGTGACACACATGATCGCGGTCGGCGAATCAACGGGTGCGCTCGACGCCATGTTAGGGAAAATTGCAGATTTTTACGAGGACGAGGTGGATCAGGCGGTTGCCTCACTGACCGCATTGCTGGAACCGATGATGATGGTTTTTCTCGGAGTCCTCATCGGATTCATCGTGGTGGCGATGTATCTGCCTATCTTCACAATGGCCAATGCAATCAGCTCCTAAAAACGGATGCGATTGTTTCGCAGGAATATATCCATTTGGAGAAGGCTGACTCTGGTTGTTAGGATCTGAATAGACCCTACCTCGATGTCATCTCGGCACCACATTTCTCGATGAACGTGAGGATAGGTCTAATCACGTCATGATGGCGTGTGGGCCCATGAGCGATATTAAAGCACGAATCTACCGGTTAATGGGATGGCGAGTCGTTATCGTCACCCTGCTATTAGGGCTTTCCCTCGCATTTCAGGTTACCAAGGGCGAACGGGTTGAAACGTTCTATGCCCTGATCATCTTCACCTATGCGGTCACGATCCTCTACGCCTTCCTGTTCCGGCTACTGGCTACTCCTGAAGCTCTTGTGCAATTTGCCTGGGCTCAGATCGCCGTCGACTTCTTGCTCGAGACGATTTTGATTGCAAGGACGGGCGGAATCGAAAGCCCGTTCGCGGTGCTCTATGTGATCAGTGTGACGGTGGCAAGTTTGGTTCCCCGTCGCCGAGTGGGTCTTTTGACGGCCAGCCTCTGCATCATCCTGTTTGGGATTCTGACCAATGTGCAGCTCTACGGCCTTGCTGAAGTCTGGGGATGGTTGCCCCATGCTGACCTCAGTGCCGCTGAAACACTTCATGCGTTCGGCGTCTACGGTCTGGCGTTCCTCGTCGTCGGCTTCTTAAGCGGCGCTCTTGCGGATCAGCTTCGGTTCGTAGATCAATCGCTTCGTGAAAAAGAACAGGGGCTGAGCCGCCTTCAGGCATTCCACGAGAATATCGTTCACAGTATCAGCAGCGGCGTCTTTACGACTGAAGAAAAGGGTCGGATTACTTCATTCAATCCCGCGGCGCAGGAAGCCACTGGCTATACCTTTGAGCAAGTACAGGGGTGTCCCTGGCGGGAAGTGTTTAACTGGCATCCCAGTCAGCAAGATGACGATCTCGCGCAAGATGTGTTCTCCAACATGCGGTTCGAAGTGGAGTGTAAACGGTCCGATGGCAATCGGTTGATTCTCGGCATGACACTTGCGCCTTTGCATGAGCGTGGAGAGCAAACGGGACTGGTTGGCGTGTTCAAAGATCTCACTCAGATCCGTGATCTCGAAGAAGAAATGCAGCGGAAGGAGTGGTTGGCCAGCCTCGGGGAGATGTCGGCGGGGATGGCCCACGAAATTAGGAATCCCTTGGGTGCACTGGCTGGAGCGATGCAAATGCTACGAAAGGATCTCCTGGCCGATGAAACCAGCCAACGCTTGATGGAAATTGCAGTTCGGGAAGCGACACGGTTGGATACGATCATCACAGAGTTTCTTCAGTATGCCAGGCCGCCAGCGCTAAATTTGGCAGAGTACGATTTAAACAAAGTCCTTGCTGAGACTCTTGATCTGGTACAACATGAAGCACGAAGCAGAACGAATATCACCATCGCGGCGGCACCGTGCACCGGGGCATTGCCCGCGCAAGTGGATCAGGATCAAATGAAACAAGTGTTCTGGAATCTGGCGGTGAATGCCTTCGATGCCATGCCGAAGGGTGGGCATCTGACGATCGCAACGGGGGGTAGAACGGTCGATGTCGGAGGGAGAAAGGCTGAGGTGGTAGAGGTCTCATTTCAAGATACCGGAGAAGGCATTCCGAAGGACAATCTCAGTAAAATATTTCTTCCGTTCTTTACCACCAAAAAGCGAGGCTCTGGGTTGGGGTTGGCTGCAGTCCATCGCATCGTCGATCTTCACGGAGGGTGGATCAAAGTGGAAAGCCAGGAAGGGCACGGAACACGATTCGGCGTCTGCTTGCCCCGTACGGCGAATTCAGGAGTGCGACTCTGGCACGAAGGTAGAGAGCCGTGGAAAAGATCCTAGTTGTTGATGACGAACAAAGCTTGCGCGACGTATTGAGCATCATGCTCAAACGGGCTGGGTATGCCGTGACCAGTGCCATGGACGGAGAAGAAGCCATTGAGCTTCTGAATAAAGAAATCTTTGATCTGGTCATCACCGATTTGAGGATGCCGAAGATCGATGGCATGGAGGTTCTCAAAGCCGTAAAGTCTGCCTCACCGGAAACAGTCGTACTGATCATCACGGCCTTTGCCAGCGCGGATTCCGCCGTCGAGGCCATGAAGCAAGGCGCGTACGACTATCTGACGAAACCATTCCAGGTCGATGAAGTCCAGCTGATCATCCGGAATGCATTGGAAAAGCGGCGCCTCACGACCGAGAACATGCTCCTCAAGCGGGAGATGGCAAGTCAGTCGTCGTTCGCACAGCTGGTCGGCCAGAGCGAGGCGATGCAGAAAGTGTTCGACGTCGTGCGGAAAGTTGCTGACTCGAAAAGCAATGTCCTGATCTGCGGCGAAAGTGGAACAGGAAAGGAGTTGGTCGCGCGCGCGATTCACTACAACAGCGCCAGAAGCGTCATGCCATTTGTGGCGGTTAACTGCAGTGCCGTACCTGAGACGCTGTTGGAGAGTGAGTTGTTCGGCCACATGAAGGGTTCGTTTACAGGGGCTATTGCCAACAAATCCGGATTATTCGAGGTTGCCGATGGAGGGACCATCTTTCTCGATGAGATCGGTGATACGACTCCTACCATTCAGGTCAAGCTTCTGCGCGTGATTCAAGAGCGAGAATTTAGACGGGTCGGTGGCAATCACGACGTCAAGGTCGATGTGCGTGTGGTAGCCGCCACCAACAAAGATCTTGAGAAAGCGGTTGCGGATGGTTCGTTCCGAGAAGACCTCTACTATCGGTTGGACGTGATCCCTATACGGCTTCCACCCTTGCGTATGCGTACCGGCGATATTCCGTTACTGGTCACTCACTTTCTGGAACGGTTTGCAAAAGAAAGCGGCAAGCCCAAACCCGTGATTAGCCAGGAAGCAATGCATGTTTTGCTGAGCCATGAATGGCGCGGCAACGTTCGCGAGTTGGAGAATCTCATTGAACGGGTTGTCGCATTTGCAACAGCAGAGCTTGTGACAGACGTCGAGGTGCATGGATGGCTTCATCGACCTGCGACGCAGTCGCAGCACCCAACGATGCCGATGGATCTGACTGACGAGGGGTTGGATCTTGAGGGGCTCATCAACGGTATCGAAAAGGATTTGTTGCTGAAGGCACTTGAGCGATCCAAATGGGTCAAAAAGAAAGCCGCACGCATGCTCCGTCTGAATACCAGATCGTTTAGGTATCGCCTGGAGAAGTATGCTATAAAAGGAGGTCGTGACTAATCCATCTTCCCGATCGACCGTCTTGTCCACGTCCCTTACCGTTTTCGCACCTGCAAAAATCAATCTCGTGCTCCGTATTCTCGACCGTCGGCCAGATGGCTATCATAATCTCTGGTCGCTGATGCAGATTGTGCAGTTGGAGGACGAGCTCTCGATCTCCCTTAGCGACAAACATTCGTCTATCATCTTGCAATGCGATGACTCTTCGTTGAAGACAGACCCTTCCAA
Source organism: Nitrospira sp. (assembly GCA_029865345.1). Taxonomy (GTDB): domain Bacteria; phylum Nitrospirota; class Nitrospiria; order Nitrospirales; family Nitrospiraceae; genus Nitrospira_D. The sequence goes on from JAOUHD010000040.1 coordinate 5,572, forward strand.
CCTGGTCTATCGTGCCGCAGCGGCGGTACTTGAGCACAGTGGACGAGTCATTGGATTGGATCTGGTGCTCTCAAAACGAATTCCGATGGGGGCCGGGTTGGGAGGCGGGAGCAGCGATGCGGCTGCGACGATTATCGGGTTGAACCAGCTATTGAATTTAGGGTGGTCGACGGAGAAGATGGCCCAGGTTGGTCAAGCACTCGGAAGCGATGTCCCGTTCTTCTTGTTTGCCCCTTCCGCAATCGTGGAAGGGAGAGGTGAGAAGGTGGCCCCGGTGCGAATCAAGGGGAGCCGATGGGTGGTCCTGGTGAATCCCGGGTTCCCGGTTGAAACAAAGTGGGCGTATCAGCAGCTTTCCACAAGCCGAACAGGGGTACGGCCGCTTTCGGAGGCCCACGCGGCGCTGGGGAAAACTTCTCCGCTCTCATGGGAGAGTGTGCTCCAAGCGGCTGAAAACGATTTTGAAACCGCAGTGTTCAAGACCCATTCAGCACTTCACAGAATCAAGCAGAAACTGTTCACTGAAGGGGCCGAGGCGGCTTTATTGTCGGGGAGTGGGGCCACGGTCTTTGGTGTGTTTCGTGACGAGACGGCAGCTCGGCAGGCCCAGTCAAGTTTTCAGACTGAACCCCATCTCAAGGTCTATGCGGTTTCAACCTCCTCCGATTTCTGAGCGTGCCGGACAAACGTTCCATGATCGTTTATTGACAGATGCCCGTGATTTCCGATAAAGTTTCACCCTTTGATTGGCTTCGCCGGTCGTGTGTGCAGTAAATGGGGGGTGGTTTGCAGAAAAACCACCGTCGCTCACCGCACAAGAACCGCTAGAGAATCCAGCACGTTAGAGAAAAACGAGAAGGCGGCTCAGGGTACGTTCTTCATGAACAGAGAGCTGAAAATTTTCTCTGGCAACGCCAATCTTTCGCTTGCCCAAGAGATCGCAGTGTATTTGGGACAGAAGCTAGGTGAAGCGACAGTTTCGTCGTTCAGCGATGGAGAGATTCGGGTCAAGATCGACGAAAATGTGCGTGGCGCTGATGTGTTTGTTGTGCAGTCCTGTTGTCAACCGGTCAACGATTCCTTGATGGAGTTGTTGATCATCATCGATGCGTTGAAACGTTCGTCGGCCAATCGTATCACTGCCGTTGTGCCTTATTTTGGATATGCTCGTCAGGACCGCAAGGACCAACCACGCGTTCCGATCACAGCGAAGCTCGTTGCTGACTTGATTACGACGGCCGGAGCGGATCGTGTGCTCTCAATGGATCTTCATGCCGGGCAGATCCAGGGATTTTTCAATGTGCCAGTCGATCACTTGTACGCCCTTCCAGTGTTGCTGGACTACATTGTGAAGAAAAAAATCGTGGATCTGGTCGTCGTTTCACCCGATGCAGGGGGCGTGGAGCGGGCCAGGGCGTTTGCCAAGCGCCTTCAAGCGAACCTGGCGATCATCGACAAGCGACGTGAAGGCCCGAACCAAGCGCAAATCATGAATATCATCGGAGATGTGCAAGGGAAGAGCGTCTTGCTCCACGATGACATGATCGATACAGCAGGCACCATTGTTCAGGGGGCTCAGGCTTGTCTTGATCGTGGTGCTCGAGAGGTGATCACGGCCTGCACGCATGCGGTGCTGTCCGGGCCGGCGCTGGAACGGTTACAGACGTCCTGTCTGTCCCAAGTGGTAGTGACCAACACGATTCCGCTGCGAGGAAAAGAGTTGGCCTGTCCGAAGTTGCATCAGTTGTCGGTGGCGCCTCTCTTAGGCGAAGCCATCAGACGGATTCATGAAGACGAGTCGGTGAGTTCATTATTTGCGTAGCCCAGTCGAGACTGGGTCTTGCGCGAGCAGTCGAGGAGACGGAGGAAGATCATGAAATTCGATTTAACAGTGGCCGTGAGAGAACAAGCGGGCAAGGGAGCTGCACGGTCGATGCGGCGGGCAGGGAAAATTCCGGCCGTGCTCTACGGACAAGGGGAATGCCTGTTATTGACTGTCAACCCCGAGGGATTGATTAAAATTTTGAAGTCTCAAGCCGGCAGTACCGCGTTGATCTCGCTCACGGTGGACGGCGCCAAGTCCAAACCGAACCGCACCGCGCTCTTGCGTGATTATCAAGTGGATCCGGTGACTGGGGCCGTCCTCCACGCGGATCTCTTTGAGATTTCCATGAGCAAACCGATCAGAGTGAAGGTTCCGGTTAAGATCATTGGTGGTATTCCGGCCGGTGTGAAGGAAGGTGGTGTATTGCATCACAACATGCGCGATGTGCAGGTCGAGTGTCTTCCTGCTGCATTGCCCGATTACATCGAGGTCGATGCCTCCTCTTTGACTATCGCCAGCGGCATCCATGTGAAGGAACTCGGGGCGCGTGAAGGTGTCCGTTTTCTGGATGATGCTGATCAAATGGTGGTCAGTGTCGCGGCACCGATGTCGGATGCCAAACTCGAATCCTTGCTCACCAGTGGTGTGGGAGCAGCGGGCGAACCGGAAGTCGTGGCGAAAGGCAAGGAAGCAGGAGCTGACGGTGCTGAACCGGCCAAGGCTGGAGCGGCCGCGTCTGCCGGTGATGCCAAGGGTGGCGAGAAGAAAGAAGCTGCCGCGGCTCCGAAGGGTGACAAGAAAGAAGCTGAAAAGAAGAAGTAACGTTGCGTCTGCTTGTTGGACTGGGCAATCCTGGGAAAGCCTATGCTCAGACTCGCCACAATGTCGGCATGTGGGCCATCGAGCGGGCCGCCGCTCGATGGTCGATCCGACTCTCGCCGCGTGGTACCGCGCAGCGGGGATCTGGGCAACTCGGAGGGGAATTGATCGAGCTGGCTGGCTTGCTCGATTGGATGAATGTGACCGGCCCTCCCTTGAAAGGCCTCTTCCGCGAATTCGAGCTCACCCCCAATAAACTCATTGTCATACACGATGATCTGGATTTGGAGCCAGGGCGGCTGAGGATCAAGCTATCTGGTGGCCATGGGGGACACAACGGGATCAAGTCCATCATAGAGGCACTCGGGACTCCAGAATTCATCCGATTGAAAATTGGAATAGGTCGGCCCGCGCCTGGTCAGAGTTCTGCCGATTATGTATTGGAGCGGGTGACTCAGGATGAGATGGCCATTATTGAGCCTTGTCTGGCACGGGCTGTCGATGCATTGGAATGTCTGATCCATCGTGGACCGGATGTCGCGATGAATCAGTTTAATATCAGAGAGAAGGTCGTGGACGAAGGGGAGGGGACGACATAAATGGGTCTTTGTTGCGGCATGATCGGGTTGCCAAACGTCGGCAAGACAACAGTTTTCAATGCATTGACCGGCAGCGGGGCCTTGGCGGCTAATTATCCGTTCGCAACCGTCGATCCGAACACTGGCATTGCCTTGGTCCCGGACCCTCGCCTCATTAAGTTAACCGAAATCTTCGCTTCGAAGAAAACCACCTACAGCACGCTGGAAGTGCGCGATATCGCCGGGCTCGTGGAAGGAGCCAGTAAAGGCGAAGGACTGGGTAATCAATTCCTCGGCCATATCCGTGAAGTCGATGCGTTGCTGCATGTGGTCCGTTGTTTCCAAGGCACCGATGTCGTCCATGTCAGCGGCGGGGTCGACCCGCTCCGCGATATCGGCGTCATCGAAACCGAACTGATGTTGTCCGATCTGGAGACCCTCGATCGGCGGAAGCAGAAGACCGAGAAAAAAGTGAGGGCTGGAGACAAGAAGGCGGCATTCGAAGTGGAGTTTCTCGCCAAGCTCATTGGACTGCTCGACAAGGGCGAGTGGTTGGGCAACCTGCCATATACGGCTGAGGAACGGGTCATCCTCACCGAATGTCAGCTGCTATCCGCCAAGCCGGTCCTCTTTCTTGCGAACGTATCCGAAGGGAAGAACGCGGATGAAGCGATGGTCCAGAACGTGCGCGATTTTGCCGAGAAACGCGGTGCCCGCGTGGTGACGATCTGCGGACAACTCGAAGCGGAGCTCTCCTCGCTGCCGGACAACGAGCGGGCGGATTTCCTGAATGAACTGGGGCTGACCGAATCGGGGTTGGTCCGACTGACACGCGAAGCCTATACCTTGCTGGACCTGATCACCTTCTTCACCGCCGGTGAAGTCGAATCTCGTGCGTGGCCCATCCCTAAGGGGATGAAAGCACCACAAGCCGCCGGCAAGATCCACTCCGATATGGAACGGGGCTTCATCCGCGCCGAGGTCTATCACTACGACGACCTGCTGGCCTGTGGGTCAGAGGCGAAGGTGAAGGAGAAGGGGTTATTTCGTCTCGAAGGCAAAGACTACATCATCAAGGAAGCGGATATGGTGTATTTTAGGTTCAACGTGTAGTCGTCCCTATCTCCACCCGCCAAGAGTTTGCGCTAAGCTGGTGCCCATCTCCTCTACATGGAGTGTCTTGATAAACAGCAGTTGCCCCCCCCATAGGAAGGGTGGAGGAAGTCCTATGCCGACTTGACCAGCACTTCAAGATGGGCGATCCTCCGGCCTGCGACACTTCTCGTTGTCATACTAAGGTCTGTTTCGTAAGTTGTAACAATGCTCGACTGGCTGGCCAATTTCATCTCGCTTGAGTGGCTAGCCATCTATTGGGGAATCGGTTTGCTTTTCTTTGCCATGGAGTATTGGTGGCCCACCCATCAAGTTCTGTATCGTCAGGTGTTTCTGCAGGATGTGGCGGCCTTCACGACCTACCAGATCTTCTTCATCTTTGCCGCAGAGGTGACGAATCGAATCCCATTTCCCCACTACTCCTACTGGCATTGGCGGGCGCTGCCATTCGCTTTTAAGCTCGTGGTCTTCCTGCTAGTCCTCGATGGATTGGCCTACTGGATGCATCGGCTTTGGCATACGCCGTGGGTCTGGCCGATCCATCGCTGGCATCATGCCCCAACGGAGCTGTACTGGCTGGCCGGTATCCGGGCGAGTTTTCCGCAAGTCGTCCTGGCCAGTGTCCCATATCTGTTGGCGTTTCCGCTCCTCAAACCAGTGCCATCACTCTTCTTCCCGTTCTATTCCTATCTGATGATCCTGACCAATAACTGGATGCACATGAACGTGACTTGGCAATCGCGAAAGCTGGAGTGGCTCTTCGTCACACCACGCTACCATCGTGTGCACCATCTAAAAGAGATCGGGCAGGCGGGGGCGAATTTTGGGGTCTTGTTTACGGTATGGGACCGGCTGTTCGGGACGTATGTCGATCCAGAACAGGTGGAGGTGACAGGGCCATATGGCATTCAGGAAACCATGCATCCGGTCCGCATGGCCATCGGGGTCTAAAGCGGAGAATTTCTTCCTGATCAACTGTGACTCGCGATCTCTAAGTTATCCTCTCTCCGATTTTTCGAAGTTCACAAAGCTGTTAGCCTGGTAGTTTGTCCAACCGCCAGATATGTTCCACCGTCGGGCACTTCCCCTTGAGCCCGCCAGGGACGTCTACGCGGGCCAGCGGCGTGAGAGCGCAGCTGTCACTATAATGGCGATGGAGTTCGTCGGCAGTGACGGAAAACGGAGGCCCTGCTACCACGGTCTGGTCGTACTCATAGCCGATGACGAGTTGGGGCGCCAAGGCTGTGAGGGATTTGAGATGCGCCGTGTACTGCGCTCGCACCGCTTCCGGTAGAGCCACCAGCGCGGCCCGGTCGTAGACGGCATCCACGGGACCAAGCATCTCGCGCGATAGGTCAAAGAGATCGCCCACGAAGATATCGATCTTCTCTCCGCGAAAGAGTTTGTGCTTCCCCACCTCCGATACGCTCGGTTCCATCCCAAGTTCGGCAAAGAGCTGTGTCACGGCCAGCTCGCTCAGTTCGGCCCCGGCGACAGCATAGCCCCGAGACAGCAGCCAGCCGAGGTCGAGCGACTTGCCGCAGAGCGGCACGAACACTCGACTGCCTGGAGGCACGTTTAGGGAAGGGAAATGAGCGATCAGTAGCGGGTTAACGTCCCGCTCGTGCCATCCAGTCTGGTTCGTCTGCCATCGGTTGTGCCAAAAATTTGCTTCCATGTGAATCTCTCAGTGGGTTACTGGTCAGGTTGCTATCCAAGCCATCCTAAAGAGCAGAGGCGAGGGAAGACAATATGAGGGCGAGGCGAGCAAGAAAATGGTTCCTGGCACCACTTTCTCATTCTCCTGATTGCCATTAACGTGGTTTTGGAATAAGCCCAAGCCATCGTCAGTCTGCATGCACAATACAAGATCAGACCCCATGTTTACTTCGGGGGATATTTTTGCTGGCGCTGAGGAATGCTTCTCAGGGGGTCAGGAAAACATGCCGACCCCTCGTTCCAGTAGTCTGAATCATAGGTCTGGGATGCAGTTTACTCATGACAATTCAGTAATCTAGTTCTGCCTGTCCGAAAATTGTCAGGCAAGAAATCCAAAGAAGAAAGCCACCCTTCTTTATACCAGTACCGTTGTGTCACGCCGCTTGTTCCAATTCTTGCCTCATTGCCGATTTCGTCACATTTGCCTTGTTTGAGTAGAACATAGGCCAGTAATAAGTGAATGGTGAGCACGTTTAGAGGAGTACCCTCGGCGCGTACCCGAGAGGAATCCCAAAGCAGCCCCTTTTCAATAAGGCCTAAATCCGCCTGTATGTGCCAACCTGGATAGAAGTGCTCTTGCCTGGCGATTTCCCTGATTCCTTTTTCGGCTTCGGCCCAATCCCCTTTCCTCAGACTCTCGTTTACACCAAATGCCAAATTGCTCAGTTCGTCAACCGCCTTTAGGCCGACTTCACCCATCTGCCTGAATCTGTGTATCTCTTTCATCGCATATTGGAGCTGTTGAGACCCCCTTTTGTAAATGCCCGCGTTTCCAGGGATTCCAGCAACCTTATTGTCCGAGAACACCGGTCGGGGAAGGGCAATCAGTTCCCAGATGAGATTTGCTATACGCCCTTTATAGATATCGGTGTGGGAGAAGATGATGGTGCTCGCATCAACATTCCAAAGGTTTGATTCCGTGAGGCTCATGCTAGACCCAAGACTTCCTGCTGGTGTCACGGAAGCCTGGTGTGGCCATTGGGAGACACCACAGGCCCCAATGGCGCAAGCTGGTTGACCCCGCTCCGTGAATGATCCCATTGGATACAAAAGCCTATTGGCGTAATCATGTGTGGAAAAAATATTGTATATCCTAAAGTCTGTTACACCACTTAGCTCCACAAGGGTAGGGTTCCATCGCAGATGTAAATGCACAAAATCCACGAGCAGTTCTTTGTGCTTAAACTTTCGCCCATATTGCTTCATCATCTCTTGGAGAAAGGCCTCGGAATCCCAGTCTCGCTTATACTCTAGAGGGTCTTCGGTTGCGACTTCGAGTCTTCCAAAGAATGGAAGAAGTGCATATTCTCCGATGGCAGTAGTGAGAAGAACAAGTTGTAGTTGGTTGAGATGTCTTAAGAATCGATGTTTCTCAGGAGTTAGGTCGGCGGTGTAATGAGCAAGCCCATTTAAAATGATGCGTCCGCCGAAGCTATGGCCAATCAGCACAAGGTCGTAGCGATGGTTTGACTCAACTGAGGCGCTGGCAAGAAGACTGATGAGATTCTGGAATCCTGTTAGTGCAAGACCATCAGCCCTGCTTTTCATTCTCCAAAAGTTAAGTAAAGGAGGAAAGTCTGCTGATGGCCCAAATACCCCAATGATAATGGATTGCTTGGCTTCAGCCTCGGCGCGTTTGCTGTGTGTATAGAAGCGGCAGATGAGGTCTTGATAGTCTCTTTCGGCCAGCTCAGGATTCTTATTCCATCCGTGGACAAATACATAAACGCGCTCAGCACGCTGAAGTGCGTCCTCAATAGCGGGCGCCTGGTCTTTGTAGACGTAATGTCCATCCTCGTCATACTCCAGAGGGAAGAAGAAATCGTTTGCCTTCTGTTCGCACGGGAGGATCGTTAGATCCTGGCTTGTATACTGTTGTTTTTGAGCGCAGCCAAGAATCAGAGCAGCTGCTAAGTAAAGGCCAATTGCACAGATTGTTCGTGATATGAAGTGATGAAAAACAGGGGCGGATCTTGTATTGTGCATGGCTGCGTTACTCTGGATTCATAAAGCGAAAAGTGTCAGGCATTGTTCCGTGATTCCTCCCAAATCACTGGAGGTTTTATGGGCCAGCAATTGAGCATCTTTCCGTCGTACTGTAGTGGTCCGTATCTTTGTGAAACCAACGCACTCAGCTTGTTCGTCGTGGGGCTAGAGGTCGATCTGGTAATGCGTGCTCCGTCCGGCGCCAGCTCGTACGAGGATACCTTTCTCCGCTAGATCCTGTAAATCGCGCGTGGCTGTGGCTTTTGACGCGCCGGTGATGGTCATATACTTCTTGGCGCTCATGCCCCCCTCGAAGCCATCCGGGCCTTCCTCCAGCATGCGACGTAGGATCTGCATCTGTCGGTCGTTGAGCTGCCCCCGCCCCGGTTCTATCAACTAATCGGCTCAGGAAAAGCATTAAACGTGAGCCGATTAGAGATGGGAATCGGCTCACTGCCAGGAAGTGCACGTAATAACAATGATTTATAGAGCACAGAGCCCACGCTCGAACGCAGCTTCCCAGCTCATGAGACCGAGCGGTGCTACCAATCGCCAAGGTATTCATGCCTGGCTAGCCGGTGACGTTCGTTGCTAATTGTCGGCTCCAGCAGTTGGAGATCGAACACGGTCAGTGTGGTGACGCCGAAGCTTGCTTCCACCAGTCCACGGACGACGTATGGCCGGTTTGGGGAGAGGAGATGGCAGCAGCGGCGTAGATTTTTGGGAATAGTGTGAAAGAGAACGGTGTTTGGAACTGACTGAAGGCTCAGGAACTCGGAGGGTCAATCTGAGTTTGGATGTACTGCCATTCGCCCCAGATGCCCAACCGTTTCGCCTGGTCAATCATGTAGGCGTCTTCAAGTGGATGATACGTGATTGGTGCCACAGGGGCTTCAGATGGAAGAACGGAATCGGAGCGATGAACGAAGCTGTTGCCAAGTACAAATCTGCTGATAGGTGATCTTGTGAATGGCCTCAAGGGAAAGATTCTGATGGTCAATCCTGGTGCGTTCGAGCAAGTGTCGATGACCGAGATCGGACAGCGCAAGACTCTGTCTCAGTCCCTCTTCCGGTGTGTGGGGCCAGTTCGGCGGTTCTGATATGGAGCCGGAACGGTGTAGCCGTTTTGCCCAGAGCAGCAGGTTGTCTCGCCAGTTTGATGAGAGGGGTGAAGCTTATGATCGCGAGAGATTCATGACCGCATCCTGATCAGTAACCCTAGTCTTACCATACGGCACCTAAACGAAGAAGCACCTGAATCTTGGCGACTTCGGGACTGCTTTGTTTGACAGTCATTTCTCCCCTGTGCTACGGTCCACCGTTCTTTACGCCAAATAGGCACCCTACACCTCGCTCTCGACTGGTTCGGGGGCCTTTGTCCAGGAGGATCGCTGCATGGAGCTCTACGAGTCTCTCTTCATTATTCGTACGTCTGTTTCCGACGAGGAGACGAAGACGCTCATCGACAAGATGAAAAGCGTCGCTGATAAGACCGGCGCACAATTCATCAAAGCCGAGAATTTAGGAAAGAAAAAACTCGCCTACGAAGTGCGTCGCGAGCGGAAGGGGACCTACGCCTATTTCTACTTTAAGGCGCCGAACAACACCGTCGGTGAACTTGAACGGGCCTATCGATTGGAAGACAACATCATCAAGTTTCTGACGATCCATCACGAGAAACCCTTGGTGGAACGGCATCCAGTAGAAGCCTCAGCGCAGGAGTCTGACGGTGGCCGGGTTTAATAAAGTCATTCTGATGGGAAATCTCACCCGGAATCCTGAGCTCCGGTATACGCCGAGCGGGACCCCAGTGGCGAGTTTTGGCTTGGCCGTGAGCCGTCGGTTTAAGCAGGGTGATGATCTGAAGGAAGAGGTCTGCTTTGTCGATATCGTGGTGTTCGGGAAGCAGGCGGAACATTGTGGGCAGTATCTCAGCAAAGGCAATGGGGCGATCGTCGAAGGTCGGTTACAGCAGCGCCGATGGGAAACCGAAGATGGGCAAAAGCGCAGCAAGCATGAAGTGGTCGCGCAGACGGTGACGTTCATGCCGAAGCGTCAGGACAGCGGCGCAAGTACTGAACCTCCGGTGCACGACGAGCCCGGCTATGAAATGGGCGAAGAAGGTTAATGCCAAGCGCATGAGGAGGCAGTATGGATCGAGGTGAAAACGAACGTGGCGGGGGACGATTGTTTCAGCGTAGGCGTCCCTGCAGATTTTGTTTGGAAAAGGCGCCGATTGATTTCAAAGACGCCGGTCTGCTCAGGAGTTTTTTATCGGAGCGCGGACGCATTGTTCCGCGCCGTATTTCCGGGAATTGCATGCGTCATCAGCGTGAACTGACGGTGGCTGTCAAGCGGGCTCGGCATATCGCTATCATTAGCTTTGCCGAGGAGCGATAACGAAGGTGAGAGGCGATTTCGATGCATCGGGATGGGGCAGCGGTACGCTGTCGAGGGTGACCATGGATGTGTTGATACCGAAAATCGCAGACATCACGGCAGAGGGGCTCTCGCTGTCGGGAGATTTGACGGGTGAAGAGTTGGAACTGACGGATGCGGATGTGTGCATTCGAGGGCCCTTGGCGATCGGACTTGATCTTCGCGCGGTTGATCGCACGATTTGTGTGACTGGAGTGGTGGAAGGAACGGCGATCCGTCAATGTGTGCGCTGCCTCAAGGATTTTGACGAGCCGATGGCCTTTTCCATCCATGTGGCCTATGAACGTGAAACAAAGATAAAGGCGGTGACGACTGCCGCAAAGCGAACCGATTCAAGGCATAGAAAAGAGACGCCGGCGGTTGAGGCCGAGCCGGAAGAGCTGAATGATGATCTGTATTACTACGTGGGCGATCATCTGGAACTGGCGCCGATGTTGCGGGAACAATTGATCCTTGCTTCGCCAATGCACCCGCTATGTTCCGACGAATGTCTCGGCCTCTGTCCTCGTTGTGGGAAAGATTTGAATGCAGGTCCGTGTTGTTGTAGCGAAGAGCAGACGGGAAACCCGTTTCAGGTGTTGCGGACGATGAAAGAAAAGCTGAGGGACCCCGGTGAGCGCTGAAGGGTGGTCCGAATCGAACAGAAGAAGGAGTCATCATGCCCAATCCAAAACATAAACATTCACGGGCGAGACGCGACAAGCGTCGTACCCAAAAGCTGCGTATGACCCCTCCGGGGATGGCGGTGTGTCCACAGTGCCACGAGATGAAGCTTCCGCATTACACCTGTTTGAACTGTGGGACCTATAAAGGCAAGGCCGTCATTCAGGTCGAAGAGGCGTGAGCAGGTTGTCCAATTCGGTCCATGGCGCGAGTTTCCCAGCACGTCTGACGTGAGCCCAGGGGGCGACGCGTGTTCAGCCAGTCTTTCCAGCACCATCCGTGAGTACACCATCTCGCATGACGATCGCGCTCGACGCGGTGGGGGGAGATCATGGCCCCGCACCCTGTGTCGAGGGTGCTCTTCAGGCGGTGAAAGAGTTTGACGTCGAGGTCATTCTCGTCGGTGACGAAACAACCCTAAAACAGGAATGTGAGCGTCAGTCCAGTCATGATTCACGCCTCACCATTCGGCATGCGTCTCAGGTCGTTGGAATGCATGAGTCGCCGGCCACCGTCGCTCGGAAGAAGCGGGACTCGTCGATTTGGGTGGCGACTGAGTTGGTCAAGAACGGCTATGCCCACGGGGTCGTGAGCCCCGGGAACACCGGGGCGAGCATGGTGGCGTCGTTCTTCGTGTTAGGACTGACGAAGGGGGTGGAGCGGCCGGCGATTGCCACCAGCCTGCCGACGCTGGGCGGGGAAGCGATCATGCTCGATGTGGGGGCCAATGTCGACTGCACCGCCAAGCATCTCGAGCAATTCGCCGTGATGGGCCATGAGTATGGGAAGCATTTGCTGGGGAAACCGAATCCCCGTGTTGGTCTTTTGAGCATCGGCGAAGAAGACAGCAAGGGCAACGAAGTCACCAAAGAAGCGTTCAAGCTCCTCAAAGGCAGTTCGATGAATTTTATAGGGAATGTCGAGGGGCGCGATGTGTATAGCGGCATTGCCGATATTGTCGTCTGCGACGGGTTTATCGGGAACGTCGCCTTAAAGATTTCCGAAGGCGTGGCTGAGATGATTAAGAAGCTGTTGCTCAAGGAGATCGCGGGCAGTTTTATCGGTCGCCTCGCGTATCCGTTGATGGCCGGGCCGTTGATGAATCTGAAACGGAAAACGGACTATGCAGAGTTCGGCGGTGCTCCATTATTGGGCGTCAACGGAATTACGATGATTTGTCATGGCCGATCATCTGCGAAGGCTATTAAGAACGCGATTCGACGAGCCAAGCGTATGGCGGAAGGGCATGTGCACGAGCTGATTCAACGGGACATTGAAGAGAGTCAATCCCAGCCGGTAGTAGAAGAGAAGCCATGAAAGCCTGCATTGCGGGGATCGGCTCTTATGTGCCTGCCAGAGTGTTGACGAATGCGGATCTTGAACGCATGGTGGCCACGTCTGATGAATGGATTCGCGAACGGACCGGAATCCGAGAGCGGCGGATTGCAGCCACCGGAGAAGCCTGTTCGGATTTGGCGGTTCAGGCCGGGAAACGGGCGTTGACGGCGGCGGGTCTGGCGGCAGCCGATCTCGACATGATTTTGGTCGCCACCTGTACGGGTGATTATCCGCTCCCTGCCACGGCCTGTCTCGTCCAGCATCAACTCGGTGCGACCAAAGCCGCGGCGTGCGATCTGTCAGCCGCCTGCTGTGGATTTGTCTACGCGCTCTCGGTAGCAGATGCGTACATTAAAACGGGGATGCGTCATGTCTTGGTCATCGGATCAGAGGTGATGTCTGCCATTACCGATTGGACCGATCGGAACACCTGCGTGCTGTTTGGGGATGGGGCTGGTGCGGCCGTTATCAGTGCCAGCGATGGAGAACGAGGGATCCTCTCGACTGACCTTCGCTCCGACGGGACGCTCTGCGAGCTGATCATGGTGCCGGGAGGCGGCTCACGTACTCCACCCTCCGAAAAAGTGATCGACGAGCGACTGCAGTACATCAAGATGAAAGGGAACGAGACGTTCAAAGTTGCCGTACGCAGCTTGGAAGAGATCGCCCGTTCGACACTGGCAGCGAATCATCTTCGTGTGGAAGATATCGACCTCTATGTGCCCCACCAGGCCAATATTCGGATTCTCAAGGCGGTGATGGAACGGCTCAGCCTTCCGAGCGAAAAGGTTATGCTGAACGTGGATCGATATGGAAATACTTCAGCTGCCTCTATTCCGATCGCCTTGGATGAAGCGGTTCGTGAGGGGCGGATCAAGGATGGCTCGTTGGTGATGCTCGGGGCGTTTGGGGCAGGATTAACCTGGGCCTCTGCGGTCATCCGATGGTAGAGAACAACCAGGTCGTGATCCAGGGCCATTCCGATGTGGACATCTCGTGATTGTGGGAAGGTGGTGGCCTGTGACAACTTTTCCCGTTGACTTTACACAGAATTTCGAAGATATCTAACCCCCCATGGCTCTAGGAATCGGGTTTGTTTTCCCTGGACAGGGTTCTCAGTCGGTCGGGATGGGGAAGGCGCTCTATGATGCGCATTCCTCATTGAAATCCGTCTATGATGAGGCCACTACGGTCCTGGGGTATGATGTCGCCGAGTTGTGCTTCACTGGACCAGCTGAACGACTCAATCTCACGGAGTTCACCCAGCCGGCGTTACTTGTGAGTAGTGTGGCGGCGTGGAAACTGGTTGAACCGGCCGGGATCAAGCCGGTTGTGGTGGCGGGGCATAGTTTGGGTGAGTATTCAGCGATGGTTGCGGCAGGCGGCGTATCCTTTCGTGATGCCGTTGGCCTGGTTCAGAAGCGGGGACGCTACATGTCCGAAGCCGTAGCACCAGGCACTGGTCTCGTTGCGGCCTTGTTGGGATTGAACGCCGAGGTTGTCAAAGAAGTCTGCCGTATGGCGTCATCGGTCGGGGTCGTTGCGGCAGCAAACTTCAATTCGCCTGGGCAGGTGGTAATTGCCGGTGAAAGGGCGGCGGTGGAACGGGCCATTGAATTGGCTAAATCGCAAGGCTGTAAAAAGGCCATCCCCTTGCCAGTCAGTGTGCCGGTTCATACCCCGTTGATGCAGCAAGCCGCCGATCGATTGGCGAAGGATTTAGCCACGGTTCGGTGGTCGGACCTGAGCGCCCCTCTGGTGAATAATGCAGAGGCCAAAGCAATCAGCCGGGCAGGCGAGATCCAGGCGTCACTGGTCCGTCAGCTGCCCTCTTCCGTGCTGTGGGAGGATACCGTGCAGGCCATGGGAAGAATGGGTGTCACGACATTTATCGAAATTGGCCCTGGCACTGTCTTGACTGGATTGATTAGGCGAATCCTTCCTGACGCGAAACTGTTGAATGTGAACGATCCAAAGTCGTTGGACGCGACACTCAAGGCCGTCAGCTAAGGTCAAACTGTTCGCATGGAAAACCAGATGACGAATTCCCTGTCAGCCTGTTAACGTATGGTCTGAAAGGTCTGAAATGTCACTACAAGGAAAAACTGCTATTGTCACTGGCGCTGCACAAGGTATCGGCCGGGCTATTGCTGAATGCCTCGCTCAAGCGGGGGCCGATATTGCCGTAGCTGATCTGGACCCCGGCCGTTCTGTGGAAACGGTCGCTTCCGTTGAAAAGCTCGGGCGTAAGGCTCTGAACATCAAAGTCAACGTGGCTGATGCTAATGAAACCAAGGCGATGGTTGAACAAGTCATGAAGGCCTGGGGGAAGGTGGACATCCTCGTTAACAATGCCGGGATCACTCGTGATGGTTTGTTGTTACGGATGAAGGAAGAAGATTGGAATCTGGTGCTTCAGATCAATCTGAATGGGACGTTTAACTGCACGAAAGCGGTCTTGCAGCCGATGACCAAGCAACGGTATGGTCGCATCGTCAACATCGCCTCGATCGTGGGGGTCATTGGGAATGCGGGGCAGGCCAATTACTCGGCCTCGAAGGCGGCGGTGATTGGGTTTACAAAAACCGTCGGGCGGGAGTATGCCAGCCGTAACGTCACAGTGAATGCGGTGGCGCCCGGGTTCATCGACACGGCTATGACCCACGGCCTATCGGCTGATGTGAAGGACACGCTTCTGAAGCAAATCCCGTTGGGGCGCTTGGGTACGTCGGCGGATATTGCGGCAGCCGTGCGGTTTTTGGTATCCGAGGATGCAGCCTACATCACCGGTCATGTCTTGCACGTGAACGGCGGGATGTTGATGGTATAAGCACGTCAAATCGTTTGAATGTACGCCCGTCACAGATCCCCATGTGTCGGTGCAACGGGGTCATACTGGGGAAGGAGGTAGTCATAGCGATGGCAACTGTTGATGAGCGAGTCAAGAAGATTATTGCTGAGCAGCTCGGGGTGGAAGCGGATAAGGTGACGCCGGAAGCCTCCTTCGTTGAAGATCTTGGCGCTGATTCGCTCGATACCGTCGAGCTGGTCATGGCGCTGGAGGAAGAGTTCTCGATCGAAATTCCCGATGAGGATGCGGAAAAGATTCTGACCGTTGGAAAGGCGCTGGACTACATCAAGGAAAAGTCCTAAGTATGTCGGCAGAAATGGCTGATCGAGCGGTTCGGCGTGTTGTGGTCACCGGTCTTGGGCTGGTGACCCCACTGGGTACGGGTGTCGAGAAGACCTGGAAGGCGATCTGTGCCGGTGAGTCTGGGATCGGCCGGATCACCAGATTTGACCCAACGGGATATGATGCCCAAATTGCGGGTGAGGTGAAAGACTTCGATCCGGCTCAGTTCATCGAAAAAAAAGAAATCAAGAAGATGGATACGTTCATCCACTACGCCGTGGGTGCCGCCCAGTTGGCGGTGGATGATGCTGGCCTCAAGGTCGCGCCGGAAGAGGCGACGAAGGTCGGCGTGTACATCGGCTCTGGGATTGGCGGGCTCGGGTCGATCGAGCACTATCATGATGTGCTCAGAGCCAAGGGGCCGGGTCGGGTCTCGCCATTTTTTATTCCAATGACCATCATCAATCTGGCGTCCGGGCAGGTGGCAATTCGGATCGGAGCCAAGGGGCCCAACTCGTGTGCGGTGACGGCTTGCGCCACAGGCAATCATTGCATCGGGGATGCGTACCGACTGATTCAACGTGGCGATGCCGATGTCATGGTGGCCGGTGGAGCCGAAGCGGCGGTCACTCCACTGGGTGTCGCGGGATTTGCTTCGGCCAAGGCGTTGTCGTTCCGGAATGATGAGCCGACGAAGGCGAGCCGTCCGTTCGACAAGGACCGGGATGGATTTGTGCTGGGCGAGGGGGCAGGGGTCCTTGTGATTGAGGAATTGGAACATGCCCTTCAGCGTGGGGTCAGAATTTACGGCGAGATCATTGGATATGGGATGAACAGCGATGCGTACCATATCACCGCGCCGCCGGAAGAGGGTGAGGGGGCTGTCCGTTGCATGGAACTCGCGCTCAAAGATGCCGGAATCAATCGCGATCAGATCGGGTATATCAATGCACATGGTACGTCGACGATGGCCGATGCCATTGAGACTCGAGCGATCAAACGGGTATTCGGCGAACAAGCATTTCGCATTCCAATCAGCTCGACCAAGTCTATGACCGGGCATCTCCTCGGCGCTGCCGGTGGGATTGAGGCCGTCTTTAGTCTTCTGGCGCTATTCCATGGTGTTCTCCCTCCTACGATTAATCTAGATCATCCGGATCCGGCCTGTGATCTGGACTATGTTCCCAATAAGGCACGACCGTCCGCCATTAAAACGGCATTGTCGAATTCCTTTGGATTTGGTGGAGTGAATGCCTGTTTGATCTTCACGCGGCTGGACGCGTAGTGCGCGTGTCACAATGACGCCGGCTCCTTCAGCCGATTCTTCTCCTGCCATATCGAGCTATCGATTCACAAATCCGAGCTTCTTGATCGAGGCGTTGACCCACAAATCGTACGTGAATGAGCGTCGAGATTCAGGTCGAAAGCATAATGAGCGGCTTGAGTTTTTGGGAGATGCCGTATTGTCGCTCATTATGAGCGACTATCTTGCGAGGCAATACCCTGAGTTGAGTGAAGGGGCTCTCTCAAAACTCAAAGCGTCACTCGTGAGTGAAGCGCCCTTAGCGAATGCCGCCAGACGGCTGGATCTCGGTGCCAGATTGAAACTTGGTCGGGGTGAAGAACTCTCGAATGGGCGCGACAAGACCTCACTGCTAGCGGATGTGTTGGAGGCCGTTATTGCGGCGGTCTATCTTGATGGAGGGTTTGAGGCGAGTCGAAACTTCACTATTGAGGCACTGACCGATGAGCTGCGCCACCTCGATGTCCTGCAAGAACAACCTGGAGGAGATGACTACAAGACGCGGTTCCAGGAATGGTGCCAAAAGCGATATGAATTGCTGCCTCGGTATGTGATCGTATGCGAAACCGGGCCGGATCACCAAAAGGTATTTGAAGTGGAAGTGCAGGTGAATGACAGAGTGTTTGGAATTGGCCGAGGACACAGCAAGAAGGAAGCGGAACAGGAGGCGGCGCAACGAGCGCTGGAGGAGGCTGAACGTTGAGTCCGTCCGTGTTACAATGGTCCACTCTGGTTTTGGAATTGTATAGGAGGTCGGTAATGTTGAAGCAAGCTGGATGGCCTGTGCTGATGGGGATGTTGGTTGGGGTGGCTTTGTCGGTTTCAGGGGTCGGCTCGGTTGCAGCCGCTGATACAACAACGAACTCAAAGGCGGAGGCACCCAAAGGGCCACGGGCGATCATCAAGACGAAATTTGGGGATATCGAGATCAAATTGTATCCGGATGTCGCGCCAAAGCATGTGGAGAATTTTACCAAGCTGGCGAAATCTGGGTTCTACAATGGGACGATTTTTCACCGCGTCATTCCCGGCTTCATGATCCAAGGTGGAGATCCTAATACGAAAGATTCGCTCAAAAAGGATACCTATGGGCAGGGCGGTCCTGGCCATACACTCAAGGCGGAGTTCAGTGATATCCCACACAAACGTGGCATTGTTTCTATGGCCAGGGCAGCTGATCCAGATACGGCAGGTTCCCAGTTCTTCATCGTCGTCGAGGACTCGCGATTCTTGGACCGCAAGTACTCCGTGTTTGGCGAAGTGACGAAGGGTATCGGGGTGGCCGACAAGATCGTCAACTCGGCACGTGATGAGCGGGATAACCCGAAAGAACGTGTGGAAATGACGGTCACGATTGTGGAGTAGATTCGTATTGATTTTTGACTAGCCACTCATATCAAACAGCTCTTACCCCGGCACATAGTGGATATGGCGTCTGATTGGATTCGGTACAGTCGGTTAATTTCAATGATGGTGGCAGTCGGGACCGTGGGTGTGTGCGTCAGGTGTTGATGGAGGCCTGAACGATTGGCCTGGAAGAAAGATGTGTCCCGGCTCATGCTTCTTCTTCAGGTGATCGGCGATCTCTGGATGATGCGTTTTGACATACCCGATCAGCCCTCCAAGAAACCGGCTGGACTGAAAATCCTTTCCTGAAAACGTCGAGGCGAACCGGTCGATCCGATCCAGGACTGCCGGCGCATCCGATGAATCTGCGATCTGCTCTGGGTTCTGCTTGCTGAACGTTTCGTACTCTTTCCGGAGGTGTTCGGCGAACACCGGCATGGGAGCTGCGGGAATATGCAGCGGACTGAGTGTGCGACGGAGCGCCTGAAGCGCCGTAATGACCTCGGCGTCCTGGCCATCTCGGCGCCCTTC
>JAOUHD010000041.1 GCA_029865345.1 Nitrospira sp.
GTTGGAAGTCCTCGCCCTTGAGAGACGGGAACGTCAGCATCAAATTACCAAGGTCGCCTTTGGGGTCGATGATAATGGCTGGGATGTTATCGATCGCCGCTTCTTCCAACAGAGCCAGACAGAGGCCGGTCTTGCCGCTGCCAGTCATACCGACGCAGACCGCGTGCGTCACCAGATCTTTCGAATCGTACAGGAGCCAACCCGGCCTGGCCTGTTTCGCGGCGAGATCATAGGGGCGTCCCATGTAAAAGACGCCGAGCTTTTCGAAATCTTCGGCGGTAGTTGGAGCAGCCGGAGCTGATGGCGTGGATTTCTTGGCGGCACTTTCAGGCTTCGCACTTGAGTCAGTCTTCTTTGCCTTTGGCATACCGATATCCCCCTTCGCTCGACGGTCGGGATGAATTGCGCGATATTGTAGTGGTCTACCAGTGGAGCTGCAAGCGGGCGTATTGCGCTAGCATCTGCGGGCTTGTATTTCGATGTAATCCAGCGCGGCGTCAACATTATCGAAACATTCGGCTAATGGCTCTGCACCTTTCCAATTCTTCCTTACGGTCAAGGCATATTTGCGGAATTTAGCGTCAAGAACCACAACATCGACATATGGGACCAAACTGACTGCATTCTGCAAATCCACCAGGTCTTGTTCGGTAGGGCGCGCCTGAGTGTCGGCTGTTGTTGCTTCCGATAGTGCTGCCTCAAAAGACAGGGCGCGGAACTTCTTGATATCCATTGCTTGAAGATATTGTCGTTTTGACTCGTCGGCTATTACCAAGCCCCCAGGGAATTGAGATGGAAGAAGCATCTGAACGAACTGCTTCTGCTCTTCTCGGGATAAACCTTTTCGTCCAACCGTCGCCAGAACCGTCGATTTGAGTTTCGACTTGATACTGGGATACTTCAATTGCTCAGCAAATGCTCCGTGAAAGAGCTTTGGCCTCTTGGAAAACCAAACCAATCCTTCCTTCCTAATATTCTCAACATCATGATGCCTATTTAACTCAGGGAAAATGGCAAGAACCCCTTCGCAAAATGGGCTGCGCTTATAGTAGGGTATTCCATTGGAACTGAAGAAATCCTCAGCGACCTCGTCTTCTTGCAGGTCAGTCTTCAACCTAATCCAGACACATGGAACTTCCTTTGAAAACATTTCGATCTTTCGGCAAAGGTCTCTAGCCCTATCTTTGTTACCATCTCGTATTGCTTCCTGGACATACCAAATTGTCAAAACCAAAGTGCAAGCTCCGCTTTTGCAGAGCAAGACCAGCCTCTCTCGCTGTGACACACATGAAGGATCTTGGAGTAAATTGATAATCGCCCACTGATCCAAGAACAACGTCAAGGGAGGCATTATTCTCCTGAATCAATATCAAACGTGGCTGAGGGCCATTAGCGCCATCAACCATCACTTCCCCTTTCCTTTCTTCAAGGCGGGCGGAAGGGCTGAGCATGGAGGCTTCGCCGTAGCGCCAATTGTCACTCATTTGCTGTGAAAGTGTTGGGTGCCATTCCGTCAGTTCGTCCGGTAAGGCGTACAGCCAATAGGAGAAGGGACCAGGTCACACGAGGATTCATCGCATTACGGCGAACCCGGAATGTTCACCCTTCTGCACGCCTCATCCCACCCCAGCTTCTTTCAACACCTGTCCAGTATACGACCGCTTCACTTTCGCGATGTCTTTCGGCGGCCCTTCGGCGACAATCTCACCGCCGCGATCTCCGCCTTCCGGCCCCAGGTCGATGATCCAATCCGCATTCTTGATAACATCCAAATTATGTTCGATCACCAGCACCGTGTTGCCGGCTTCGACCAGCCGATCCAGTACATCCAGCAATCGTTGCACATCGGCGAAATGGAGGCCCGTCGTCGGTTCATCAAGAATGTACATCGTCCGGCCGGTCGCTCGTTTGGAGAGCTCCCGCGACAGCTTCACGCGCTGCGCTTCTCCGCCGGAAAGTGTCGTCGCTGACTGGCCGAGCTTCACATAGTGCAAGCCTACATCATGGAGGGTTTGGAGCTTCGCTTTGATCAATGGAATGTGTTCAAAGAACTCCAACGCATCGTCCACCGTCATGTTCAACACATCAGCGATGCTCTTGCCCTTATGCAAAATCTCCATCGTCTCGCGGTTGTACCGTTGCCCCTTACAGACCTCGCAGGTCACGTAGACATCCGGCAGGAAGTGCATTTCAATCTTGATGAGCCCGTCTCCCTGACAGGCCTCGCACCGGCCACCCTTGACGTTGAAGCTGTATCGCCCCGGCTTATAACCGCGGACGCGGGACTCGGGCAGATTGGAATAGAGATCGCGGATGTACCCGAACAGGCCTGTATAGGTGGCAGGATTCGACCTCGGTGTCCGCCCGATGGGCGATTGATCGATATCGATCACCTTGTCGAGCGCATCAACACCCCTTAGGTCTTTGCACCCATCGATCTTCGGCTTCTTGTGGTAGAGCAGTTGAGAAAGCGAATGGAAGAGCACCTCCAGTACCAGCGTACTTTTTCCTGATCCGGAGACCCCCGTCACGCAGGTGAAGAGGCCCATCGGAATGCGCGCCGTCACATTTTTCAGATTATGCTTCTGTGCCCCCACTACCGACAGTGTCCCCCTCGGCTTTCGATGCCGTTGAGGTACTGAGACGGTCTGAATTCCACGCAAGTATTGGCCGGTCAATGAGTTGGGATCGCCCATGATCTGCTGAGGCGTCCCCTGTGCGATGACATGCCCACCCTGCGAACCGGCGCCAGGGCCCATATCCAAGACGTGGTCAGCCGCCATCATCGTCTCGGCATCATGCTCGACTACCACCACTGTATTGCCGAGATCCCGCAATCTAAGCAGGGTTTGCAATAATCGCCGATTGTCGCGCTGGTGGAGTCCGATAGACGGTTCGTCCAGGATATACAACACCCCCACCAAGCCTGACCCGATCTGCGTGGCTAGCCTGATCCGTTGCCCCTCGCCTCCAGACAAGGTCGCCGCGGCGCGATCAAGCGTCAGATAGTCCAGGCCCACATTGACGAGAAACCCTAACCGTTCGCGAATCTCTTTGAGGATCCTATGGGCAATCACCAGCTCTCGGTCGGTGAACTTGAGCGACAGGAAAAAATCAGCCGCTGTGCGGACCGAGAGGCTGGTCACCTCGGCAATCGACAGCTTGGCCAATTTGATGGACAAACTTTCTGGTCTGAGCCTGGCCCCCTGGCAGACTGTGCAGGGCTCCAGTAGCGTGAAGTCCTCTTCCTCCTGGCCACCTGGTGTCATGGCATAGCCGATACCATCGCAAGCCGGACAGGCACCATGCGGACTATTGAAGGAAAACACCCGAGGCGTCACTTCTGGATAGCTCACGCCACATTTGATACAAGCCAACCGGTCGCTGTAGAGCCTGGTCTGGCCGTCTTCGGTCAACACACCAACCAACCCACCGGTCAACTTCACGGACGTTTCGACTGAATCCGCCAGCCGCCGCAGGAGCGCCTCGCCGGATTTCATCACTAATCGATCGACGATGATCTCAATCGTGTGCTTTTTCTGCTTATCGAGTGTGAGGTCTTCCCCAAGATCGACAATCTTGCCGTCGACACGCGCGCGGACATAGCCCGCCTTGCGCATCTCCAGCAGTTCCTTTCGGTATTCTCCCTTTCGCCCACGCACGATCGGAGCCAGGATCTGGAACTTCATGCCTTCCGGCACCGAGGCAATCGCATCGACCATTTGTTGCACGGTCTGTGCGGTGATTTCTTCGCTACATTGAAAACAGTAGGGCCGCCCGATACGTGCGAAGAGCAGCCGGAGATAGTCGTAAATCTCTGTGACCGTGCCTACGGTAGATCTGGGATTGTGGCTGGTGCTCTTCTGTTCGATCGAGATCGCGGGAGACAAGCCTTCAATTGAATCGACATCCGGCTTCCCCATCTGTTCCAGGAACTGCCGCGCATAGGCGGAGAGCGACTCGACATACCGCCGCTGTCCTTCCGCGTAGATCGTATCGAAGGCGAGCGACGACTTACCGGACCCGCTCAAGCCGGTGATCACCACCAGTTTGTCGCGTGGAATTTCCACGTCGATGTTTTTGAGGTTATGCTCCCGCGCCCCTTTGATGACGATCGAATTTCCCATAGCCGCGGGATTATACCATTCTGCGGCATCGAATCGGCGAAGGTTACGATCGCTTGCGGGACTTGCGGCGCGGACCATCGAGGGCTTCGCCCCAGCGGGCGAGAAACGCGGTCACGAACTCGTGCTCTTCAGCGGGCGGCACAGCCAAACGCGCCAGGGCCAACGCGACGGCAAGGGCAATATGGTATCCCTCAGACCGAGAGGCCACGGCTCGACGATAGGCGGGATGCGCGTCGTTGACGACGACGGTGGATTCAACGAGACGGCCAAGGTCCGGATCTCCTTCATGTGATTCGAACCGGATGCTGAGCCCATAATGACCTGGCCGCGACCGTCCTCTTGGTCCCGGAACGACAGCGACTCCGGCCGAAGATTCCACCTGGGGCTTCGCCTCTCCTTGCGTTGCCTCGGCCAGCTGCGGGACTTCGTCAGGGTCCTGGGCTGCCTCCGGAGGAGTCATCCCGTCCTCGACGGCTTCCGTACCGCTCATGACAGACACGGCGAGAAATCCCTGCCCGTTCTCCATTGAACTGGATTGTCCGATGGGTAATCGCTTCTGCCCACCGGCTCGTCGCTCGACCAGCGACGCCAGTAGCGGAAATTCTTCAGCGAGGTCCACGAGGACTGTTTCCAGATCGCGCTCCATCGGCCGCACCGCTCGGCGGCCGGCTCTGTCGCCGGATTCACGGACATCGCCCCAATAGGCCAGCTGCTGCAAAACCGCTTCTTGAATCGCCTTGCGATACCCCAGATACAGCGCGCCCCGCGTCCCGACACGAACAAAATCTCCCTTGTTGAGCGTGAGAGCGGCAGCCAGCGCCGGTGCCTCGATCATTCCGGCCATTCTGTCCGGAGCAGCCGGTGTAATCCCCAACCAGTCCCATCCATGCTTGATCACCTTGCCGAATGTGCTGATCGCCAGACCGCGCTGGTCGTCCGGAAACGGAGACTCGCTTCGGGCCAGATAGCCGACGGCCGACGGCTTGCGCTTGCGCGCCAGGCAGATCGCGAGTTTCGATACTTCCGCGCCGTGAATAGGCTGACGCTCCAGCACTCGGCCATTGACCTCGAACCGGAAGCCTTTTGGATAATGCGCCACCAGCATCTCATCAAACGCCGGCTCCAGCAGGGGTTGATACTGTCGCCGCAGCGTCCCTTCGAGAAAGCCTTCGTCCAAGAGCGGCGAGAGCGCATTGTGCAGCTTGAGCTGCACCGCCGTACCATGATCGGTCACCAACCCCGATGGTGGAATCCATTTCCACGGCGCTTTATGCCGTCCCGCCAAGTGCCAGCGGCTCGCCACATGTTCCTTACCCCGACGCGTTTCGGTGACCACGTCTTCACAAACCAGCAGCCCAAGTTTGATCCCGACTCCGGCGAATCCGATGCCGTGGCCCCGTGTCTTCGTACTGGCGGCCAGATCGTGATACCGCACCAGGTCCCTTCGCCTCATACCCGATCCGTCGTCTACGATGGTCAACGTCGACAAAGCCGGGTTGGCCGTGAGCCGGAGGCAGGTGGCACCGGAGTCGAGCGAATTGGCCACCACTTCGGTCAAAATGGTTTCTTCGAGCGCGCCCGGATAGGCATCGCGCAGATCTTCGAGCAAATGCTGCAGGTCAACGCGCGTTTCGCCCATATCTCCCCGATCTCAGATGACCCGTTGTGCCTTCCCGCGCGCCTTTGATGATGATGGAATTTCCCATAGGCGCGGGATTATACCATTTTGCTCCACTGTCTCATCACGCGAGTCCGCTCCAAAATTCGGACAGGGCAAACATTAGCAACACTATCCATGTATCGCACACCCGCATCACGTCACTTTTCTTCTGCTCGGCTCATGCTGAAAGACGGCGCCGGCTTGACAAAGGGCTCCACCCTTCACCTTGACAAAGCTTGAAACCGGGTGCTACCACCGTTAAATGGTGGAAACCGACCGTCGTCCATTGACACAGGATTCCAAGCCCCCGGCGAAGGTGGTGTCCACCTGGTCCGGCCAGGCCCGCGAAGATGCCGTGCAACGGATGTTCACCTCCATCGCGGGCGTCTACGACCTAAATAACACACTGTTGAGTTTCGGTCTGCATTATCACTGGAAGAAGATTACCGCGTCCTTCATTACGCCCGTCGGACGGGGGATCGCACTCGACGTCGGATCCGGTACGGCTGACCTTGCCCTCCTACTCGAGTCTCGAATGGGACCCAAGGGGCGCGTGATCGCGTCAGACCTGAACTATGCGATGCTGGCTGAAGGCCTCAAGAAGATCGGTGGCAAAGGACTCACCGACAAAGTCACCTGCTTGCAGGCCAGCGCGGAACATCTGGGATTCGGAGACAACACCTTCGACGCAGTCACCACCGGCTTTTGCATGCGCAACGTCGGGGATTTACCAGGTGCCGTGCGAGAAATTCGCCGTGTCATGAAACCCGGTGGGCGCTTTGTGTGCTTGGAGTTTTCGCGTCCGGTATTCGGTTGGTTACGAACATTGTACGATTGGTATTCGTTCAAACTACTGCCCTGGGTCGGTACCATCGTCGCCCGTGATCGCACCGGCGTCTACGAGTACCTTCCCGCGTCCATCCGGACATTTCCCGACCAAGAACGGTTATGCCAAGTCCTACGCGATGCCGGGTTTCGTCAGGTGTCATACAAGAACCTCAGCGGTGGTATCGTCGCAATACACGTCGCCACGAAATGAGAGTGCTCACGTTTACGAGGTAACAAGGCGTCAGGTTCTTGAGGTTCCAACGCTCTCACCTTTCAAAGCAATAACGTCTCGACCATGACTTCGATTCTCTACATCTTCCTCCCCTGCAAGATGGTTTATCCCATTGGGATCACCTACTTGGCGGATTTTATCCACCGGCGAAAACCGGATGTACGTCAGCGCATTCTCGATCTCTCGTTGTTTCCAGTCGCACAGCGCAGCCAAGCCATTCGCGACGCCGCGACGGAGTTCAAGCCGGACCTGGTCTGCTTTTCATGGCGGGACATTCAGATCTTTTCGCCGCATGAGGGCGATTCGTCGTTAGAGCATGCGTTTAATTTCTATTTTGCCAGCAACCCGTTCAAGCGAATCACCGCCTCCATTGCAGGCGTCAAGCAGCTCTATCGCTATTACAATCACATCTATACGATCCTGTCGTACCCGGCGCTGATCCGCAAGGAGTTCCCCAAATCCCAGATCATGATCGGCGGCGGAGCCTTTACGGCGTTTGCCGATCAGTTGATCGAAAAACTCCCGGAAGGCACAATCGGCATCCTTGGCGAAGGGGAAGACGCCATCCTAAAGGTCATTGAAGGCCGCTCGATTGAAGATGAGCGGTACATTGTCAAAGAAGGTAACCAGATTCGAAAAGGCCAGCAGGGTTCCCCCGCGCTGTTAGATGCACTCACGGTCGATCTGCCCTATCTCACCTCGATCTTCCCTCAATATGGGAAATATATTGGTGAATCGATCGGTGTGCAATCCAAGCGAGGCTGCCCATATGACTGCGCCTTCTGCCTCTATCCCTACATTGAAGGAAAGCGGGTGCGGTACCGGCCACCGGAGATGGTCGTCAAAGATATTTCGCAACATTACCATCAGTGGGGTGCCCGTCGTTTCTGGTTCACAGATGCCCAATTCATTACGGGCAAGGAAGCCTATCCGCAATGTACGGAAATCCTTGAGCGAATTGTGGCGGAAAAGCTCGAGATCGAGTGGTCCGGCTACATCAGAACCTCATTGATTACCCCTGAGTTTGCCAAGCTGATGGTCCGTTCTGGGGTCGGCGACTTGGAGGTGGCCATCACCTCCGGTTCACAGGAGGTCCTGAACAATCTCCACATGGGATTCAAGCTGGAACGCTTGTACGATGGCTGCCGCTATTTGGCAGAGGCCGGCTTCAAGGGCAAGGTCATCCTCAACTATTCCCTCAATAGCCCTAAGGAGACGGAAGAGAGCCTGCTTCAAAGCGTCGAGTCCTACAAGATGGTGGCCTCGATTCTTGGCGAAGAGCGTGTGTTTCCATTGATGTTTTTCTTAGGCATCCAGCCAAATACTGACCTGGAACAACGCCTACTGGAAGAGGGGTATTTGTCCGCCGGCTATAACCCCTTGATGCTGACACCGACCAGTATCAGGAAGCTTCTCTATAACCCTGCCCCTCTCAATAAGATTATCGCCAAGGCCTGTCTCCGCGCCTGGGAACGGAAACAAGGTAGCCGCGATCCTCGTCGATGGACCGGATCCCTGTCCCAGTCATCGGGAGAACCGGCCTATGCCGACCAAAACCTCAGCAGAGGGATCGAAGGCAATTCCGGACGGGAAGCCTTGCTTTCGATCGAAGAAATCATCCGCTCCAGCAGACCAACCCCCTCGCCTTCACAGATGGCTGAACCAAGAGCCACCTCTACCAGGTGAACAGGCGCCATACGTCATTCATTGACCACAAATGCACCTTCTTTACACTCAGCGTGTCCCTCCTGATACCTTGCATTCCCGTTTGAGCCAGTGCTATCATCCCGCATCTTTGGAGGCGTTGTTAACGCGTTAATCATATTAATTTTCATACAATTACGACTCCTCTCCTTCTGACCAATTCGCGCCTTAAGGAGGCGCCGCAATGTATAAGACAATCTATATTCCGGTCGATAACTCTGACCATTCCAATACCGCAGTGGATGTCGGCGTTCATTTGGCAAAAACCTTCGGTTCCAAGATCGTAGGAAGCCATGTCTACGCCGCGAAGATGCACGATAAACGCTTCAAGCAGATGGAAGCGGGCCTCCCAGAGGAATACCATGACGAGAAGGAGCTTGATCGTCAGCGCCAGATCCACGACTCGCTGATTACCCGAGGACTCCAAATCATCACTGACTCCTACCTTGACTACGTCGACAAGAAATGTAACGAAGCGAATCTCCCCATTGAACGGCGATCGCTCGAAGGACGTAACTGGAAGGTGCTGGCCGAGGACATCAACACCAACGGGTATGACCTCGTCATCATGGGCGCTTTGGGGGTCGGAGCGGTCAAAGACAGCGTCATCGGCAGCAACACAGAGCGCGTGGTCCGCCGGGTCCGTAACTCCGACATGCTGATCATCAAGAACGTTCAGCCACTAACCGGCGGAAAGATCGTCGTGGCTGTCGACGGAAGCCCCTACTCGTTCGGTGGACTGATGACCGGCTTAGCCCTCGGCAAGGCCTTCAATATGCCGGTGGAGGCGATTGCGGCCTTCGATCCCTACTTCCACTACGCGGCATTCCACAGCATTTCTGGTGTCCTGAACGAAGAAGCCGGTAAAGTCTTTCGTTTCAAGGAGCAAGAAAAGCTGCACGAAGAAATTATCGACAGCGGCTTGGCTAAGATCTACCAGTCTCATTTGGACATTTCCCGCGAAATCGCCCAGGCCGAGCAAACAGATGTGAAAACGACATTGCTGGACGGCAAAGCATTCGAAAAAATCATTCAGTACGTCCGGAAAGATGTCCCGGCCTTGCTCATCGTCGGGCGCATCGGCGTCCATAGCGACGAGGACATGGACGTCGGCAGCAACACCGAGAATCTATTGAGGAGCGCCCCCTGTAATGTGCTGATCTCCAACCGCAAATACGTGCCTCCGATCGATACACAGGCCGAGTACACCATTGCCTGGACGGAAGAAGCGCTGCGGCGGATGGAAAAGATCCCGGTCTTCGCGCGCGGCGTGGCAAAGACAGCCATTCATCGGTATGCCATCGAAAAAGGACATACCATCATCAGTAATACCGTCGTTGACTCCGCGATCGGACACATTCTGCCCAAAGGCGCCATGGACGCCATGCGTGCGCTTGGCGGCAGCTTGGACGCAGCGGGTATCGACCGCGACAAGATGCAAGCCGATGAGGGCGTGACTAAAGATCTCATGGGTCCGACATTGAGCGGAATTATGACCCAGATTGTTGAGGAGAAACCCAAAGAGATCAACGCCTCCACACAGGCCTACCTAGACCGCATGGGGCAAACCTATTTCGTCTGTGACGGCTGCGGCTACATCGGGAAGGGAGACAGCCCGGTCAAATGTCCGGTGTGCAGTGCGGATGGGACAAAATTCAAACAGGTCGATAAGAAGATTTTCGAAGTAGCCGCGACAACTGAAGGTGAATTGGAAACGGACGTGGCCTACGACGACGTGCCAATGCAATGGACCAAGGATGCGAAAGAAGCAATCCGTGCCGTGCCGGCCGGCTTTCAGCGGAGACGTGCGAAGGCCAGGATTGAAAAGAGCGCACGGAAATTAGGCATGACGACCATCACGCTTGAATATGCGGCGCCGACCATTCAAGAGGCCGCATCTGAAGACTATACGCCGATTTTCTCCAACAAAGGCACCGGCACCTCGCCGGTCGCGGAAGCCACCGTTGCAGCGTCGAACGGGAATGAGGCGAATGGTCATGTCGAAGCCGCCTCACCCTATACCTGGACAGACGACGCACAAGCCAGATTGGATCGAGCTCCGGAAGGCTTCATGCGGGATTGCACCAGATCGCTCATTCTCAAGCATGCCGAGAAAATCGGCGCGACCCTGATCACGATTGAGGTCGCCGATGAAGGGATCGAGCAGGCAAAGGGGTATATGGCCGAAGCGATGAAGACTGGTAATCTCAAGGACATGATTGCCGACCTCACCGGAAAAGGACGCGGATAAGTTTCGCATGCTGAGCTTTTGGTGCTGGCCCCCAGCGCCTTCCTCTGACGAGTCTTCGTTCTCAGCACCCGATACGATACACCATGGGTAAATCTCTTCCCATCTTCAATGGTCCTTCAGGTGTCTTGGGCTCTTTGCAGCAACAAATTGCCCAGTTCTTCACCCCTACGCCAAAGGGGGAGGGGCCGTTTGATGGCCGGACGGTTGACGACTTCAAGCCCTACCTCGTTGCGCTAAACCTGACCAAGCGTTGCAACCTCAAATGCGATCACTGTTATCTTGATGCGACAACCAAAGCAGCTGGTGGGGACGACGAGCTGAGCACCGAAGAGTGCTACCGGCTCATTGAACAGATCGCAGAAGTGAATAAGGGGTGCCTTCTTGTCATTACTGGTGGCGAACCACTGGTGCGTCCTGACATTCTCGACATTGCTCGTTACGCCGTTAAACTTGGCTTTATGGTGGTCTTCGGCACAAACGGGATGCTGATCGATGACCAGATGGCCAAAACGCTTGTAGAAATCGGCGTGATGGGTGTTGGCATCAGCATTGATTCATTGGACGCAGTGAAACACAATACGTTCCGTGGCGTTCCAGGAGCGTGGGAAGCTGCGGTAGCCGGCATTGAAGCCAGCAAGCGGAATGGCCTCCAATTTCAAGTGCATTTCAGTGCTCAGCCGATGAACTATCGAGAGCTGCCTGAAGTCATTGACTGGGCGCACCGACTTGGCGCCCGTGTCATGAACGTGTTCTTTATGGTGTGTACGGGACGAGGCGAAGAGCTGACGGATATCACTCCCGCTCAGTATGAAGAGGTCCTTGGCTACCTCGTTGACTGCCAAGATAATTACAAAGGCATGTTGGTCCGTGCCCGTTGCGCTCCGCACTTCAAACGGCTGGCGTATGAGAAAGACCCTAACTCCCCAATCACCAAGGCAACTGGATATATGGGGGGAGGATGCCTGGCTGGCACCAACTATGCCCGAGTAACGCCGAACGGTGAGTTAACCCCTTGTCCCTATATGCCGCTGTCGGCAGGGAATATCCGTCAACAGAGCTTCGTTGATCTCTGGGAACGATCGGATATCTTCAACTCCTTTCGCTATCCCCAACTCAAGGGGAAATGTGGTGACTGTGAATATACTGACATCTGCGGAGGGTGCCGCGCCCGCCCCTATGTCGACCACGGTGACTGGCTGGATGAAGATCAGTGGTGCCTCTACACCCCGAAAGGCGGCGAGAAAATTAAGGTGGCGTTCAATGTCTTGGAAGAGACCGATATCGCGTGGGACGATGCGTCTGCTCTCCGATTGAGCCGTATCCCCTACTTCCTACGTGCGATGGTGAAGAAAGGCGTGGAAAAGCACGCCCGCGAAAACAATGTACCGCTTATCACCGTTGAACTCATGGAAGAGCTACGCAAGAAACGATTCGGCAATGACGCACCTGTCTTTAACTTTAACGTAAAGGACAAGGGATAAGGCGCCAGGGGTGAAGACCTAGAGGCCCATCCTCAAATCCCCCACTCCTTACGATTCTCTTCTGCCTGGTTTCCAAATGGACGCGCTCCAAAGTATCACCACCGATCTGAACACCCTCATTCCGATCATCAATCACTGGTTTCATCTACTTTCAGCGATTATTTGGATCGGCGGCTTGGCATTTCTCGTCATGGCGGTGACACCCGGACTAGAGAAAGCCGTTCCAAAGGATCAGATCAAACCCATCACGGATATTTTTTACCGGCACTACAAGAAAGTCGCCGGCATTCTCGTAGTCGTCCTGCTGTTCACCGGCGGTGTGAATCTCCACTACGTCAATCAGGTCATTACTTCACAAACGGGAAGCGGGATCCAGTACCACTCCAAGTACCTCATAGTCTTCATGATTAAGCTTCTTCTTGTGCTGGGGCTTCTCACACTGTTCCTCTACACGGTCATTTTTAAGTCAGACGATGAAGCCGATGAGGGAGAATCCTACGAGGTTATTCCCTTCCAGCGCGCCGCCCTGTGGATGGGGTTCTTCATTATCCTCTGCGCCGCCGCCATGAAGCACCTGCATCAATAATCCTGCACCCTGGCCCTGAACATTCCCGAGACAGTTCCGCCGTCTCACATGAGACAGCTGCTGTATCAGCTCGATACAGTCCCGCATATCAGACGATCATGTATTATTAGTACATACACATATAATCAAATGCTTACACTCGTATTCCTTAGTCAGCCATCCTGGAATGGACGTTGCTTAATCTATTGGCAAGAGTCATGGAGCCTTGTGGGTTATCTCGTAACCACTAGACAAAATGGAGCACGGTATGGAGCTGACAGTCACTCACATGGTAAGGAGGTCTCCCTCTTCCTCACCATCTGATTCCCCCTTTGGATCCTGCCCATCCAGAGCAGCACTGCCACCTTCCGCCGTTGCCGCCGGTGCTGTGCCTCCTCGAAGAGGCACAGCCCGGCCTGCCACTCATCCCATTGCCACGAAACCAAGTGGGCCGGTTCAGACAGCCCCTTTCCCCCTCGTCGACTCTGAGATAAATCTCCCGCAGCCGGCATTAGACCCAGATCACAAGCTGAGTCCAGACACAACCGTGAGGATCGAAGCGAGCACAGCGCGTTCCATTTTGGTTGTCGAGGATGACCCTGATATCGCAATGGCCTTACAAGACTTGCTCGAGTTTGAAGGATTCCATGTTAACTGTGCACAGACCTGTCGCCAGGCCTTTTCATCCATCGAACAAAATGCCTACCATGCCATCCTCCTCGATCTCGGCCTACCTGATGGAGATGGTTGCTCGATCTTGGAGAAGCTCCAAGTTTCACATCCCACCCTTCCCGTGATCGTCTTAACGGCTTCAAATAGGAACCTAGGGTCTCTACGCGCCTATGCCCGTTTGACCAAACCGTGGGAGCGAGAAGAGTTATGCACGATACTTCGCCATGCCATCGGCGTGGCATGATCTTCGAGACACGGTGAATCAGGAAGGGCGATCAAACAAGAAGGGATTTACATCACTTAGACCGGCTGAGACCTAGAGCGCGCTTGAAGACCGCAGTGAAACCGAAATAGCCGAAGGAGTCTTTGAGGTTGGAATAGAGCCGTTTGACAGTGCCCATCTCAGGATTGGTGACATACTCCATTGTTAAGGCAATCCGCTCCTCACCCTCTCCGAGAGGCGTGACCGCATGCCAGAGTTTATCACCGTTGAAAATCACCATATCCCCCGGCTCAGTCACTAACTCAAGATGCCGGGTCGGCTTGGTCGGATGGTCCTTGAACAGTTCGCACACCAGCTTGCACTGGGCTGACCGATCAACAAGCCCCATCAGAATCGTGTAGCGAGCGCCCTTGTAGTATGACGTATCGTAGTGGAACCCAATGTGGTCACCCGGTTCAGTGTAGTAGTAGAGGGCGCAGGAATGGGGATCATTGTCTGGACAGAACATCAGTTTTGCCTCAACGAGCCGATTTAGGAATGCCCGGAATGACTCGGACCGATAGAGGTCGAGAAAGCGGGGGGCTTTCTCCTGCACGGTATAATAACTGACGCTCCCGCCCTTCTTGTGGCCGGGAATGTAGTTTCGATTGAGTTCCGCTTTCACGCCCTGGGCCTGAGGAACAAGCACCTCCTCAACGAAGGCACGGGGCAAGAACTGCTTGATGACGAGAAACTCGTTCTGATCCCAATATTCTTGGTGGAGCCGGTCAAAATCCAGGGCGGTGACCGCTTGGGTAACCCTGTCCATCACATTGCTCACAAGACTCTGCACTTATCTCAATCCCTCTCGCCAATACGGTTCTCGGTCAATGGTCGGTAGTCATTCCTCAATGAGAAATGCACCAGATCCTAGCCATGACTATTGATCATTGACCAATGACCGCTTACGGCCCATTCAACACCGGAGCCCGGACGACTTCCGCATCCGCCGGTGTCTTAAAGTCAAACACCTCATTACCTAATCCCAGGTTTGGTTTCAAGTTCGAAAACTCGAAGACGGCAACATTGCCGCTGACCTCATGGAGGGACACCGTACGGATAAAATAGGTTTTAGGGAAGACCTCGACAACGATCTTCTGAAGATTCTGAGTGGATTCCTGCTCCTTGGCTTTGGGAATCAGCGTGATGAGCGGCATCCCACCGACTCCGCGATCTCTTCCCCTGGTGGGCTCAATCTCAAAGGATTCATCCAATTTGGCCGCTCCCTGCAATAGTTCCAATGGCGCCTTGGAGGCAGCCATCTGTGTGAGCTTCCCGACCAAGACCTGCTTATGTTCGGGAACGTAGACCTTCACGTCCTCCTGGTTCACATAGATTTGCTCGGTCGCCGGATCCAAGTAGTCCCACCGTAAGCGGCCTGGCTTTTTGATATAGACCTTGCCGGACGACGTCACAGGCCGCTCAAATCCTTCAATCTTGGTTTTCTGAGAAAAGTCCGCCTGGAGATCCTTCATCTTCTCGTATCGCGCTTGCAGCTGTTTGACGACTTCACGAACCTCTTGCAAGGCTTTTTCATCGACCGGTCCATCTGCCGCCCAGGCAGGCAAGGCCAATAGGACACTCAATGGAACAACAAGCCACCAGCGCATCATACTTCCGCCGCGCCAACTGGGCCGCGCCGTCCAAGCACCTCTCGACGCCCATCACGACCCGCCGCCCCCACAATGCCTTCCGATTCCATCTGTTCGATCATGCGCGCCGCCCGAGGATAGCCGACCCGCAGTCGGCGCTGGATCAGTGAAGCTGAGGCCTGCCCCGTCGACAGCACCAGTTCTTTCGCTTGCTCGTACACCTCGTCTTTCGCCTCTTCCTCAGCCGCCTCCTCCAACTTGAGGGACTGCAGCTCCTGGTTATAGATCGGCAGGGCCTGTTTCTTCACAAACTCGACCACCGAGCGGACATCGTCGTCCGACACAAAGGACCCATGCAGACGCGCGAGGCGTCCGGTTCCGGAAGCCAAGTACAGCATATCCCCACGGCCGAGGAGAGCCTCTGCTCCATTCGCATCAAGAATGGTTCGCGAGTCGGTCTTCGATGAGACTTGGAACGCAATGCGTGCTGGGAAATTCGCTTTGATCAGACCAGTCAGCACATCAACGGATGGACGCTGCGTCGCCAACACCAGATGAATACCGGATGCCCGAGCCATCTGCGCAAGTCGGGCGATCTTGTCTTCCACATCTTTCGGAGCGACCATCATGAGATCCGCTAGTTCGTCGATCATGACAACGATAAACGGCAGCGGTTCCGGTGGCGTCGGTTTCGGCTGCATGCAACCCCGTTCTCCCTCGGCGATCGAGGTTTCACCGGCGGAGAGACGCTCTTCTTCAGAGAGAAATTTCATCGGAAGCTCAGTCTGCTCGACGCTCGGTGCGTTACTTTCAGCAAACACCTCGTGCAAACCGGCGACCTTTCGATTGTACGCATCAATGTTCCGCACACCGGCTTCCGCCAGCAGCTTATACCGCCGCTCCATCTCAGCGACGACCCATCCCAGGCCTCTTGCGGCTGACTTGGGGTCCGTAATCACCGGCCGCAAGAGATGTGGAATGCCTTCATACGATTGGAACTCAAGCATCTTCGGATCAATGAGCAACAATTTCACTTCACTCGGCTTGGCGGAAAAAAGGATACTGAGCAGCATCGTGTTCAGGCTGACACTCTTCCCAGCCCCCGTCGCCCCGGCCACCAAAAGATGCGGCATCGTCTTCAAGTCTGCCGTGCTGGGCGCACCGAAGATATCCTTACCCAGCGCCAGTGTGAGCCTGGACCTTGCCCGCCGAAAGGCCTCGCTCATGATGACTTCTTTCAAGGACACCGTTTCTCGAGACCGGTTCGGCACCTCGATTCCAACCACGGATTTCCCCGGTAACGGCGCAACGATGCGTAAACTCGTCGCCTTCAGCGCCAGCGCCAGGTCATCGGCCAGATTTACAATGCGGGCGACCTTCGTGCCTGGCCCCGGCTCAAATTCGTACATAGTGATGACGGGGCCTGGTCTCACTTCCGTCACAATGCCCTCGATGCCGAAACTCAACAATGCGCGTGATAAGATCTCAGACTGTGCTTTGAATTCCTCATCCGACATCCGATCCATCGGTCCAGAGGGATCACTTAACAGAATCTCCGGGTCAGGCAGCTGATAGTTTTTGGACTCGGCTGTCAGAACAACCACTTCCGACTCAGTCGTTTGCGCGTCCCATGTTGGGATTGCGACAGGGAATGGCTGGATGATCGGACCTGGAGGAGTCTGGGTTGGGATCAGCTCCAACTCCTCGATCCCGTCAGTGGCTAACTCCTCTCCTCGAATAACGGCCGCTGGCTTGGACGACCTGGCTCGTAACCGTCGATTGCCGATCTCTTTCTCAACTTCAATTGATCGCTCCGGCATCACCGCGAACACCCCTTCACGGAGAGTGGCCCAATGTTCCGGCATCCGACGCATGGCTTCCGCCAAGGACAGAGGGGTTGTCAGCAAGAGGGAGACCAGAAATCCTGTGATGACCAGAATATGGGCTCCGGTTCCGGCAAAGACGGCTCGGAGTCCCTCGGCGATGGTCTGACCAACGACACCACCGCCCATCCCGCGGGAAATCACTCCACTGGTCAAGGTTGGAACCCCTGTCGTTTCAAGATGCAGAAAGGCGCTCAGGAAAAAGACGGCGGCTAAGGAGCTGGCAGCCGTCCGCAGCGTAAGACTCACCGGAACTTGAGAGAAGCACCGAACTCCCAACCGCCCCAGCAGCACAGGAAAGAGATAGGCTGCTCCACCGATACCAAAAAAGAACCCACCGGCTAACAACGCGCCGAACGAACCAATGAGATTACGAGGCGGATCAGCATCCGACACACCAGTCGCCAGCATCTTCGCCTCTCCCGGCACAAACGACAGGAGGCTCAAGAGCATCAGCAGACTCAGCGCGATCAAGATTACGCCGATCACTTCTCGCTGAATATGAGAAGGGGGAGATGGGGCGCGGCGGGCTTCTCCCCGCTTCGCCGAGGTGGTGGCACCCATGGAACGAATGCTAACACAGGGGCAGGGTCATTTCAAACGAACGCGCATCTGAGTCACCAGCAGTCCCAGCGTACCTGTCAGACCAATCGACCCGTCACAATGGAGCCGATGGCGCTGTGTGCCGAATGATCTTGCCTTCCACCAGATAGACGACCAACTCGGCGATGTTGGTGGCATGATCAGCCACTCGCTCGAGCGACTTGGCGATAAAGCTCAACCGAATGGCACGTGAAATCGTATGCGGATTTTCCATCATGAAGGAGAGCAGTTCACGAAACAACTGTTCCATGAGATCATCGACGAAGTCATCATCCCCGATTACTTTCCTAGCCAGAATGGCATCTTCCTTGACGAAGGCATCGATGCTTTCCTTCACCATGACCCGCGCGAGGCTCCCCATCCGCGGGATATCGATGTAGGGCTTGAGTTGAGGCTCTTCGTTCAGTTC
Organism: Nitrospira sp.; assembly: GCA_029865345.1. Lineage (GTDB taxonomy): Bacteria > Nitrospirota > Nitrospiria > Nitrospirales > Nitrospiraceae > Nitrospira_D. The sequence goes on from JAOUHD010000041.1 coordinate 18,270, forward strand.
GATCGCGCGCTCACAGATACTTTCCGACAGGTCACTGATACGTTCAAGCTCAGTGGACAGTTTCATGGCCGTCGTCACCAACCGCAGATCGCGCGCCGCCGGCTGGTGGAGTGCCAACAACTCAATGCAGGCTTCGTCAATCTCCACATCCATCGCATTCACTTTATGATCTCGCTCGATCACGCGGCAGGCCAGGGCCGCATCTCGCGTCACCAATGCGGTCAACGCCTTATCGATTTGGTCTTCTGCCAGACCAGCCATTCGCGCCAGCTTCGTCTTAAGTTCGGCAAGTTCTTCGTCGAAATGTCGGTGTTGAGCCATAGCGTCACCCGAATCGTCCAGTGATGTAGTCTTCCGTCTGCTTCTTCGAAGGGTTCGTGAACAGCTGCTTCGTGAGACCATACTCGACCAATTGGCCGAGGTACATGAATGCGGTCCGATCCGACACCCGAGCCGCCTGCTGCATGTTGTGCGTCACAATGACGATCGTCAACTCTTTCTTCAACGAAAACAGTAACTCTTCGATGATGCCGGTAGCGATCGGATCTAAGGCGGAACAGGGTTCATCCATCAAGAGCACATCCGGCTTGACGGCGAGGGCTCGCGCAATGCAGAGACGCTGCTGCTGACCGCCAGACAAGCCAAGTGCACTTTTATGGAGTCGGTCCTTTACTTCCTCCCATAAGCCGGCTCCTCGGAGACTTCGCTCGACGATCTCTTCCAACACTATCCGACTCTTCAGGCCTTGCAGCCGTGGACCGTACGCAACATTTTCATGGATCGATTTAGGGAACGGGTTAGATTTTTGAAACACCATGCCCACTCGTTTTCGAAGATCCGTGATGTCGATCGATGGATTAAAGATATCAACGCCGTCGATGAGGATATTTCCTTCATGCCGCGCACCTTCGATGAGATCATTCAAGCGATTCATGCATCGCAGCAAGGTAGATTTCCCACATCCTGATGGCCCAATGAAGGCAGTCACTTGGTTTTCTGGAATATCTAAATCAACCTTGAACAGGGCCTGGACCGGCCCATAGAAAAAGTTGAAGCCCTGCACCCGAAGTTTCGACTTCCCCTGAGCACTGGGCTGAGGCGTCACGTCGGAATGATGAGGGTCCATGCTCTCCATCTCCAGTGAGGACACAATGGGTGAGAGGGTAGAAACACCGGACGTCACGTCAAACTGCGGACCCAGCATATTTCCTCCTCATTCGATTTCGCAAGAGGATGCCCGTGAGGTTAAGCGTCACCACCACAAGAATCAACACCAATGTGGTGACATAAACCATCGGCTTGGCAGCTTCCACATTCGGTGATTGAAACCCCACGTCATAAATATGAAACCCCAGATGCATGAACTTTCGGTCCAGGTGAATAAATGGCCACGTCCAGTCGATCGGCATAGCCGGTGCCAGTTTGACGACGCCGGTCAACATCAAGGGCGCCACCTCACCCGCGGCACGAGCCATGGCCAGGATCAATCCGGTCAAAATGCCTGGAAGTGCCGTGGGAAGCACGACTTTCCATATTGTTTCCCATTTGGTCGCGCCCAAGCCAATCGACCCTTCTCGATACTCCCTCGGCACGGCTGCCAGTCCCTCTTCCGTTGCGACGATCACGACGGGAACGGTCAACAGCGCCAGCGTCAATGAGGCCCACAGGATTCCACCCGTCCCGAACGTGGGGGTGGGTAGTCGGTCAGAAAACCACAGTGCATCCAGGGTGCCTCCGACGCCATACACGAAAAACCCCAACCCAAACACACCGAACACGATCGAGGGAACCCCGGCGAGATTATTGACGGCTATGCGAACGATCCGCACAATGACTCCCTGGCGGGCATACTCCCTGAGGTACAGCGCGCCGATGACCCCAAAGGGGGTCACGACAAAGCTCATGATCATCACCATCAGAACCGTGCCGAAAATGGCCGGGAAGATCCCACCCTCCGTGTTGGCTTCTCGTGGCTCTGTGGTCAGCACCACCCAGACATTGCCGGCATAGACCCACACCTTCTCCAACTTCGAAAGGTCGTTCGGGCGCAAGACTCGCATGACTTGGCCGAGCGCAATGGACTTTTCTCTGCCATTGGCATCGACAACGAGCAACATATACGTGCTCTCTGGCTCACTCGATTCCGCCTGTCGAAGCAGTGCCGGGAGGGACTGCCATACGGCCTCCGAGCCTTCAGCCACAGTCTGATCTTCCTTGACCAGCGTCTGGAGCCGTCCATAGAAGTTCCCCCACTCGCGCCGCTCCACCATCACGAGATCGGCCGGCGTGGCTCGTTCGACGATCTGATCGGTGTTGATCCACCGATAGTCGAGCCCGTACAGATCGCGGTTGCCGATCTTCATTCTGATTCGCGGAATCCCTTTCGGACTCACTTCTTCGCCTGCCAACTGACCGATCACATGTTTTCCGTCCTTCAGCGTCAATTCGACGAGATCAGCCGGCCAAAAATACCCGAACCCGTTGAGGAGGATGAGCACCAGGAGCCCACCGATCATGAGGAGCGAAATGGAAAGCCCAGCCCCGCAGCCCCAAATGAAGAGCTCACCGCTTGCCATGAAATGCTTGACCCACTGTTTCATCGAATCACTCGTACCCCAAACTTCGTCAGACTTGCGTTCAACAACTGAACTCTACCCACTAGCCTGGAACGTCACCTTGTGTGAATCTTGTCGCACTAGAATTGGCTATATTTCTCCCTGAGTCGCTGTCGAACCAGTTCCGCTACCGTATTGAGCAGGAAAGTCGCGATAAAGAGGAGCAAACCCGCCAAAAAGAGTGTGCGATACAAGGTCCCGCCGTGCGGCGCTTCAGGGATCTCCACGGCAATATTCGCGGACAGCGTTCGAAACCCGTTGAAGAGGCTCCAATCCATAATCGGCGTATTGCCTGTCGCCATCAGCACGATCATAGTCTCGCCAACCGCCCGGCCGAACCCGATCATCAATGCCGAGAAGATGCCTGGGCTGGCCGAGATCAGGACGAGATGGGTGAGTGTTTGCCACCGCGTGGCGCCGAGGGCCAAGGACCCGGCGATCAGGTTCTTTGGAACATTGGAGAGCGCTTCTTCAGAAATACTATAGATGATGGGAATGATGGCAAATCCCATGGCCACCCCGACCACAATGGCGTTCCGCTGGTCATAATTCAGACCGAGATGAGTCTGGAGCCACGGTTTAAAATGACCATCGAACAAGAAGGCCTCCCACCACGCGTTGGTCTCAAGGCACCCCCAGACCACAGCGACGATGATCGGCATCATGAGCAGCGCCTCCGCACCAGGCCGCACACGATGCTTGAGCGAGGCAGGAAGCAGGAGAAAGAGTCCGCTGGAAAGGGCAATGACCAAGGGCATCACCAAGACCATCCCCGTCATGGCGGGAAAGTTTCGCTCCAGGACCGGGGCAAACCAAAGGCCGGCCAGAAATCCAAGCACCACAGTGGGCAGCGCGGCCATGATTTCGATTGTGGGCTTGATCTTAGCTCGGAGATTCGGATGCATGAACATCGCGGTATAGATGGCGGCCAATACCGCCAACGGGACCGCCAGGAGTACGGCATAGATGGTGCCCTTAATGGTTCCAAAGATCAACGGGGTCAAGCTGAACTTGGCTTCAAAGTCGTCCGACCCACTCGATGATTGCCAGACCAGTTCCGGCCGATCATACCCCTCGTACATCACGGGCGAGAACAAGGTGGCCAAGGTGATTTCTGGGTAGGGATTCGAAATGTCGTAATGCACCAGTCGATCATTTTCAGCGAGACCGACTAGCCCATCCGCCTTGGGAGAAAAATAGGTACTGCGGAGTGGCCCCTGTTGTGGAGCAAGTGTCAGCAACGTTTGTTCGGACGTCGAATGGTGCAGACGGATTTCTCCCCTGGCATCGGTCGTAATGAATCCCTTATCGCGCTGGGAAATCGTGATGTCAGTGACCGCACTCTGATGAGGGACAAACCGATGAATACGCGTCATATGGGTCGTATTCGTCGCAGCATGTTCCCGCACCGGCATCCACACGGCAATCTGTCCGGACGCATCGCCGACCACAAGACTCCGGTCACTCATCAAATAGGCCAGAGCGGTAATTGCGTCACTTCCTTCAGACGCCTGGGTCGTATCAACCAGACCAGGCTTCGCCGGTTCCCGGAGATCGAAATGATAGACCGTGCCGTCTTCCGTCCCGACCGCGAGAAGCTCTGCCCGGCTCGCGAGTGTGATTGCCGTCACCCGACCAGGGATGTTGGGTGTCAGATCGACCTGCGTGATCGACGCCGCAGCGGTTCCATCGGGACGAGATGCGGTTCGGCTTGTGGTGAGCCAAAGATGCTGGTCTTGAAGCAGCGCGGCAACCCGAACATCGGAGTCCGTGCTCTGGTAGGCCATCTTGGTGATTGGTTGCGGAGTTGGTGCGGCAACCATCGGAGTCCCAACCGTGACGGACTGGGCGATCGAACGTTCGTTCCCTTGGAAGTCCTGAGTGAATTCAATGGCCACAGGGATGACGCGGCCGTCTTCCGTGCCCATGGCGAGCTGGTGCCCCTTCCCCAATGCTCGCGCGAGCGCTGTGACCGAACCATCCGGCAACAAGCCTTGCGAAGGAACCTTTGATACGGCGGACTTCTCCTCTTCTAAGAAGACAAACTCTAATGAGTCACCGCGCAGCGCATAGGCAAGCTCTTGATGCTCGTCGATGCCGATGAGCGCTGACGTTGAGGGATGCTCAAGCGGGGAGAGTGCAATCGGCTCGGTCAGGGTGGCGTGGGGCGGTTGAAAGAGTGGGATGACTTCTTTCACCAGAAAGATGCACATCCCGAGAATGCAGAGGATAATGCTGATCCCACCGGTCTTGATGATGACGTTTGTCAGCCCATCCGTGATTGACCTGATTTGGCGTCGACTGAACAGTCCACCCACCAGGGCCGGGGTTGGAATTGATCCCCGGCCTGGGGAGGGCTCTCCTTGAAGGACCGGCATTGGAGTAAGAGGCGGCACGTTCATGCTTTGACTTTCGATGTCCGTTCCAACGTTTCAGCTTTACACTTCTCACAAGATCGTGAGTCGTCATATGCCTTTTACGGTCTACCCACTCCGGACAGCCGGCCTTAGACTTATTCGATTTTCGCCGACTCCTTTTCAACCACGCTCTGCGGGAGCGGAAAGAAACCATCCTTAATAACGATGGCTTGCCCTTCCTTGCTATAAATAAACTTGATAAACTCCTTCACAAGCGGATCAAGCGGCTTGTTCGGCGCTTTGTTGACGTATACCAACAGATGCCGCCAGAGGGGATAGGACCCTTTCATGGCATTTTCCTGTGTAGGAGCCATAAAAGCTCCTCCCTCTTTCTCTGCCAAGGGAAGGGCTCGTATGCCAGAGGTCAGATAACCTATCCCACTGTAGCCGATACCTGAAGAGTCCTCCGTAACTCCTTGCACCACCGATGCGGAACCGGGCTGTTCTTTCACATCGTCTTTATAGTCACCATTCTTCAGCGCATGCTCCTTGAAAAAGCCGTAGGTGCCGGATGCAGAGTTTCGGCCATACAGGCTGATGGGTGAGTCCGCCAATTCTCCGGTAACGCCGAGCTGACCCCAGCGCTCAACATTTTGACTGGCGCCCCATCGGCGAGATTTCGAAAAGACGGCATCGACTTGTGCCATCGTCATCCCTGGGATGGGGTTGTCCCTATGCACGTAGACCGCCAATGCATCAATGGCAACAGGGAAAGCAGTCGGCTTGTACTTATACTTGCGTTCAAACGAATCGACCTCCGTCGATTTCATCGGGCGCGACATTGGACCTACCTGCGCAGTCCCTTCAATGAGAGCAGGCGGAGCGGTGCTGGAACCCTTTCCTTCGATTTGAATTTTCACACCGGGGTATTGCTTGCGAAATCCTTCCGCCCACAGAGTCATCAGGTTATTTA
>JAOUHD010000042.1 GCA_029865345.1 Nitrospira sp.
GAATTTGGCCTTGCGGGGTCTCTCCCAGTGGACTAGAATCAACTTCTCTCACCATGACACCCAAAGCCGCCAAAAAAGAGCGTTGGGTGAGGGCACGACCGCTTTCGCAGGCACCCCACGCCGAAGATCGGCAAGGGAAGGCGGTCGAATCGGCACAAGACAATTTCTTCGCCGAAGCCTTCCGCCTAAGCCCTCACCCGATCGGTATTACAGACCTCGAGACAGGGCTCTGTCTCGAGGTCAATGACGCCTGCCTAGCCACATTCGGCTTTCGCCGGGATGAAGTTATCGGAAAGACGACGTTGATCTTGGGCATCTGGCCTGATCCTCATGATCGGGCCAGGCTCATCGATCGATTGAAATCTGAAGGGTCGGTCCGAAACCTTGAAGTGTCGACGCGGATGAAAGATGGGGAGCTGCGACAATTTCTCATCTCGACGGACTTGATCACACTCAGAGAGAAGCCTTGCCTCCTGACAATCGGCAATGACATTACCGAGCGCAAGAGGGTTGAGGAGGTGCTGCGTCGGACCCATGAAGAGTTGGAACAACGCGTCCAGGAAAGAACGGTCGACCTCGAGCGAACCCATGCGGCGATGCGGGATAGTGAGGAGCGCTTCCGTTTGTTCATCGAACATGTGCCGGCTGCAATTGCGATGTTTGACCGCAATATGCGTTATTTGGCGGCTAGTCGCCGTTGGATGGAAGACTATCAGCTCACGGGGGCTATCCTCGGCCGATCGCATGATGACCTGCTTCCCGAGATTTCATCACGATGGAAGGAGATCCATCGGCGCGGACTGGCCGGAGAAATTCTGAGCGCAGATGAAGACCGGTTCGTTCGAGATGATGGCTCAACGCAGTGGATCACCTGGGATGTTCGCCCCTGGTATAGCGGCGAGGAAGTTGGCGGCATTGTGGTTGCCACAGAAGATGTGACGGCTCGCGTGGAGGCACAGAACGCCTTGCATGAAAGGGAGGGGCGGTCCGACCAGGTCATTCGGTTGGCTAACTTCGGCATTTTTGATCACGACCACCGCACCGGGAAGATGTACTGGTCCTCCGCTATGAGAGAAATCTACGGAGTGGGACCCGATGATCCAGCGTCTTTCGAGGGGTATGTCCAGTTACTCCATCCGGAAGACCGCGAAACCGTTGTCCTGGCTATCAAACAGGCCCAAGATCCTGCCGGTGACGATCTCTTCTCGGTGGAACACCGTGTGTTGCACCGCGATGGGAGTGTCAGGTGGGTGAGTTTTCGATCATGGACGTTATTCGACCATGAAGGCCCAGAGCGTCGCCCTACTCAAACCTTGGGGGCGATGATCGACATCACGAAACGCAAACAGGCCGAGGAAGCACTGAAAATAAGCGAACGCCGATTCGCGTCCTTTATGGATAATTTGCACGGCTTTGCCTGGATCAAGGACGCTCAGGGACGGTATCTCTACGTCAATAGACTCTTTGAACAATCCCTCCTCAAAAGATTGGATTGGAAAGAAAAGACTGCGCGTGAGCTGTGGTCTGAGGAGATCGCCGTACAGTATGAGTTGAACGATCGGAAAGTGCGGGAGACCAGGGTCCCTCTCCATACGGTCGAGCCGTTCGTTCAGGATGGGGAGTTCCGGCACGCGCTTGTGAGCAAGTTTCCCATTGTCGATCATAAAGGTGCGCCGGTGCTGTTGGGAGGTGTCGCCGTCGACATCACCGAACGCAAGCAGGCGGAAGAGGCGCTTCATCGCAACCAGCTGGAATTACATCAGCAGCAAGTGCAATTGGAAGAACTCACGTCCAAGCTGCTGGCGGCGCAGGAGCATGAGCGGCAGCGAATCGCCCGTGATCTGCATGACGACGTGAGCCAGCGATTGGCTGCCTTGGTCTTGGAAGTTGCATCCTTGGAACACCACCCTTCTACGGTACCCGGTGAACTCACTCGAGCGCTGGCGCCACTTCGTGAACAGTTGGAGCAGCTTTCTGACGATGTGCACACACTCGCGTATCGGCTTCATCCCTCGCTGCTAGAGCATGCCGGATTGCGCCCGGCAGTCGAAGAGCATGTTCATCAGGTTTCTCGGCGCACGGGCTTGCCCATTCATCTGAAGATTCTTGATGTTCCGGATGCGGTGCCGCTTGCTCAGGCAACCTGTCTCTTCCGCGTTATGCAGGAAAGCGTTCAAAATGTGGTGAAACATGCGCAGGCAACGACCGTGACGGTCCAGCTCCGAGGGTCATCAAAGGGGGTGGGTCTGTCCGTCATTGATAATGGGAAGGGATTTGACCCACAGGATCTGCGTACTCATCAACAAGGGCTGGGATTGAGCAGTATGGAGGAACGGCTGCGACAACTGCATGGGTTCTTTCGAATCCAATCTCGCCCATCCCACGGCACAAAGGTCTGTGCGTGGGTACCGTGCGAGGTGGAGGTCACATGAATCGCCCCCGTATCCTGATGGCTGATGATCACGCCATTGTCCTGGCTGGACTTCGGAAACTGGTGGAAGCCGAGGGCGAGGTGGTTGGTATGGTGGAGGACGGGCGAGCGTTAGTGGAAGCGGCGCAGCAGCTTCGTCCCGACATCGTGTTGCTAGACATCTCGATGCCGTTGCTCAACGGACTCGATGCAGCGCGACAAATAAGTAAGCTAGTGCCGGAGAGCAAGCTTATCTTCCTAACCATGCATGCTACCCCAACCTATGCGACCGAAGCCTTTAAGGCCGGAGCCTCCGGTTATCTGATAAAGCGGTCCGCCGCCGTGGAGCTCAAGCAAGCCATCCAGGCGGTGATGCGAGGACAACACTACATGACTCCGCTTATCACGAAAGATGTCTTGGCAGCGACACTCCAATCTCCGGATGGCCAGTTCAATAAGCCATTGGTGACCTCTCTTACCCAGCGGCAACGGGAGGTGTTACAGCTTGTTGCCGAGGGAAAAGGTACCAAGGCCATTGCCTCGATCCTGAACATTTCCGTAAAAACTGTGGAGTTTCACAAGTTTCGCATTATGAGTGAACTCGATCTTCACTCGACGGCCGAGCTCGTCAAATACGCGATTGGCGAAGGTCTTGTGAGCGTGTCGTCGTAGTCGCGTCCACTGGTCACGCATACTACCCGAGGTATAATCGTGTGCTACTGCTACAACATCATGAATTCATCTACTAGTGTTACCATTCAGTACTAGTAATCTCCCTGCATCATTCTAGTGGGCTTCCTAGTTCACAAAGTCCGTCATATATCCTTACTATTAGTTAACGAAAGAATTAGTCCGTTTTTGGACGTTGATGTGAGCGATCTCTATTTATTCGAGTAGGTGGGTTCTTCTGTGACAGTTAAGAAGTCGTTGTAATTTTTGGTCTTTGTGTGGAAGGGTGTATGCAAGTTTCAGCGATCATCGACCGTGTTTATGGTGCCCTAGAGCAGTTTGGTACTACTTGTTCAATGGAAGAGGTGGTTGGGCTTTGTCCAGACCTGACCTGGAACCAAGTGTATCTAGCCATTGATTATTTGAGCAAGACCGGAAAAGTCTCTGTGACCTTAGACCCAGACAGGACGTACACAGTCCAGGTTTATCCATCAGCCGCCGAGGCATCTCAATTCTCACCCAAACAAGATCACATCCACAGTGCTGCCTAGAACCTTGGCGTAGCATACCCCTTTCCGCTGGTCGCCCTAGCCTTACGGTAATGATCTCCCGTTGAGTGTGGGTTCTTGATGAGCTCGGCCTAACGTACTGGCGGCTTACAGCAGTCTAAAGTTTCAAGGTCTTCCCACCTCATCAAGTAGTTCCCGCACTCTGCTCTCAAGGCGATTAGGGCCGGATGCACTCAAACGGACCAAGGCTCTATGCGCTAATCAACCTACTTGACAGTCGATTTGGTCGGGAATAAATTTATGCTCCATAAAAATCCCAAAGAGCCATGCGGCCAAATTGTTGGCTGACATCACACCTCGTATCGATGTCATGCTTATCAGCGTTATCCCGGGAGAAAGGATTTCTATCGGCCTCAATTCCTTGGGAGGGTGTGCTGTGGAATACCACTTCGTAGCGTGACGGGTCCGGACGAAAGGAGTAACCATGGATAGTACCTTCTTAATGTTTGCAGTTGTGATGCTCGTGATCTTCATCGGCGGCATCATCGTGTACAAGAAGAGCGTCTAGCTCTTTCTCTAACTCATCCTTATTGCGGAGCAGGAGATCGGCAACTCGTCATGCCAAGGGGTGGGGTGTGACTGGTGGTAGCCGAGCTACAAGATAGCGGTGTGCCTCTCATCTTGTAGCTCGGCCGAGGCTGCGGGTGTTTTTTAGTTGCACATGACTGCTACCGCGTCATTCAGGTATGCCTGCCAAGCGTATGCAAGATCGGTTGGTAGGCAAGAACTTGGAGCTATTCTCGGATGGCCTTGGCTCGTTTTTGGAGATAGGCATTACGGACTGCGGCATAGAGGTCGAGCGTCGATTCTTCCACTCCCTGAAACTTTTCCAGATTCAAGGAACGTTCGTTAACGACTTCAGTTGCACGCGCACCAATCGATATGGCATACGTGGCCGCCCGCTCATCGATAGAGACCACTGTCGGAATCGAATCGATGTTATGCATGGTCGGTAGGATGAGCCAGTAAATCGGATTGAGGGCAATGTCTCCAGCATAGCCGGCAAGATCTCGAACCGTATATGGTCCCAGAATCGGTATCATGAGATAGGGGCCCGGTGGAACTCCATAAAATCCGAGCGTTTGTCCAGTATCTTCCTCCGGTGTCGTCAGCTTGAAGTAATGTTGGGCCACATCGAAAAATCCGCCGATCCCGACCGTTGTATTAATGAGAAATCGCCCGACTTCAATTCCAGCTCCTGTGAATTTTCCCTGAAACATATTGTTCAGGAATCGTGGGGTCGCACGGCTATTGTAGAAAATATTGCTGATGCCCACCTGGACAACATTCGGCACGATGAAGTTGTATCCCTTCGCGACTGGCTTCAACACCCAGCGATCAAGCTGCCGGTTGAATTCAAAGAATTTGGTGTTGAGTGGTTCCCACGGATCGTACTCCTCGATCCCTTCTTCACCCGGCTTCGAAAACGGATCGAGTGGCTCTTCAGAAGACGCGTCGTGGACCGGTGCTTCTGACGGGAGAGCTTTGGGATTGGCATCAGCCAGAAGAACTGGCCGAGCGCTCTGTTCGATGGTGGGGGCGAGTGAGCTCGGCGAGCCCTTTTGAGTCACGCAACCTGAGAGCATGATCAATAAGACGGCAAGAACGAGTCCATATTCACATCGTCTGAAACAGGCCGGCCTATACGCAGCTATTGTCTTCATTCTTCAGATAACCTTCGTGAGATTAATAAAACGAGTATCGAGTATACGGTGCCGCACTCTACCAAAGAAGTTGAGTCACCCGCCAATCAATTGTTTCAGAATTGTTCTCGTGAAACGAGGACTTGCGTACGGCCGTCGCTCCTCCGTCATCGTGGCATCAACGTTGCGTTACCCGTACTCATCGATGGTCAACATAGCCAGACGGGCCTGTATCCACTGCGTTTCAGGATTCTGCTGAGGGTGTTTTCGATGGGCAGCTTGCGCCATGCGGGGGTGTCTGGTGACGTCAGGTATCGAATAAGGAGGGTGCCGATGAAGGCCGTCGTAGGAGTGGATGGATCGAAGTATTCAGAGTGGGTATTGGGTTGGCTGGGTGAGATGCCGTTTCGGGTGGCACCACGAGTCACGGCGATTCATGCGATGGATCTTCAATCCGTCCGAGCGCCGTTCATCGTCCAACCGACCGTCAGCGGGTATGAACTGGACGAAGGGGAAGCCATTCATCTCTTAGAGTCTCGAGCCAAGCAGGTAGAAGCAGAGACGAAGCGGCGTTTAGTAAAGCTTGGGCTCAAGGGCTCGGTGCGCGTCGTGCAGGACAAGATTGCACAAGCCCTCATCGAGCAGGCGGGCCATAAGGGATTGATCGTGGTTGGGAGCCGAGGGTTAGATGCCATCGATCGTTTGGTTCTGGGGAGTGTCTCGACAACAGTCACGCTCCATGCGTCCTGTCCGGTCTTGATTGTGAAAGAGCCTCCCCAAACCCTTCGGCGGATGCTCGTCGCGACAGACGGTTCTCCATCATCCAAGAAAGCGCTCCAGTTCATGGCCAAACAGTTCACGGCCAAGCCTGATGCCAAGCCGCTCGTGATTCTGCTGGTCCATGTTATGCCGTTTCTGCGCTACACGATGGTGAAGGAGGCGGGGGAGCAATTACTCGCGCAGGAGGCAGCCAAGCTTGAAAAAGTCGGGTACCGCGTCAGGCAGTTTCCCTGTGTGGGGCCAGCCGCTGAGGAGATCATGAAAGTGGTGAATCACGAACAGCCGGATCTGATCGTCACCGGAGCCAAGGGGCGAGGCGCCGTCGCGCGTTTTCTCCAGGGAAGTGTCTCGACAAAGTTGGTTCAGCAGAGTGCCTGCTCTGTCCTCGTCGTCAGGTGAGCCTGTAAATCTTGAATGTAGTCGTACACGCTCACAAAACAAACCGTTGCTCGCCCCTCAGAGGGGCGAGCAAGATAGTAACCAAGACGAAAACTAGGTGAACCGAGGTATCACCACCATTGGGAATGACCCCTTACCCACAAGAACCCCTGTCTTCAGCACACAACTACCCCTGCTAGAGATGACGCCTTCTCGTAGGCGGATGCCCCATCTGAGACGCTCAGCTAGCTACTCTTTTTGTAAACAACTAGCCCACCGATAAGGAGTCCACCCATCACAATCGCGAACAACCACAACATATCCATGACAGCTCCTTTCATTGTGAGTGATCACAAACTCTTTGTGCGGGGTGATGTGAGCAACTCTCGTGCTTGAATCATCGGAAGTGGATGCTCTCTAATTTTTCCGTGATACGAGATGTTTCGGGATCCACCAAGCTTCGCGTGGTCGAGAGTGGGGAGAATATCCTCAACACTGTCTGCTAGATTGGACAAATAATGGGCGGTACCTATCGAAGGTGTGGCCTGATCAAGGTAATGAGTCCGAGATTATGCCAGACGCTCACGCCCATGTGGTGAGGACAAGTCTTGATCGGGGCCAATCGGAACAATACGAGTGGGGTTAATATCATCGTGCGTGACGTAGTAGTGGCGTTTGATGTGGTCGACATTGACGGTCTCGGCAATGCCGTCGGTTTGGTAGAGATCTTTCAGATACCCGAACAGGTTCGGGTAGTCGACGATTCGTCGGAGATTGCATTTGAAATGTCCGTGGTACACGGCGTCGAACCGAACCAATGTAACAAAAAGCCGCCAGTCGGTTTCCACAAACTCCGGTCCGAATAAATACCGGTGAGTTGCCAGGCGCGCATCGAGTTGATCCAGCGCGGTAAATAATCGCCGTGCCGCTCGTTCATAGTCGTGTTGGGATGTGGCGAACCCTGCTCGATAGACGCCGTCGTTCACATTCTCGTAGATGAACGTGTTGAGCTCATCGATCTCTTGCCGCAGGCCGTCTGGGTACAAATCAATCGGGCTTTCAGTGAATCGATTGAACTCACTGTTGAAGATTCTCATCAGATCGTCATCGGAGTTGGTGACGATACGTCTGGTGACAGAGTCCCACAGCACCGGGACCGTAAAACGTCCGATGTAGTCTGGGTCGGTCACTTTATAGGCCTCACTCAGAAACGAAAATCCATTGATGGTGTCGGGGGAATGTCCTGCGCCTTCGCGAAATGCCCATCCTCGCTCGTCACGAATGGGATCCACGACGGTCATACCGATCACAGTCTCAAGCTTCTTGAGCTTACGCACGATGATTGTGCGGTGGGCCCAGGGGCAGGCCCATGAGACGTAGAGATGGTAGCGTCCGGCAGCGGCGGGATAGCCCGAACTACCCTCGGCGGTCACCCACCTCCGGAACACATCCGGCTGGCGCATAAACCCACCGGCTGGCGATTGCTCGTCTGGAAATTGGGCTCGAACTTCCATATAACGGCACTCTAACGGCACGCTCCCTTGAAATCAGTATCTCATATCCGCAACCACTGGTGCAGGGGAGTCTCTCTGCACGGCTGTCGCATTTCGCTACAGCATCAAGCGTTCACAGTAGCAAAAGGCGACGAATATGCGGCATTTATGCGGCATTGCATGAGAAATACAACGTATTCGGGAGGCATGCCCCGTGCGAGAAGCTCACAGTCGGAGGACGAGTGAATCTGAAATCAAAGAGTGGACCAAGGGGATGGGATTTGTGGCTCATACCTGCCTGAATCAGCACACAACTGGATTGCGCACACAGGTCATACGTGGTTTGGCAGCGTGCATGATCATGGCGCTGGGTGTTGCTTGCGAAAACAAACCGGCAGAGACCTCCACGGTCAAACCGGACTTGCCTTCCGCGCGAACGGGGTTGTTGCGTCTGACGCCCGAAGAGTTATCCCGAATGCAGCTGGAACTTGTGCCGGTGGCGCAGGGGCAGCTTCTTTCGCATCGTGAATTTTCCGCAACAGTCCAGGCCAACCAAAACGAATTGGCCGAAGTCACCACTTTGATCCGGGGCCGGGTTGTGAAAGTCCATGTCGATGTCGGGCAGGACGTGAAAAAAGGCGCTCTTTTGGCGATGCTCCACAGCGTGGACCTGGGCGTGGCGGAGGGAGACTATCTCAAGGCCGGGGCCAGGCTGCATGAAGCGGAGCTGGCACATCTTCGTGCCAAGGATCTGTACGAAAACAAGGCCGTCAGCCTCGCTGAGCTACAGAGACGCGAGGCCGCCATGAAGACCGCGCGAGCTGAACTGCGAGAGGCCAAAAACCGTCTCGAACTGCTTGGAGTGCCACTAGAGGAGATCGGCAGGCTGGAGCGGGAATTGACGATTAAGGCCAACATGCCTTTACGCGCACCGTTCGATGGGCGGGTCATCACACGCAACATCACGCGGGGAGAAGTGGTCGAGACGGAACAAAAGCTGTTCACCGTGGCCAATCTTACGGATGTGTGGGTGATCGGCAACGTGCCGGAGAAGGACGTGCGATTCATCCGCAAGGACCAGAAGGTGAATGTGGTCCTGGCCGCCTATCCCCATGCGATCTTCAGCGGGGCCATCACCTATGTGGGAGATGTGCTTGATCCAGCAACGCGCACCATGCGTCTGCGTGTCACGGTTCCCAACCCCGATCGTCTGTTGAAACCGGAAATGTTTGCCATCGTCAGCGTGTTTGCGACATCGAGTCCAGAGGCGCTGAGCGTACCGCTTGCATCTGTTCAAGACGGATCTGGGGGCAAGATGGTATTTGTTCAACGGGAGGACGGCGCTTTCGAAGCGCGAACGGTCAAGTTGGGGGATGAAGAGGGTGATGTGGTCAGGGTGCTGGAGGGGGTGAAGGCAGGCGAGCAGGTCGTGACGAAGGGCTCCTTCGCCCTTAAATCTGAAATGGAACGACACAAGATCGAGCCTTCGCTATGATTGTCTCGCTCCTGAAATTCTCGCTGCGGCAAAGAATATTGGTCATCGGCCTGGCCTGTCTGCTGTCGGTTGTCGGTGTGATTGCCTTTCAGTCGATCCCAATCGATGCCTACCCCGACGTGACGAATATCCAAGTGCAGGTCTTGACCGAAGCGGCCGGCCTCTCGCCGGTCGAAGTCGAGCGGTTCATCACCTATCCGCTCGAACTTCAGATGACCGGATTGCCTGGATTAGCGGAGATCCGGTCACTTTCCAAATTTGCGCTATCCCAAATCACGGTCGTGTTCAACGACGACGTGGATATCTACTTCGCCCGCCAGTTGGTCCTCGAGCGGATCATGGCGGCCAAAGAGCGGTTACCAGAGGGACTCGAACCTGTGATGGCCCCCGTCACAACGGGGCTGGGCGAGGTCTATCACTATTATGTCGAAGGGCCCCATGCGACAGCGACCGATCCACAGGTCGTCGAGAGGGAGTTGACGGATCAGCGCACCATGCAGGAGTGGGTCTTGCGCCCTCTGCTGAAGAGCGTGCCTGGCGTGATCGATGTGAACGGTATGGGTGGGTTTGTGAAGCAGTATCAGGTCCTCGTCGATCCGGCCAAACTGCGCAAGTTCGACTTGACGCTCCACCAGATCTACGAGGCGGTGGTGAAGAACAACGCCAATGTCGGGGGCAACGTGCTGGAGCGTCATGCTGAACGCTCGATCGTTCGAGGGCTTGGATTGATCAGGACCGTGGGTGATATCGAATCCATCATCGTGAAAGCGGTCGGTGGCACGCCGGTCTTCGTCCGAGACGTCGCTGAAGTCGGCATCGGCCACGCCGTTCGCCATGGTGCGGTGGTCCTCAATGGGGAGCGGGAAGTCGTGATCGGAACAGTGCTCATGCTTCGGGGAGGCAATGCCCGTCAGGTGGTTGAGGCGGTCAAGACAAAGCTGGAGGATCTGCAGCAGAGCAATGTTCTTCCAATAAACACAAAGCTGATCCCTTTCTATGATCGCATCGAACTCGTTAGTGCGGCCATTAATACGGTGCGGGATGCATTGATCGAAGGGATTGTGCTAGTGGTCTTCGTCTTCTTTTTCTTCCTGGGCCATGTCCGCAGCGCCATCATCGTCACGGTGACGTTGATCGTCACTCCGCTCGTGACCTTTATCGTGATGGAGCGGTTCGGGCTCTCGGCCAACTTGATGACGCTTGGTGGGCTGGCGATCGCCGTTGGCGAGATCGCCGACGGGTCCCTGGTCGTCGTGGAAAACGCCTATCGGCATCTCGCCCAACACAGCGGCGCGTCGCAGGAAAGCAGGCTCAGTGTCATTCTCCATGCGACGAAGGAAGTCGGTCGACCGATCCTGTTCGGCATTCTTATCATCAGCGTCGTCTTCCTGCCGCTCATGACGCTGCAAGGAATGGAAGGCAAGATGTTCGCGCCGCTGGCCTACACACTGGTGATTGCACTCTTGGCCTCAGTCGTGGTGACGCTGACCCTGTCACCGGTGCTCGCGTCTCTCTTCTTGCGTGGAGACCATCCTAAAGAGACGCGCGTGACGCTCTGGATGAAACAGGGCTATCTGCCGGTGTTGCAATGGACGCTCCGGCACCGCGGCCTCATCCTGACGAGTTCAATAGCGATCGTGCTGTGCAGCCTTTCCCTCGTTCCATTCGTGGGGCGGGAATTCATTCCACTCCTTGAGGAAGGGGCCCTGACACCTCAAGTGGTGAAGTTGCCAAGCGTGTCGCTTCCTGAGTCTATCGAGCTAGAGAAGCAGACTCAGAAGGCCATGCTGGAATTTCCCGAAGTGAAGATGGCGGTGAGCAGGATCGGCCGAGCGGAGATTCCCTACCACCCAGAAGATCTCTACGAGAGCGATCCGATTGTCTCCCTCCACGACCGAAGCACCTGGAAGACGGCGAAGACTCAATCAGAATTGACCGATGCGATCCGCCGGAAGTTAGCCGAAATTCCCGGTATCTCCATCCTCATGAGTCAGCCAATCCAAGAACGAGTGGACGAGTTGATCTCCGGCATCAGGACCGAATGCGCCATCAAGCTGTTCGGAGACGACCTCGACATGCTCCGCGACAAGGCGCAGGAGATTGCGGCCCTGGTACAACAAGTCAACGGCGTCAAAGATATCAAGGTCGAACAGGTCGCTGGACAGCCCTATCTCATTATCGACATCGATCGGCAAAAGATTGCCCGCTTCGGCATCAACGTGGCCGACGTGCAGGAGATCATCACTACCGCGATCGGTGGGAAGGCGGCGACACAGGTCTATGAAGGCGAGCGCCGGTTTCAGCTCACCCTGAGATTTCCTGAACCGTACCGGAACAGTGTTGCCGCCATTGGAGAAATCCGCGTGAAGTCTCCTTCCGGAGCGCTCATTCCCATGAGTGACCTGGCCAAGATCGAAATGCGAGAAGGCCCGGCTCGTATCAGTCGAGAGCATGTGAAGCGCCGCATCTACATCGGCTTCAATGTCGTAGGCCGGGACATCGGCGGTGTGGTGGATGAAGGGCGCGCGAAGCTGGCGGCGCAACTCCACTTGCCGGAAGGCTATACTGTCGTATGGGGCGGGGCGTTCGAAAACATGGAGCGAGCCAACGCGCGATTGATGATTGTCGTGCCGATCACACTGGGCCTCGTGTTCTTTCTTCTGTTCTGGGCCTTCCATTCGCTGCGATACGCAACCTTGATCATTATCAACTTGCCGTTCGCGTTGATCGGAGGCGTCGTGTCGCTATGGCTGAGCGGGCAGTATCTAAGCGTACCGGCCTCTATCGGTTTTATCGAGCTGTTTGGACTGGCCGTGGGGAATGGGATCGTGCTGGTCTCTTATGTCAACCAACTGCGCAACGAGGGGCAGCAGATCGATGAAGCGATTCTGGCCGGCTGCAGTCTCCGTCTTCGCCCTGTCGTGATGACCATGATGACCACGCTGCTTGGACTTCTGCCGCTGGCACTGGCGCAAGGAATTGGGGCGGAGGTCCAGCGGCCGCTCGCCAGTGTCGTTATCGGCGGACTCTTCACGTCGACGGCGCTGACGCTGGTTGTACTGCCCGCGCTCTATAGTCTGTTCGCTGGGCAGGAGGTGAGGAAAGAGGAGGCGCCGGAATGGGTATGAGGGGAGGGAGAGCGACATCGTCAATCCCTTCGCTCGCCGAGGGCGCACGATCGGAATGTGCTCCCTCAATGCGCGCGGTCAGGGATCGACGATACCGCTCTCCCAATTGGAATGAAAATGTATGGGGGAAGGGCTAGATAGGGGTCGTCAGAGTGCTCGTTCTATGCACGTAGCTGAGGACCAACGACCCTGTCTCTTTGGAGAGGAAATAACAGTGCCGACACGGTCAGGCATTGATCTTGTAAGTGTTATTTGGTAAGTCTGCCGGACCTGTCCAGGCTTGCTGCGTTTTCCAGCTGGTGAGGCCTAATTCACAGAGCGATCAGTCGGAACGGGGAGGGGGCTTCTTATGAGACATGTGTTGGCGGGGATGACCTTGTTGTGCTTCTTCATCGCTCCGGGGGCTGTTGCGTATGCAGCTGGCGGGGAGCAGGAATTTTCCAAAGGGGAGAACCTGTTGAAGAGCAAACAGTATGCGGGGGCGCGGGCAGCGCTGGAGGCCGGCATCCTGAAGGATCCGTCCAATATCCAGGCCCATTTCAATCTGGCCGAGGCTTGCCGAGCCCTAGAATCCTGGGCCTGTGCGGAGCAACATTACGAGAGCGCATTGGATTTGGATGCCAAATCCGGGACGAAATCCTATTTACCCAAGACTAAAGCGAAAGTGTGGCGCTTACGGGAGGAAACGACGGCATGGCGACTCCTGAACGAGGGGAAGGGCCTGATCGCCAGTGGAAAAACGAAGCAGGCGGAGGAGGCTCTGCACAGCGCCGAGGAGCTTGGTCTCAACAATGAGCAACAGACGCTCTATCAGCAGTTGCAGGCGAAGCTGCCACGATCACGATCTGCCTCCTCGAAATATCTGACCTCTGCCGGATCGGTAGGAGGTGTGGGGGAGACCGAGACGCTCGATACGCAGATGGTCCTAGTACCGGCGGGGAAGTTTATGCGGGGAAGTAATCTCGGAGACGACGAGAAACCTGTTCGGCAGATCTATCTCAATGCCTTCTATATGGACAAATATGAAGTGACGGTCGGGCAGTATGCCAGGTACTTGGAGGCGACTGACATGGAGGAGCCTCCGGACTGGAGCACCATGCATCAAGCACAACATCAGAGACGCCCGGTCGTCAATGTGAGTTGGGAGGATGCGGTCAACTATTGCAAATGGGTCGGCAAGCGCCTGCCGACCGAGGCGGAGTGGGAAAAAGCGGCGCGGGGAACAGATGGGCGGATCTATCCCTGGGGTAATGAAGCTCCAAGTCGGCTCCTTGCCAATTACGGGAGAAAGGAGTGGGACGACCACCTCGCCTTAGCCCCGGTCGGATCGTATGAAGCGGGGAAGAGCCCCTACGGGATCTATGATATGGCCGGGAATGCTTGGGAATGGGTGTTCGATTGGTATGAACTGGATTATTACAAGAAAGGTCCAGAAAAGAACCCCATCGGGCCGGCAAAAGGCGATGGGAAAGTGTTGCGGGGCGGATCCTGGCTGTACGTGTCTGAATTTCTGCGGTCCGCGCACCGGTTCGATGCGCAGCCGACGAATCGGCTCTTTGGATACGGGTTCCGTTGTGCGAAGACGCCATAGCTCTTTTGCCAGCGCACCGATTGATGGGGGGGTGGGTATGTCCGGGTTGTCGGAGTGCTTCCTTGGTTCAGAAGATAGGGCTCAACGATATTTGGCGAAGCAGATCAAGTCGAGATGGTCATAATGATCGGGAAGAATCGTTTCGGCCTTGTACCCGAGGTTCATGAAGAACTGAATGTTTCTGGCTGTACGCAGCATTGTGCAGGCGTAAAACTTGTGGGCATCGGTCGTGGCTCGTTCAATTTCGTGGATGAGGGCCTTTCCCACTCCATGACGCTGATGAGTGGGACTGACGGAAAGCAACCGGATCACGCATACGCCAGCTACCGTCCAGAAGCGCACGGAACCGGCGATCGCTCCCCCCACTTCTGCCATGAAAATATGTTTCTCTCTGGCATCCTCTTGCAGGCTCTCAAGGGTTTCTGTGGTCCACCCGCTCACCTTGTAGATGCCCGCATATTCGCCGAATGCAGCTTGTTGCACTTGGAGCAGCGAGGGAAAGTCCGCGTCGGTCGCCAGTCGAATTTGAACCATCACATGCATCCGGGGGAAGAGGAAGCAGCTTCCGTCTTACATAGCGGAAGCAACAGAAATTGGCAAGATATCGGTTTGGTGCGTGGAAACTGGTGATGAGAGACATCACCCCATTGGGATATCCGTACATTTTCGATTCTCATAACATGAAGGAGGTTCAATGCTGAAAGAAGTAACGGGAGACATTTTACGGACAAAAGCAGAAATGGTGGCACACGGTGTGGCTCCGAACGACGGCTTTGCGAACGGTCTCGCGTTGTCCCTTCGGCAACAATGGCCCGCCATGTACAAAGATTTCAGACATTATTGCCAAACGTTTACGCCGAAGACCGGAGAGCTGTGGGCCTGGGCGGGTGCCGGGGGTGTGCGAATCGTGAGTCTCTTTACGCAAGAACCAGCTCCCAGCCACGGGTCTAAACCAGGGAAAGCCACGATCGAGAACGTCAATCACTGTCTCAAAGCCTTCGCGAAGTTGATCGAGAGCGAGAAAATCAAGAGCGTTGCGCTTCCCCGCTTGGCCACTGGTGTCGGTGGGCTTGACTGGAAAGAGGTCAAGCCGTTGATTGAAAAACATCTCGGCCACTTGTCTATTCCGGTCTACGTGTACGCCACCTATCAGCCAGGTGTCCAGGCCACGGAGGGATGAAGTCTCGTCGTCCGGTTGAGGAGGCTTGGTCAGTGCGAATTGGCGCACGGAGAGAGGCTACATGCGACAAGTTCCGCAAGACCTGTATGACCGGCTGGTTGCGCTGCGAAGAGAGTTGCATCGGTATCCGGAGCTCAGTTGGCAAGAAACGCGTACAGCCGGTGTGATCCGTCTATTCCTTCAGAGCTTCGGCATTCAATGCCGCACCAATGTGGCAGGTACCGGCGTCGTTGCAGAGATCAGCGGAAAGACCGGAGTGCCTTGCGTGGTGCTGCGGGCCGATACGGATGCGCTTCCCATTCAAGAAGAAACCGGCCTTGAATTCGCATCGGTGCACAATGGCGTCATGCACGCCTGCGGCCACGATGGACACACGACGATGTTGCTCGGCGCGGCTGCGCTGCTTTCCCAAGAGAAGGACTTGCCGGCGCCGGTGCGGCTGATTTTCCAACCCGCAGAAGAAAAAGGAACCGGCGCCATCGCCATGATCAAGGAAGGCGTGCTTGAGGGAGCCGGCCTGATCTTTGGCGGACATCTGGATCGCCATTATCGTCCCGGCACCATCGTAGTGAGCGAAGGTCCGGTCAATGCGTCGTCGGATAACTTTTCGATTGAGATCATCGGACAAGGCGCACATGGGGCAAGGCCACACGAAAGCATCGATGCGGTGGTGGTGGGGAGCCTCATGATCATGGCGTTGCAGACTATCGTCTCACGTGAGATCGATCCGGCCCGCCCCTCGGTTGTATCCGTCGGCCAGTTTCACGCCGGGACTGCGCCGAACGTGATTGCGGGACAGGCCAAGCTGGAAGGGACTGTGCGTGCCCAAGATCCGGCAGTCCGCCGACAACTGCTCAATTCTGTGCGCCGCATTGCCGAATCCATCGCACAGTTGCACGGTGCGAAGATTCACGTTGCGGTCACTGAAGGAACGCCGCCACTCATCAATCAGCCTGAGTCGGCCAACATGGCGCGCCGTGCCGCGATCGAAGCGGTCGGGGAGGCGAATGTGTTGCCCCTGAAGACGGCGAATATGGGGGCGGAAGATTTCAGCTACTACCTTGAGCAAATTCCCGGCGCCTATGTCCGATTCGGCAGCCAAGTTCCTGGCCGGGAAGGCTATCCGGCACATTCGAGCAAGTTCGACTTCGATGAAGAAGCTCTGGCCGTAGGAGCCGCGTATTACCACGCCATCGCCAAGATCGCCGGCCAGCAACTCGAGAAGAAAGCAATATCCGTCTGATCCGTCGCAACGGGAGAGTTGTGATCAGAGTCAGAGAAGCTCGGGAAGAGGATGTGGGCCAGATCCGTGAGATCTTTCTCGCGGTCTACGGTACGGATTATCCACATCGCGAACTCTACGATGAACTTTGGCTGAAGCGCTCCGTCTTCACCGATGATGCCCTCATTCTCGTTGCTGAGGATACGGAAGCCGGTCGTGTCGTCGGGACGGCCTCCGTGCTGTTCGACTTCGGGGCTCATTCCGATCTCGTAGGAGAGTTTGGTCGCCTTGCTGTGCATCCCGAGTATCGCCGGATGCAGGTCGGGAAGTTGCTCATGGACAAGCGGCTGGAGGCCATCAAAAACCGTTTGCACGTGGGACTCGTTGTCGCGCGTACCGTGCATCCCTATGCTCAGCGCATCAGCCTGGCTCAGGGTTTCATCGCCACAGGCTTTCTACCGCTCAAGCACTTCTTTCGCCACCGCGAGAGTTTTGCACTGCTGGCTCGATATTTCGCCGATGCCCTGACTCTGCGCCGCAATAATCCACGAATCATCCCCGAGGTCTATGCCTTGGCCAATCTCGTGATGAGCCAGCCGCCCTTCACGCCGGATTTCATCGTGGACGAAGACTCCGCCTCCTACCCGGCTGGTGGCGACTATCGCCTTGAACAGCTGCAGGCTGAGGGCTATCCGGCTTTGTTGCGTATCGAACGGGGTCGGGTGCGGAATCGAGAGATCTTCGGACCTATGCGGTTGGATTACGGCTTCTTCAAGCTGCAGGCTCGCCAAACCAGTTACTTTCTGGCCCGCTCCGGCGGCCAGATTGTGGGAGCCGTCGGCTACACGATGGACCCGGTCGAGCACATCGTGCGAGTGTTCGAGCTCATCGCGCTGGCCGATGATGTGGTGCGATTTCTTCTGTCCGAACTGGAGCGCAAGTGTCGGGAGGAGATGGGGATCGAGTATATCGAGATCGATGTCAGCGCCTACGCGCCTCGCATGCAGCGGACATTACTGGAGTTGAATTTTCTTCCGGTCGCCTATGTGCCGGCCATGGTGTTCTATCACGTGGAGCGGCTCGACATCGTGAAGATGGTGCGTTTGAACAAGCTGCAAGAGTTGGGGCCGCTTGGTCTGACTGAACCGGTTCAAGCCGTGGCCGATGTCGTGATGCGCGGGTTTTCTACATGTGTCATCGCACCTCGGATGGCCCAGGCGATCAAAGAGGTTCCATTGTTTCGTGGGATGAACACCGAACAGGCGACGAGGTTAGCGGGAGTCTGCACCGTGAGGAACATAGGGGCGGGAGACCGGCTCTTTTCCGGGCATGATCCGGGAGACAGACTCTATCTTATGCTTCAAGGGCAAGTCACCATCAGCAGCGGCACTTCTGCTCGCGTGATCGGCACCGTCCACACCGGCGAGACCTGTGGAGAAGTATCGCTCCTTTCGGCCAGGCATCACTCCGCCACCGCGACGGCTGTGAACGACATCGAGGTGGCAGAGCTATTCCGGCGTGATCTGGAGGATCTCATTCGACGTCGCCCGGACATCGGTGTGATTATCTACCGCAACTTGGCCGTAGGACTGGGAGAGAAACTCCTGCGTTCCGGCGAATGGAACCGGGATCCGGAGCGAAGCGAAGCCGACAGCCTGACGCTCACGTCGGAGAGTGCGTTGCATAGGACCTGATGGCCACACCCAGCACCGGTCGTTCTCTCTTGGCCTCGAGCGGTAAGCGGTTTCGGATCGGCTGGTGGCGTGATGCCCGTCACGCAGCTTGGCCACCGTACCGCCGGCGCTCGGGATATGCGGCTCTCCTCGTCTGTGACGTGGCGCGCCGATTATTACAGATCACATCGTCGACGATCATTCCGCAATTGACGCAGCGCCAACCATGAAGGTCCGCTGGCGAACCAGTCTGCACCGCAAAGCTGTCGTCACTGACGGCAAGGCCGTTGCATCGTAGGCAATTCATCGTTCATCTCCCAGTAGTGATGTCCTTTCCTCTCCGAGGATCCGGTTGCGGAGTTCCGGTAGCGGCAGCGTGCACAGGCTGGACTCGTGCGGCTTGCAGCAAGGCTGTCCCATCTTGGAAGCCCAGTACGTATCGCCTGAAGACCTCGGGAGGGCACAGTCGATAGTTGTCGGTATGGTCGCTATTCATCAACTCATCTCGCAGTCCATCTGCTTCCGCACTCCACCCATCGACCTCCGGTTCCGTGCGAGCCTGTGCAGATTGCCGTCGGCACCACTCGATACGAACAGCGATGGGATGTGTTGCGTGTTTCATGATTCACGCATTAGGTATCCAATCTCACGTCTTATTTCTCGTGGCAGCAAGTTGAATGCCACGGTAAAGAGTGGCAAAGAACCCTGTCATGATGGCTCTACTCACTCGGCAGTTTGGTACGTAATTGTAATGAGTTACACGATGGGATGAGGTAGGTGAGGATAAGGTCTATGGATACCTGAGTAGTCGAGGTAAGTGGAGGAGGTGAAGGATGGAGAGATTAGTGCTTCATAATGATGCTCGGACTAACCCTAGTTTGCATATCGGGGCCTTAGTCAGCTCCAAGGCTCAGAGAGCCAAAGTGGTCTTCTCCTAAAACCATGCGTGATCTCTTGAACTGCTTTGATCTGACCCTTGCGACTGTTGTCGGTAGCGGTAATTCTGTCGCAAGGCAGGTAGCTATCAAGCTTGTGAGTCGGCTCGCAGCACGAGGTATGCCTGACTATCAAGATCTTATCCAGGATTAAGAACCAGAAGCATCCATAAAAAGCCAACCGTCTTGAACTCGTTTCTCGTCAACCGCAGTTCGTTTCACGTTCAGCGAAGAACACGCTTCTCGAACGACGCTTCACGAATGACGGCCTTCTGATCACCCCCATGTGCCCACTGAATCCGCACTCGTTCTTCGTCGTTAAGGCCGCTCGCAAACACCTGCCTCGCGTTATATCCACCGGTGCACTCGAGACGCGTATTCAAGGTATTCCCGTCCGAATCTAGCCGTCAGCGCTCGTTCCTCCGGTTTGATCTGGAAACGAATCATGTAGAGGATGAAGGCAGGAAGAAAGAGACAGCTCAAGACATTTGCCAAATATAGTGCCCACCCGACCAAGACGAACAACAGGCCGAGATACATCGGGTTGCGCGTAAAACGATAGATTCCCGACGTCACCAAGAAAGATGTGGAGGATGGCTTCAGAGGGTTCACGGTGGTGCGCGCTCTCCAGAACGACAGCATCGCCAATGCGGTTATTGCAGCGCCAACGAGTCCCAAGCCCGCCGCCACGACTCGCAGTGGCGCAAACGCCAATGTGGGCAGGGTGCGGGAGACAAGCCACATGCTTATCGCGGTGACCGCGCCGGTGACGACTGGCGGGATCTTCAGGTCGAGACGATTCATAGGATCTGAACGATGTGCAACGTGCCGGCAATGAATTGCAGGCTTTCTTGCGAAATGAGCAATGAGTAAGAGCGTACGCTTTTGGCGCTCGATTGGCTAGTTCTACTCCTCGCGGCATGATCGTGTGCGTGCGTGCCCCTTCCCCTCGGAATCGGGTATAGTGGTCGCCAGGGATTCGGGACAAAGATGGTCGCGGACTATTCTTTGAACGAACGTGCAGCATAATCATGAGACAAGGAGCTGAGATGGTTGAGCATGGGGGCGGAGCCGTTAAAGATTTTATGCATCGCTACCTGGAGGTGGTGCCACTAGAGACGACGGCTTCGGCCGCGGCTGAGCGGATGGGGGTCAAGCGGATCGGTTGTCTGTTGGTGGAATCGCATGATCCCAAGCGAGGTCCGTTGGGGATTCTGACGGAGATGGATCTTGTACGGAAAGTGCTCGCGACCGGATTAGACCCCACGGTTACGATGGTGGATCGTGTGATGGCTAGCCCGATTTTGACGATCCCAGGGGACCGCTCCATGTTGGATGCCAGCCATGTGATGGAGACCAACCATGTGCGTCACCTCTGCGTGGTAGAGACTGGTGAGATCGTCGGGATTTTGTCGGTGCGGGACCTCGTGCGATCGTTTGTGGATGCGGAGAGCGGCCCCATCTGTGATCTCGAAAAGGTCTACCGCCCGCTGAGCATTCTGATGGCGACCGCACTCGCGACGATCCCTAGTGACGCGTCTCTACTTGCGGCTGCCCAGCTGATGCGCGAGAAGCGGATCGGTTCATTGCTGACGACTGAAGCTGGTGAAACAGTTGGCATCGTGACCGAGCGCGATCTGGTCTGGAAAGGGCTGGCGTCCAATCGGCATGCAGGCAGCACGCACGTGGGTGCCGTAATGAGCTCTCCTCTTCTGAGCATCGATGTCAATCGCACGATACGCGACGCCAGCAAGGTGATGGCCGAACAGGGGGTGCGTCACCTGACCGTGACGGAGAACGGGAAGATCGTTGGGGTACTCTCCGTACGTGACTTAGTGAAAATGGTCTCCGTTCGGGATCGACCCAGGTTTCTCGGTCAGACCTAGCAGGAGGCTGGCGCTCACCTCAGCAGCATGGCGGCTAGTGCGGGCAGCGAGGGAAGCATCACCATCCCCAGGCAAATGGACAGGGCCACGATCGACGCGACCAGCTCCTCATTGAGGCCTGTTTCTGCTGCGAAGATGACGGAGCTGACCGCCGATGGCATCGCCGCAACGAGAATGACGACCGCTCGTTCCACTCCCGTTAAACCCAGCAGCGCCACGGCCAGCCATCCCAGCAACAGCCCGCCACCCATTCGTACCGCAACCCCCAGTGTTGCCAATCGAATGGTCCGGCGGACGGCGGAGAAACTGATCGACAGGTCCAAAACCAGACTTGCGAGTGGCGTAGTGGTGAAGTGCAAGGGATTGAGTAGTTCAAGAAGCCAGGGAGGCAGATGGTGTCCTGACAATTTGATGGCGAGAATGCAAACCAGGGCCCATAAAGGCGGCGATGACAGGAAGCGGATCGCAGCTGACCTGGGTGTGGCAGGTTGTGCGCCGTGCCAGACGGCCAGACCGTAGAGAACGGTGAGGGTCAGCGCAGTTTGCCCAAGATCGAAGAGCACGGCGAGAGTCAATCCTTCGTCGCCGAATGTGGCGAGGATGACGGGAAAGGCAAAGAAAACGGAATTGATCGAACCAGTGGCCAACACAAACCCACCTTGCGCCTCACGTGGGAGTTGCAGAAGCCGGGTGAGTTGCCAGGAACAGACGACCATCGGGAAGGTGATGAGACAGGCGGCCAACGGGAGCTTCCAGGCTGTCGATGTCAGGGCGACATGATCCAGCGACACGAGAATCGTCGCCGGCAGACTCACTGAGAACACGAACGTCGCCAACCGTTCGGCGTGAGTCTTGGTCAGCAGAGCCTGTGATCGAAGCAACCCGCCGACGACAAAGAGGGCGATGAAGGCTTGAAGGGAAGAAGGCATAGCAGCTGGTGCACCGGAAGGGTATGATGCCTCCCTCCGTGACACAGATACAACTGTCCCAGCGAGAAGGCCTATCTAGGCAGCACGATTCTTGCGCCCTATTATGGGTCATAAATAAGAAGCGAGAAAACGAGGGCCTGCACCGCAAGTCGAATACATGGTTGCCTCTTCCAATTATAAGCGTTACATATGATCCTCTACTCGGGCATCTTCCTACTATGGCCAACAAACCACGGCGTTCATCAGAGCTTCCCAAAGCAGCGATTGAGGCGCTATGGCAGGGCAATGTGATCGAAGCGATCAAGGTGGTTCGCCAGGAACGGAATATCGGTCTGAAAGAGGCGAAGGAAGCGGTCGAGGCTTACATCGCTTCAGAGCCGGCCCTCAAGAAAAAGATGGATCAGGTCCTCGCCACTGCGCAACAGAGATTTATCCGGTGGCTCATCGGATTTCTGGTGCTCGCCGCCGGAGTTGCGTATTTCGTGATGCAGGGGCAGTGAATGACCAATCGTACGCAGAGGCGTTGGCAGTACACTTACTCTCCTCAAATGGCTAACAGGGAATTATCGTGATACGAAGGCCGACCGCAGTTAACATCACAGGCGCAGTACCCTTCGCGCTTCCTCAGGCGAGACGGTGGTGCGTAATTGGAGGCATCAGATGAACGATCAAGACACACAACGAGCGGTGGAGATTCTCAACAGGATTATGGAGCACGAATTGGCGGGAGTGGTGCGCTATACGCATTACTCACTCATGATCTATGGCTATAACCGCATTCCTATCGTGTCGTGGCTGAAAAGTAATGCCGACGAGAGCCTTGCCCATGCGCGTAAAGCCGGAGAACTGGTCACCTTGCTTGGTGGCCACCCGTCGCTGAAGATTGGGACGCTCTTGGAAACCGAGAAGCATGACGTGGGAGATATCCTGCGGGAAAGCTTGGAGCACGAGAAGGGTGCCATCGACGCCTATTACGAACTGCTGAAAATCGCTGAAGGAAAATCTGTCCTGTTGGAAGAATTTGCGCGAGAGATGGTCGTTGATGAAGAGCTGCACCTTGACGAGGTGAACAAGATGCTGCGTAAGTCAGGTGATGTCCAGCCATTTCGCTCTTAAGCCTTCATGCAATCGGGAAAGCAAGAGTGCCAAGAATATTGTTCGCCTCATCATAATATGGCGGGTGATGTGTGTCGTTGATGGAGGTGCCGATGCGGCGATATCGCAAGGTGAATGTTCGGATTGGTCTTGGTCTGGTCTTGAGCTTGGTGTTGGGGGTGGAGGTGGTGTCGGCCAAGGTGCAGGTCTTGCCGGAGACGGTGTTGCAGGTGGAGGGCAAGAAGGTCACCGGACAAAGCGGTCTGCTGCGCCATCCTGTCGTGAAAGGGCTGCTTGCGGCGTTCGAGCGAGCGGAAGCGGCACTGGGAAAAGAAGATGTGGATGAGCTCATGCGGTTTTATGCCTCAACCTACGACTATCATGGATTGAAAGCGGGCGATGTACGTCGGGTATGGGGAGAGGTGTTCGAGCATTTTGGGGCTGTGGAATCCCTTCATTTATTTTCCGATATCAAGGTCACGCAGGTGAATAATGAAGTTCGTATGGAAGTGACCTGCACGGGAGGATTGTACGGCACCGACGAACGCACGGGAAAGCGACTCACACTCGACAGTTGGTTTCGTGAAGTCCATTATCTGGTGAAAGATGGTGATGCCTGGCGGTTTCTTGGCAATGCCGGAGAGGTGCCGGCTGCCGCCCCTTTCTCGTCGGCCCCGCACCATCCGCTGTTTTGATTATCCGTGAGACTTAGGGAAGGTCTGATTAATTCACGTTTTCACTCGGCCAGCTGTTCCTGGACTGACCACCAGGGCAAATTCAGTGGGTAGCCGCTGTTGCGAGAGCCTGTTTGTGACGCACACCCATCGTGCGATGG
>JAOUHD010000043.1 GCA_029865345.1 Nitrospira sp.
ACTCCTCGAATTGGTGTTGCAGGTCTGCAAGTAGTTCGGCGTCAGTCATGCATGCCACTCCGAGTGACAGAGAAGTTGGTGGGCACGTCAGAAGTTGACGGCGGGTACGTCTAACACTTGATCCGGCTGCTGGGCTCGTTCGAAGATGTCATGGAAGCTCTGATCCATGCGCTTGAGCACATCGGGGGTGAAATACTTCTCTCCGCACTGTTTGCAAACACCCGCCGGAACGTTTCGCAGGACGAGCAAGTGATCACGGCGACGATAGTCGTAGTTGATATGTCGTTCTTCCACCTCGCCGCCACAGAAGGTGCAATCCGCATAGGTGGTCATGGCTTTGTTCCTCTGGTGCGGAGATCTGTCCATTTTGGCGGCCTTGGGATGTATACGGTGATCACTCTCAGAGTTCTCTCAACCTGCTGTTTTCTCGTGGCCCATCCTATCACAACATGTATCTGTTTGGGTCCAGCCAGACCGCCAACGAGACAACTTGAGCCCCTCGGGTCTTTGGGATATTCTTCAATGAGTTCCCCTTTCAGCAAAGCGGTCTCAATCTCGTTGATATCCAAATCATCTTCCAGCCGTTCCTGTTGAGCATGAAGACTGACCTCATAACGACCTGCTCTAACCAGCTCTCTGATTTCCTCGATGGTCATTCCTAAGCTCTTTAGGACTTGCTCCTATTCTTCCGTGGAGCGCAAGATTAGTTGCCTAGGTTTTAAAAGGCAAGGGTGCATAAATAGTGATCAATGTTTAGGCTTCGCGCCATACACCCCACTTCAACGCGTACTACCAAGAGCATGTGGTTGTGTATGGAATTGAGCCGGTGGAAATGCTGGCCGGGGAATTACCAAAACGACAACAACGGCTAGTCGAAGCGTGGGCAGAGTTGCATCAACAGGAACTGATGGCCGACGGGGATCGGCTACAAACAGGGCACAAACCTTTGCCCATTGCTCCGTTGACATAGAACGGTCATGAACCATCCCATTTATCAGGTGCGAACTGTTGAGATCGTCGAACCCTACACGCTGCGAGTGCGATTTAGTGATGACACGGAGCAAATCGTATACCTCAAACCGGTTCTTGCAGGCGAACTCGGCGAACTCTATGGTCCGCTACTGGATCTCCAGTTGTTCAACCAAGTGGCCGTGGGTCCTGAGGTGAAAACGCTGGTGTGGCTGAACGGCGCTGACTTTGATCCAGCGACGCTGCACGATTGGCCGAAGTACAAGGACGCCTTCGCTGCCCGTGCCAGAGAATGGGAACGTGTATCCGCCTGAAGAATTGTACTTTTCCAGACCAGAAGCTTCTTAGCCTTCCAGCTATCCGGCTAGCTTCAGGTATCTCCCAAACCATTTGCCTGCAAGCTCAGCCACCTGATCCAGGGTCCCGGGTTCTTCGAAGAGGTGGGTGGCGCCGGGGACGATGACCAATTTCTTTTCACAGGTCAAAAAATCGTACGCATCCTGATTCATTTCAATCACTGGTTCATCGTGGCCACCGACGATCAACAGGGTCGGAGCTGTGACTGATGGTAGATAGGGTTCAGCCAGGTCCGGTCGTCCTCCCCGTGACACCACGGCCTTGATGTGCAACGGCTCTCGGGCGGCAGCCTGCAGGGCTGCTCCAGCGCCGGTGCTGGCCCCGAAATACCCGATCTTCAGATGTTGTGTCCGAGGTTCTGCTTCCAGCCAGTCTTTCGCCAGTAACAGCCGATTCGCCAGTAAATTGATATCGAACACGTTGCGCCGATCATCGGCTTCCACTTCGGTCAAGAGATCCAGCAGCAACGTGGCTAGTCCGTCTCGTTGTAACTGACGGGCGACGAAGGTATTACGAGGGCTCAATCGCCCACTGCCACTTCCATGTGCAAAGACCACCACGCCGCACGGACCGACCGGGAGTCCGAGGACACCTTCCAGGGCGATCCCCCCTGTTCTGATCATAACGCTGTGCTCATGTTGCGGCGTCATCGCACCTCTTTCTTAAGTGAGCTGCAGGGAGCCGGACGGCTGAGCCCAGGTGGCAATTTGGTCTTGTCGTCGATGCAGGCAACATTGAGTTGTGTCTGTGTGAGACCGATGACCAACGAGAGGTTGGCCCCCGCGAAGTTCGTGCGACTCAAGTCTGCTGAGTCCAGTCGAGCGCCGCTCAAATTACTCGAAATAAATGTGGCATCTTGTAGGTTTGTGTCCTGAAGGTTGGCGTGGGTCATGTTGGAGTGGCTGAAATTCGACCCGCGAAGATCCGCGCCGACAAAATTGGCCGATTCCAGAGTGGCCCTGTTGAATTGTGCGTGCTGGAAAGAGGATTTCGGAGCGTAGAGTTCGCTCAGATCGCCGTTCATGAAGTTGGTGCGCAGTCCCTTGGCCCCGATAAGGACCGCGCGGGTGAGGTTCGCGTCCAGGAAATCGGCTTCATCGAGGACGGCGTGATAGAGAATAGCCATCGGGAGCTTCGCCGAGTGCAAATCCGCCTTGACCAGATCGGCCTGTTCTAGGTTGGCTCCTTCCAAGTCGGCGTCATGCAGGTCTGCGCCATGTAGGCTGGCGTACCGGAGGTCTGCGCCGCGAAGAATCGCTTCCTTCAGGTTTGCGTTGCGCAAATTCGCTTCGTCCAGATAGGCGCTTTCCATGTCGGCTTCGATCAGACGGGCCCCTTCCAGTTGTGCATGGTCCAGCAGCGCGCCCTGAAGGTTGGCACGGTGCAGATTCGCGTTGGTCAGGACGGTGCGACGTAGGTCGGCGCCTGTCAGATCAGCGTTCACCAGGACCGCACCTTTCAGGGTTGCTCCGTAAAAATACGCCTCGACGAAGTTGCCGTCGGTCAGGTCGGCAGAGGTGAGATCGGCGCCCTCCAACTGTGCCCGCTCGAACGAGGCTTCGCGTAGTTTGGCGCCGACCAAGACAGCGTCAAAGAGCGCAGCTTCATCGCCGATGGCTCGGGAGAGATTTGCGCCAGTGAGCCGGGCACGGCGCAGATCGGCTCCGGAGAGATTACTGTCTTCGAGGACGGCATTAGTGAGGTCAGCCCCAGCAAGGCTGGCCTGAGCGAGGTTGGCCTTAGGCAGCTTCGCCTGACGCAGAACTGTGCCTTCCAGGTCGACCCGTTCGAGATTCGCTCCCGCGAGTGTTGCCCGACTCAGATCCGCTTGGCAAAGCTCCATCCTTTTAGCATCAGGGTTTCCCCGATACTCCACCCATCGTTCATGCGAATGCAGGAGGGTCTGCAATGTCTTGGCCGGGACAGGCTTCTTTTTGTAGGAACTCTTGCAGAGGGGAACCGCAAGCGACGTCGCGGTAGACCCAGATGAGCCTGCCGCCCCGGCCCATGAGGCGGCGAGTCCGAGGAGGATGATCATTCCCACAAAGACGGTCGGTATGGAGAAGTGCTTCATCTTGTGTCTCCTTCGATGTTAAACCCTACGGTCGACTGTCTGGGCTAGGCGTTGTAAAGCCGTAGAAATCCGAGTGTCATAGGCCGGCACGGCCTCAAGGGACCGCAGCGGTTCGGGAAGTTGTCCCAACTGCGCAGCCGCATGGCGCTGTAATTCGGCCAAGCCAGGTGATGGAGCGGGGCGGCAGCCATTCTTCATGACAGGATGGAGCAGCGGTTCGCCGGGTAGTTGGTCGTCGAGTGTCGTGACGATGTCGTGGTCCAAATGCCCGTCGTTCGCATAATACCGATAGACTTGCTTGCGGCCAGGCCAGGTGGCTTTGCCTTCCGATCGCTTACGGCATGGCTGGCCCGCATATTCTTGGAGCTTGTAGGCGCAGTCCAGTGAAGGTGCGTCGGATGAGGTCGTCATAGCCGTTCCGACGGCGAAACTGTCGATCGGCGCGACGACTTGGATTAAATCTCTCAAGCGATATTCGTCAAGGTCGCCGCTGGCGAGAATCTGTGCCTGAGGCAAGCCTCCTTCATCGAGAATACATCGAACCTTTCGGGCATGATCGGCCAGATCGCCACTGTCTAACCGTATTCCCTTAACGGTGATACCCTTGGCTTTCAGCGTCCGGGACAGCAACACCACTTTGCTCGCTGCCGCTTCTGTGTCGTAGGTGTCGATCAGGAGGACGACGTTGTCCGGCTGACTGTGGGCGAAATGCTCGAAAGCAAGAGTCTCGTCCGCGTGGGCCTGCACGAACGAATGGGCCATGGTGCCATACAGAGGAATTCCATAGGTCATCCCAGCCAGCACGGTCGCGGTTCCGACGAAGCCGGCTAGATAGCTCGCCCGTGCGGCGAAGAGCCCGGCTTCGGCCCCATGCGCTCGGCGCAGCCCAAAATCGATGAGCGGCTTTCCTCTTGCGACCAGCACCGCACGCGCCGCTTTTGAGGCCACCATGGTCTGAAAGTTCAACAGGTTCATCACACGGCTTTCCACGAGCTGGGCCTGGGGAAGCGGCGCGACGATTCTGAGGATCGGCTCATGAGGGAAGAACAGGGTTCCTTCGGGCATTGCATCCACATCCCCGGTGAATGTCAGTGTTTCCAGGTAGTGAAGGAGTCTCGAGCTGAAACGCCCCGATTGATCTAACCAAGCCAGTTCTTCCTTTGTAAAATGCAAACGTGAGAGAGAGTCCAGCACCTGTTCGAGACCGGCTGCGACAAGGAAATTCCGGTGGGCGGGCAGTTTGCGGACAAAGAACTCGAACACGGCGGTTCCGTCCATTCCTTGTTCCAGGTAGGCCTGGGCCATCGTAAGCTCATAGAGATCGGTCAGTAGAGCACTGGCCGAAGGATTCATGATTGGAGCATCTTCCATCGAATAGGTATGGCTCCCAGGCGGATCATCTCCGCTTCGGCACGACGACCATCGTCAGGACGAAGGTTGACCGCCTTGATGCCGTCTACCAACAAGCAGACGTTATAACCCAGCATCCGAGCGTCCTTGACCGAATTGAGCACACAATAGTCGGTTGCCAATCCACCGATGAACAGCCGCTGTACACTCAGAGCCCGTAGATGCCGATCCAGTGCGGTATGCTGGAATGCCGAATAGGCCTCTTGGTCGCGGTCGATGGCCTTGTAAATGATGACGGCTGATGGGGGAGCTGAAAACGACGGCGGCGGTAGAGAGCCGGGGGAATTAGCGACGCAATGGGCCGGCCATGGCCCACCCTGGGACCGGAAGGAGCAATGGTTGGATGGGTGCCAGTCGCGGGTCAAAAAAATAGGAAGACTGCGACTCTGAAACCGCTGAACATAGTTCATGAGGATAAGAAGAATATCATCACCACCGCTGATCTCGAGCGCTCCACCTGGCAGGAAATCATTCTGAATATCGGCGACGAGCAATGCATCATAGGGAGTGAGGGAAATCATGGGAGGCGTTGCGAATTTGGAGAATCTGCTGATCTGTTGATCTTTTGATTTTTTGGCATGAATCAACAGGTCGTCAGATCGTCAAAGCATCAGGCCGGTCATCGTGCCTGTTGCGACAGAAGGCGGATGTGCGCCACGACGTCTTGCATTTCTCCGTCGGTGAGCTGGCCGCGCCATGAATGCATCGGGCTGAAGACCACACCGTGCTCGATCGTTCGCAGTAACTCTTCATCGGATTTCAGGAACGACCGAAAGCGCTGAAAATCGGCCGGTGGCACTTTCAAGGAAGTGGCGGCAGGGCCGTCTCCTCGACCGGTAAGACCGTGGCAGTCCTGACAGTGGTGCTGATAGACCGCTTTCCCGCGTGTGATGTCTGGCGGATAGTCTTGCGCATAGAGATCGGGTATGGCCGTACTGCTCAGAGTAAAGATCCCGCAGAGTCCTACAGCTAGTAGTCGATCTCGAATAAGCCGTTGTGGCGTCTCGATCATGTTGTTAACTCTTCTTCGTGGTGTGAGCGATAAAGGAACTGAACAGCTGCTGCAGCTTCTTGCTTCCGCAGGCCGGACATGCCACCTCACCTCGCTCATGCTCTTTCAGAGTCACGACAATCAGTGATTCTTTCCCACAATCAAGACACGTATAGTCGTACATCGGCATGGTGCGCCCCTTTCAACAATCAGCCAAAAATAATGAGGGGATAGGTCCCCTGGTGCAACAGCGCATGCGACACGCTACCGAGTACCATGCGGGTGAGGCCGCGGCGCCCCCGGGATCCCGCGAGAATAAGGTCTGGATTCAAGGCCTTGGCTTCCTGAAGAATTCCCTGGACCGGGGTACCTAACGTAGTCGCCACGCGGGTTTGGTAGCCATATGACTTCAGCTTGGCGGCTATCTCGTTGAGGAAGTCCTTCGCTTTGCCGAGGGAATGGGTTTCCATATGCTCGGCCGAGACCGCATCCACCGGCCAGGGTGGCCTGGTATGGGGGAGAACGGTGAACAGGGTAATCGTGGGCGCTTCACGAAAGGGTTTCTGTTGAAGGAAGGAGATGGCATGGTCTGCATCATAGCTCCCTTGCAGGGGAAGCAAGATATGATGAAGCGTTTTCAAGGGGCCAGGAAGAATCAGTTTCGCGCCAGGCCCGAATGTCAGCACTCGGTGGGAGACACTTCCAACGAGCCGTTCCTTGATTGGTCCAAGGCCTCGGGCACCCAAAAGAATGAGATTTATCTTTTGCTGTTCAGCCAAGGCCACGATCTGATCCACCGGAGATCCGACGACCAAATGTCTCGTCACCGGTCCGGCATCTAATGGCAGCAAGGACACGATGCGATCCAACAAGCGAGTCCCGTCGTCGCGCATATTGCGCTCGACCGATTCGTACAGTTCTTGTGCTACCTCTGGAATCATCATGGGATAGGCTGGACTCGGAACATCAAGCACATACACGAGGTGCAGTTCCTCGGCACGAGCTAAGTATTTCAAGGCGCGCACGGCTTCATACGAGTTGTCCGAACCGTCGACTGCGAGCAAGAGTTTCATAGCATCACCTTTAGGCTGTGGCCTTGCTGATCCGCTCACACATGAATCACATGGGCAGTAAGGCCGTCGCGATCATCAGATAAATCCCCACGCTCAAAATGTCTTGGACAACGGTCGCCACCGGGCCGCCGGCCAGAGCTGGATCTGCCCCGAGACGCGCCAATCCCATCGGCAGGAGGCTGGCCATAATGGTGGCGACAACGGCAGTCACCCCCAGCGAGGTTCCCACGACCATCGCCAAGGCCGGATGTCCGTTCCAGAGCCACAATCCTCCACTTGCAACACTTGCGACGATCGCTCCAATGAATGCGCCGATCACTGATTCTCTCGCTAATTGTTCCCACAACGACACTTCTCCATAGGCCAACCGACGAACTAAGACCGTTTCAGTTTGGGTCCCGACGGCATCGGCCATATACACAACCAAGGGAAGAAAGAACGCGAGGGCCACTTCGTTCTTCAGCGAGGTTTCGTACGCCGAGGCCACGCCACTGGCCAAGAATCCTCCGCCCAGGCCGACCATCAACCATGGCAGACGCGCGCGCACAGCGGTGAGCGTCTGTTGCACGGTGAGCGACAGATGGAGATGGTCCATTCGGCTCACACCGCCCATCCGCAAGAAATTGTCCACATGTTCCTCATGCAGCAGGGCCAAGAGCCTTCCGATCGGAATGGCACCCAACAACCGGCGACGGTTGTCGATGACGGCCACATCGGCGTCATGACGTTCGACCGCGCGCAGCGCTACTGTCTCGGCCGCATCGCCAGGGAGGACTTCAATCGGCGGGGAGCCTTCGAGTTCGGCCAAGTAGGTCTGTTCCTTCGCCTGGAGCAGTCGCTCGATCAGAACCTGGCCGACTAGTGTGGCCTGATCATCAACAAGGTAGATATGCCCTACCTCGTCCCATGTATGGCCTCGAAGCGCCGCGATCATATCTCCCACCGTGCGGTGTCTGTCGCTTCGGGGAATGTCCAGAGTCATCAGGTCTGCGGCAGTCGCCATCCCGCTCCTTCTGGTCGATCTTTACTGACAGTCTGCAGGGCAGAAGAAGACAAAATAGATCACAATTGCTAGGCCCAACCCCACTGCTCCGAGCAGGAGCCACTGTGCACGTGTCATTGTTCCCCCCACTACTGAAGATGGTCTTCAGCAAGTCCAATGCCGTTCAAGGAGAAGATCGTCAGGGATAAGGGGTGAAGCGTAAGGAGTGAAGAGGGAAAGACATATTGTTGCGAAATTCCCTTGCCCCTAACCGTTTATCCTTCACGTCTTATGTCGCCTTCTGCCACAGCAGGCGAATTACCTCTGTAGCAGAGCGCCCCTTCTCTTGGAGACGGAATCCATGGCCGAGCGCCCATCGTAAAGGCAAAGAGCTGCAAACCTGTGGTTTTCCCGAGCTCTCCACCATCCCTGACCGTGCTTGGCGAATGGCACCGCGCTTGCTCAATTATCGGCAGGAGGATCGTTCATGGGGAAGGAGACAAATCTCTTCGAGACCATACTGGTTCCGGTCGATTTTTCGCCCTGTTCCGACGAGGCATTCCGGGTTGCTTGTCAAATGGCGCGGCTGTCTGGGGCGACGCTACTGGTTCTGCACGTCATCGACACCAGTGCGCTTGCCGCATTCAATCGATTGGGTTTGCTGGCGGTTCCGTCCGATGCCACGCCACAGCGCCGCCGCCTACGCCATCATGCCCGTCTAAAAGTAAGGCAGTTGTTGGAGTCAAAAGTAGCCATGGATGTGAAGATCACACGTCTGATCGTGGAGGGGGCACCTTTCGTCGAGATCGCAAAAATTGCGCGCACGGGGGATATCGATCTGGTCGTGATAGGAAGCTACGGCGGCCGGTCCGGCAGTGTGGATAAGATCTTCTTTGGTAGCACGGCGGAAAAGGTCGTTCGCACGGCCGGATGTCCTGTCTTGACTGTGCCGCTTGCCACATCCGCCACACAACAAAAGGCGACGCGCTGACAAACAGATGGAGGAGATCATGACGATTGGGGCAAGTCTGGTACAGTGGCGCAGGTTGGGAATGGTTCTCTCCATGGTCTGTCTGGCCTGGATGTATGGGTCGGTTCTCCTGGCGCAATCCGAACAAGTGGTGGACGTGACGATCAAGGATTCTCGTTTTGTGACGAAGCAAAGTCCGCTGCGTCTGGGCTTCCCTACCGTCATTAAGGTACGGAATGAAGATGCGGAGCGACACGATTTCAGCTCGACTATGTTTGAAGGGATTCCGACACAGATTGAAAAGGATGGTGTGATCGTGTATGGCCGTGGGGTGGGGGGTGTCTTGCTTGATCCGAAACGGGACGCCACGATTCGATTTGACATGACGCGACCAGGCCGGCACGTCTTTCGATGCTCGATTCACCCGACGATGAGCGGAGAGTTACTTCTCTTGAGTGCGGAGGCGGTGTGAGTGTACCAGCAGGGGGATTGAGAATTCTCTTTGCCACTGACGGGTCACAGGGATCGGCGAGGGCGGAGGCCTATGCCTGTGCACTCGCCCAATCGTGGGGGGCCTCGCTGACCGTGATGAGCGTTCTGGAGTTTCCTCCTGGGATGAACCCGGACTATGCGGTGAATCGATTGTACCTGGATGAATTGATGCAGGAGGCAACGACCAGGCTGGTGGACGTAACAGCGCGGGCTGGCGGCCTCGGGCTATCAGTCCAGTCGCGCATCGCAACCGGAATTCCGAGTGAAGAAGTGCTGGCCG
The DNA here is from genome assembly GCA_029865345.1 of Nitrospira sp. Taxonomy (GTDB): domain Bacteria; phylum Nitrospirota; class Nitrospiria; order Nitrospirales; family Nitrospiraceae; genus Nitrospira_D. The sequence continues at coordinate 9,599 of JAOUHD010000043.1, forward strand.
TTGCACGGGCAGAAGAAGCGGATCTGGTCGTGGTCGGAACGAGAGGGAAGACTGGTCTCGAGCACGTCTTGCTGGGAAGTACGGCTGAGCGAATCATTCGTATGGCACCCTGTCCTGTTTTGACTGTCCCGGTGGCGAAACAGCTCGCAGGTGAACACACGAAGGCCACCGTCACGAGGATGCTCGTGCCGGTCGATTTCTCAGATTGCTCACGTGACGCACTAGAGTATGGAACGTTGATCGCACAACGATCGAATGTCTCATTGAAACTCTTTCATGTGCTAGAGCCGGTGTCGTATGGGTTAGACTTTACGCTGCCCCAAATGGCTCAGCGGGAATCGAGCAAGACAGCCATTACGAAGCGGTTATCCGATTTCGTCTCCGCGCTCACTTCCCTCGGCCTTGCATCCGACTTCTTGATTTCGGGCGGCCTGCCGGCCGACTCCATTCTCGATGCGGCTCGAGCTCAATCGGTCGATGTAATTGTGATGGGGACGCATGGCCGCCGCGGGTTGTCTCATGCGTTGTTCGGCAGTGTCGCGGAGTCCGTCCTGCGGAGATCATCCTGCCCTGTTCTCACAGTACGGAGCCCGAAGTTACCGCCAGACCATCGCCGGGTCCTCTCAGGACAATCGAAGCCGACCAATGTGTAACCCAGGAGCGAGTCATGCGAGCGCGAAAAACAACAACCGGTAAAGCGAAAGGCCGAGTCGCCCCCAAGATCGGCCGAGCCGAGAAGCCCATTGAATTACCGGATGGCATGTGGGAACGGATCTCGCAGAAAGCGTACGAATTGTGGGAACAGCGCGGCAGTCAAGAAGGGAACGCGTTTCGAGACTGGCTTGATGCGGAGGAAATCGTCATGGAAGAAATACATGAAGCTCGCGAGTGAACAAGCAACGGGATTTTGGACTCCACAGCCTCCGGCTCTCGATGCGATTCTCGTGCGGCTCGAATCGTTGTCGCTCAAGCCGGAATTCGCCTTGCAGCGGGAGATGGCGCTGGCACGGGCGTTGAGACCGTACCTGGGGGGCATCGCGGGCAGACTCGTCGCACCGCTCGCTCAAGAAACCGAACTCGCCAACCTGTTCCTACTCTGCGATTTCTATCCTGAAGACGGGCAATTGACGCTGATCGAACAGTTACGGGATGTGATCACCGAACACATCCCCAATGAAGAACGGCAGTGGCTCGATCCCTTGAAACATTCCTATTTCGATGTGCTGGAACTGACTTCCTTGTCGAAGCCAGGGGAAGATCTCACTGTGCGGTCGCTCGGAGATCGAACCGCATTGGTGGTTCCCGGCCATGAATCTCTCAAGGATCTTGCGGTAGGCCAGGTGTTGCTGACCCGCCTCGTTGGCATTCCGGATGGTGGTGAATCAGGCAAGGCAGTGTGGGCTGGCTGCGGAATCGTCTTATCTCAGGCCGATGCCAACGCGCTGCTCGAGAGGGCTGCGGAATGGCGCAGAGAAATGGAGCTGACCACCGGATCCTTTGCATTAGGGGAGTGGAGGGAGTTTACCAAGCGGTATGGGTATATGCTGCTCTGGGCGTTCGCGCAACTCCGCACGGACGCGTTGGTGGACGCCGTCGTCCATATTCGCTATCGCCGTCCCGATGACCAGCCCTATCTCTATGCTGTGGCCCTGTACGACCACCATGAGTATCGGTTCTTTGTCGATGGATTGTCCGAGATGAGCGAGCTTAAACCGGAGAAGACGGCGCCTCAGGTTGGAAGACAAGGCCAGACCGACGAGATTCCTCCGGCTCGCACATGGGTGCAGCGAGACGGGAGCGGCGGGACTGACTCTATTGTCGCGAAGGTGACGCTGACGTCGTCCCAGCTCATCGTGGAATGCGATAGTCCAGCACGACTGGACCAGATCAAGCATCGACTCGCGGCCTCGTTTGGATTTTCACTGCATTTCCGAGGTGAGACGCTCGTGCCGCCTGCGCGACAATTATCGATAGCCGAGCTCATGTCCGATGAACCGCCGCCGTTGGTCGTGACATCGGAAGAAGACTATACACTGCTCAACCAGTTTCTGGAGAAAGCCTACTTGGAGTGGTCGGATCAGCCTCACCTCGTACTCGGCGGGCAAACGCCACGCCATGCCGCCGCATCTGCCGCTATGAGCGGCAAGGTCGGTGCCTTAATCAATGAGATGGCCCAGCATGATCCAGGCTGTCAGCGATGTGGCCGACCAGCGTTCAATTATAATCGTCTTCGCGCTCATGTGGGCTTGGACGAACTGCCAGAGTAATTCGAGCTGCACCACTTGCCTCTTGACGAGATGGAGTATACAACCATGCCGCAGATCATGAAAAAGCCGGAGGACCGATGGAAAAATCTGTAGGGAGCAATCGATGACGGATCAGCGAACGACGGTCGGCATTCTCGTTGGTGGAGGGCCTGCGCCAGGAATCAATAGCGTGATCAACGCGGCGACGATCCGCAGCATTCTAGGCGGCTCGGATGTGCTTGGAATCATCGATGGTTTCAAATGGCTCATGGAAGGGGGCACAGGACAGGTACGGCCGCTCTCGATCGAAGACGTCAGCCGAATCCATTTTCGAGGAGGGTCCTACCTGGGTACGTCGCGTGCGAACCCAACGAAGAGCGTCGAGCATCTCGACAATGTCTTGTTCGGACTGTCGAGTCTCGGAATCACACGGTTGGTGACGATCGGCGGTGATGACACCGCATTTTCAGCGATGAAATTGGAGGAACGGTCTAACGGTCAACTACAAGTAGTTCATGTCCCCAAGACGATCGACAACGACCTGGATCTTCCTTTTGGAATTCCAACCTTCGGATTTCAAACAGCCCGTCACGTTGGGGCCGAGATCCTGAAGAATCTCATGGTCGATGCCCGAACCACAACACGGTGGTATTTGGTCGTGACCATGGGGCGCAAGGCCGGCCATCTCGCCTTGGGGATCGGAAAGGCCTCCGGTGCGACGCTGACGATCATTCCTGAAGAGTTTCAAGAGAGGCCGGTCAAGTTGCAACGGGTCGTCGACCTTCTAATCGGAGCCATAATCAAGCGGCTTGAACATGGTCGAGCCGATGGAGTTGCAGTGCTGGCCGAAGGGCTAATCGAAATCATTGATTCTCGAGATCTTGGTGGGTTAGAGCATGTCGAACGAGACGAACACAGCCATTTACGAATGAGCGAGATAGACATCGGTGACGTGCTGCGGCGTGAACTGACGAAGCAGCTTCACCAGTTAGGGCTTTCCATCAGCCTGGTGGCCAAGAACGTGGGATATGAGCTCCGCTGTGCCGATCCGATTCCATACGATATCGAATACACACGCGATCTTGGCTATTGCGCCGCTCAGTACCTGCTCGATGGCGGGACATCAGCCATGGTCTCGATTCAAAACGGACGGTTCACTCCGATTCCGTTCAAACAGATGGGGGATTCCACCACTGGACGGACTAAGGTGAGAATGGTGGATATCGATTCCCAGTCCTACCAGATCGCTCGCCAATACATGATTCGACTTACGGAGGCCGACGTGAATAATCGGGACATGTTGGGTCGCTGTGCCGCCTTGGCCAACCTGTCTCCAGAAGCGTTTCGAGAACGGTTCGGTACAGTCTGTTAAGCAATATAGGTGCAGCTCGTCGAAAAAAAGGATATCCGACATGAAGATTCTTGCGACAGTTGATGGGTCGAAACATGGTAAGTGGGCGATCGAGTGGTTAGCGGAGATGCCGTTCGCGGTGCAGCCGGTCGTTCGTGTGTTGCATGTCATCGATGTGGCGAGCGTTCGGGCTCCCTTTATGATCCAGCCGGCGATCGTCGGGACCGGACGATACATTCAGTCCGAGGTCAAGCGGATGGAGGCAGTGGCCAAGTCCACTAAGAAAGAGTCGGAGGGTTTGTTGTCAACGCTTGGCTTGAGCGGGACCGTGACGACCGACCAGGGCGCGGTGACAGTGACGATCATGAAGCATGCGCAGCGTGGGGTCGGGCTCCTGTCGATCGGGGCCCGAGGCTTGGATGCCTTAGACCGCTTTATGCTGGGCAGTATCTCGAACCATGCCATCCACCATGCCCCTTGCTCGGTATTGGTGGTGAAAGAGCCCCCTCGGCCAGTCCGGCATGTGATACTGGCAGTCGATGGGTCGGCTGCCTCGAATAAGGCGGTCAAGTTTCTTCTTCGCACGATCAATCCGATGCCTGATGGTCCGGATCGCGAACCGGTCATGGTGACCGTGATGCATGCGGTACCCTATTTTAAGTATCCGGAAGTGAAAGAAGCCGGGAAAGCGCTGGTGCAACGCTATGGAGATAAGCTTGCGAAATCAGGCTTCCAGATACGTGAAGTCTTGAGACTGGGGAAACCGGCTGACGAGATTCTGACGGTGGCCAAACAGGAGAAGGCGGACCTGATTGTGACCGGAGCGAAGGGGATGGGCGCAATCCGTCGTGTTTTGCTCGGCAGCGTCTCCACCCGCGTGGTGCAGCATGCTCACTGTGGCGTGCTGGTGGTCCGCTGAACATCAAAAGTAGGGGGTGGCTCATGGCCGGTGGAACAGGCTTGACGGAAAGGAAGGAGGCGCCATAGACTGACACCCTCTCGGATCAACAAGAGAGGAAACCGTATGACCGCATTAATGAAGATCGATCAAGAGTCGCTCCCTGATCGTTTAGCGACGGGGCTTTCAAAAATCGGGCTGGCGATGAAGAGCCGTGCCTGGAGACGGAAGGGGCGGGCAGGGATTGGTCCCTTGCAAATCCAAGTGCTGACGTTTCTCCGATCTCGACCGAATCATTCGGCTACCGTCTCAACGATTGCCCGAGAACTCTCCGTGAAACTGCCGACTGCTTCTGAGGTCATCCGAACGCTTGAGGGGAAGCGATTGGTCCGCCGGCGCCGTCGGGAACTCGACAACCGTGTCGTGACGGTTCACCTCACCTCCCTTGGGGCTAAGGCAGGTCATGTGGAAAACCGATGGCCGGAAATTCTGGCGTCTGCGACCGAGAATTTGTCGGTGCAAGAGCAGGTCGCGCTTCTTGGCTCGCTCGTGAAGCTGATTCGTGCGCTTCAATTGCAAGGCGAAATTCCTGTTGCGCGCATGTGCGTCTCCTGCGAACATTTCCGTCCGCATGCCTATGCGGAATCGGACCAACCTCATCACTGCGACTTCTACCATGCAGCATTCGGAGATCAGGCATTTCGCCTTGATTGTCCAGAGTACGTGGAAGGTCCAGCGGAAGATCCGAGTAAGAAGGCTGAGTCTCACAAAGCTGAGACCATGGCCCAAGGCTTAGCTGCTGGGTGACGATTTATCATGGGGCAGCTTCTGTAACTGTTACTCTGTTCGGATGAGGTAGAGTGCTCCGTCCCCCTCGATCTGCCTCATTAAGTCTTCCAACGCTCCCTGTAACGCGGTTTCGATGGGGTTACGGTCCGACGCCGTGACCCACCGCACCGACGATCCCGCTGCAGTGTGTTCGGCGCGATAGGACTTCATAACCCCGGCAGCTTCGCTCATCTCTGCTTGTAGCACGATTCGATAATGATAGAGGCCACGGCGAGAGGTCAGCCTCAATTTCGTGGCCACGCGAAGCGTCAGGTCGGCTGGGTCAGGCGAGACTGACGTGAAGGTGCTTCGTTGTTGCAGGTATCGCAAGACCGCCTGTTTCAGGTCGAGATGCGGCCATTCCAGCAAGGCGATGCCTGGCCGATGGTCCGCGCCTTCCATCGCAATCGGGCTGACAACGGCCTGAAGCGTTCGAGAGATTGTGATGGACGACACGCTGGTGGGAAGAGGCGTCACCTGAATTCGATGGACGCATCCCACCCCTGTGAGAGAGAGGGCTAGCAGGAGCATTGTGAACCGTCTCGAGTGGGTCATTGGCAATCAATGGATGGGCGGCTCGACCCTCCCCACAGTGTTTTGATCTGCGCGATTAGTGAGTCGAGCTGGGAGAGGGCCCTGACAGGATCTCCAAGTCGTTCAACGCTCGAGCAGCCTGTTCTCGGTAGGTACGCTCCGTCTGGTCCGTGTAGGTATCGATCACACGTTGATAGGAGGCACGGGCTTTCTCCGGTTGCTGCTTGATCGCGAAATATTGTCCCAACGCGATCCAGTTCTGAGCCGCCGTTCCGCGAGCCGTTTTCATGAGTGCGAACTCCCGTTCGACCTGCGATGTCCCCTGCAACTGACCTTGCTTCCTGACGGTGTCCGCCATCTGATCGGCCATGGCTTCGATCTGCTCATTTTCGTGAACCGCTGCGGCCACTCGATTGGCCTTGAGGTGCGTATAGAAGTTCTCGACGTGGTCCTTCATGACATCCGCTCGCCGCTGATACGGGTCTGCGGCACAACCAGACATTATTAACACGAACAAGACGATGACACCTGCCGTTCGGCAGAAGACATGGCGGCCGGAGATCTTCATATGGCTCCTCGGTGGATAAGAGTCCTCGTATATTATCCTGTGGGAGTGTAACATACCCCCCCAGCCGTGCGAATACTAACTGGACCAGATTGGCACGAAGCCCCTTGAACCGCTGACGACGGCTGCGCTATCTTAGTCGCCGGTTTACTCGCGACGAAAATCTCGGTGGGGCTAAGGATGGGTCTTCGAACAACGAGGAGGATGATATGGGAAATAGCTTAAAGGGGACCAAGAGTCACGACAATTTGAAACATGCGTTTGCCGGTGAATCACAGGCCAACCGCCGGTATTTGTATTTCGCGAGGAGGGCGGATATTGAAGGCTATCCGGACGTCGGTGGGCTCTTCCGGGACACCTCGGAGGCTGAAACCGGCCATGCCTTTGGTCACCTGGACTTTTTGAAAGAGGTCGGAGATCCGGCGACGGGTGTGCCGATGGGCAACACGGACGCGAACCTCAAGTCCGCCATCGAGGGCGAAACGTACGAATATACGCAGATGTATCCCGGGATGGCGAAGACCGCGCGCGACGAAGGATTTCCTGAGTTGGCTGAATGGTTTGAGACCTTGGCGAAAGCCGAACGGTCCCATGCCAATCGGTTTCAAAAGGGATTGGATACTCTGAAGAGCTAGCGCGCACGTATCGGCTCACGTTCAGCGGTCAGTTTTCGGCGACGTGACGGGAATCCGTCGGCGAAGGCTGGCCGCTGGTCATTTTTGGAGAGAGGAATGAAAGGTCTCAGTCTCCTTACCCCGATCGATTCCAAGCAGTTGGAGAAGGAAACGCTTCGAATCTACGAGGTCTGTGACGGCTGTCGGCGCTGCTTCAATCTTTGTCCCTCGTTCAACACACTCTTAGATCGGATTGATGTGTGCGAGAGTGACGTGGCCAAGCTGACCCCGGCCGATCATCATCAAGTCGTCGATGAATGTTACTACTGCAAGCTCTGCTTCAACCATTGTCCCTATACTCCACCGCATCACTATGAAATCGACTTCCCGCATTTGATGGTCGCCTGGAAGAAGCGTCTTGCGGCGGAGCGTGGCGTTCGGTGGCGAGATCGCCTGTTGATCATGACAGATGCGATCGGAAGACTTGGCAGTGCCACCGCCTCGCTCACGAACAGGTTGTTGGGGAACCGGCTTGTGCGCCGCCTTCTGGAGCGAGTCATGGGAATTCATCGGGACCGCCAGCTCCTGCATTTTTCAGGAGAGACATTTCCACGCTGGTTCGGCCGGCGAGCCAAAATGGCCATCGTAGATCCACCCGTCCGCAAGGTCGCCCTCTTTGCCAGTTGCCTCGTGAACTTTCAGGCGACCGACGTCGGCAAGGCGACGGTGCAAGTGCTGGAGAAGAACGGCGTTCAGGTGGTGGTACCAGAGCAGCGCTGTTGCGGGATGCCCAGTTTCGATATTGGGGATACCCAGGCGATTCAACAGGCTGCTCGAAGCAACGTTGCGTCATTGTATCCGTTGGTCGCCGAAGGGTACGATGTGGTGGTTCCGACCGCCAGTTGCAGCTTGATGTTGAAACGCGAATACCCGGAACTCTCTCGCGATGAGAAGACGAAACGGGTCGCGGAGCGGACCTTCGATGTCTGTGAATATCTGATGGCCATGAAGAAAAACGGCCAGTTGGCGACCGATTTCACGCAGAAGCCAGGGCGAGTTGCCTATCAGATTCCCTGCCACCTGAGGGATCAAAATATCGGGTTTAAATCCAGAGAACTCATGGAGTGTGCCGGTGCCCAGGTCGAGATGATCGAACAGTGTTCGGGGCATGACGGCGCCTGGTCGGCCAAGACGGAGTTTTTCCAACTTTCGATGAAGATTGCCGGGAAGGCCATCCGAGCGATCGAGCAGACGCCAGCGGACCTTGTCGCGTCGGACTGTCCCCTGGCCGGCTTACAGTTGGATCAGGCCGGCGCGTCGGCCCATGCTGGAGGACGGAGCACTCTGCATCCGATTCAGATTGTCCGTGATGCCTATGGGTTGCCACGACAACCATGATGCTGGAGTCAGCTTCACGCTGGACGAATCACGAGAGAGGGGACAATCAATGAAAGCAATCGCTCCAGAAGATATCATTCCGCACCAGGAGTACGAGCGGCAGCGTGAGGCCTTTCGAGCCAAGATCATTGCCCTGAAACAGCGGCGGCGTATGTCGGTCGGCCCCTGTATGACAATGGTATTCGAGAATCGTGAAACGGTGCAGTTTCAAATTCAGGAGATGATCCGCGTCGAGCGGATTTTCGATCCGGTCAAGGTTCAGGATGAACTGGATGTGTACAATGCCCTTCTACCGGCTCCGGGCGAGTTGAGCGCGACCCTGTTGATCGAGATCACCCAGGACGCGATGATCAAGGAACGGCTCGATCAGTTTATGGGGCTCGATCATGGAGAGAAAGTAGCCATTGTTGCTGGAGGCGAGGAAGTATTCGGCGAATTTGAAGGAGGCCGGAGCCATGAGACGAAAATCAGCGCGGTCCATTTCGTGAAGTTTCGACCGACTGCATCCACGACCAAGACCTTTGCAGACCTCAGCCAACCTGTGACGATCCGTGTCGACCATGGCGACTATCGAGAAGAGGCGCCTGTGTCCGGTACGATGCGCGAAGAGTGGCTTGCCGATTTAAGAGGCGGTGCGTAGCACCGAGAAACCATGCCCCCTGTCTTGTTGACCAAGCGCATCGAATTTTCCGCCTCCCATCGCTATGGCCGGCCGGAATGGGATGACGTGAAGAATCGTACGATATTTGGGCGCTGCTACAATCCTCCTGCGCACGGGCACAACTACCTGCTTGAACTCACCGTCTCCGGCGACATCGATCCCACGACCGGCATGGTCGTCAATCTGTTCGATCTCAAACGGGTGCTCCTGGACGTGATCGAAGAGTTTGATCACAAGAACCTGAATCTCGACATGCCCTACTTCAAAGATCAGATTCCGACCTCCGAAAATTTCGCGCACGTGCTGTGGACGAAGTTGGAGGCTCAACGGGATATCGGTGCTCTCCATACCCTTCGGCTCTGTGAGGATGAAGATCTCTATGCCGAGGTGACGGCAGCCGACGGGCCTGACGCCGCCGCGGTCGCAAAACGGTATTCGTTCAACGCGATCCACGAGAGCCATCAGGGGCGAGATTGGGACTGCTACGTGACGGTTCGCGGGATGATCGATCCGGTGACGGGCATGGTGACTGACATCGGAGCGTTGGATCGACTGGTGCAGGACCGGGTCATCAAGCCGTTTGATCGGCAGGATCTCCGCAAGGTGCTTGGCTCTGAAACGGTGAAGGGAGAAGCCCTCGCCAAGACCATCTGGGACCGCCTCGCCGGGCATCTCTTAGGCGGAACACTCCACAACGTCCGTCTCGTTCAAACCCGCGACCTCTCGTTCGACTACGCGGGTTGACCGGATAGCCCCATTCTTTTCAATTTCAACCCACCCCAACCAATTAACAGCTCGACATATCTATCGATAAACCTCGCGTCGATGTCCGATCTTCACGATCTCAACGCGACGGGCGGTATCGTCAATGCCGTAGACAATGCGATAGTCACCTTGCCGAATGCGATAGCGTTCGGATTCGCCTGAGAGTTTTTCGCATCCCGACGGCCGAGGCTGTTGGGCCAAGCCTCGAATGCGATCGATAACCCGCTTGAGGTCACCCGAAGGTACCGCCTTCAGCTCCTTCTCGGCGGATCGCTTGATGACGAGGCTATAAGGTTCCGTCACGCTTCAACTCCTCGAGAACCTTCTCGAATGAGCGCGATGGTTCTTTCGCGCGGCGTTCAAATGCTTCCAGGTCCAAGGCATCCTCTCGAAGAGATTCCAGCACGGCGGCATTGACCAAGTCGGAGACAGACCGGTCTGTGGTGGCGGCTTTGACCTTGAGGGCTCGATAGACTTTGGGTTTCAAATAGATTGTCGTGCGGGTGTCCGATGGCATGGTGCTCCTCCTTTATGACGTTTAGACATTATAGCATCATGATGTTAAAGCGCCACTAGTCTCCTTTCCATGCCTTCTTCCTCCCGGCTTGCCTGTGACGAGCACCTCACGTCTTATCCTGAGCTTATCGAAGGGCAACACATACTCCCCAAGAGAGGGCGTGGTTTCTTCCAGGGAAAACGGGTAAGCTTCGGCGGAACTTTTCCTAGAGCTGCTGGGAGACCCTCCGCATGTTTGAACAAGCCTTCAAGAACATCGATGACGTGCTGAGGAAAGAGGCTGGCTGCACCACAGAGCTGGACTACACTGAGCAGACTTCGTGGCTCTTGTTTCTCAAGTACCTCGACGGGCTGGAGCAGGACAAGGCCGACGAAGCGAGGCTGGAGGGGAAGCGCTACAGTTTCATTCTCGACAAAGATTTTCGCTGGGAGAGCTGGGCCGCACCCAAGGGGAAAGACGGCAAGCTCGACCACAACAAAGCCCTGACCGGCAGTGACCTGAGCGAGTTCGTCAACCTCAAGCTCTTTCCCTACCTGCATAGCTTCAAGCAGAAGGCCAGCGGGCCGAACACCATCGAGTACAAGATCGGGGAAATCTTCGGGGAGATTAAGAACAAGATCCAGAGCGGTTACAATCTGCGCGAGATCATCGACCACATCGACGAACTGCGCTTTCGCTCCCAGACCGAGAAACACGAGCTGTCGCATCTCTACGAAGCCAAGATCAAGAACATGGGCAATGCCGGGCGCAACGGCGGTGAGTATTACACCCCGCGCCCGCTCATTCGCGCGATGGTGCAAGTGGTCAAACCGAAGCTCGGCGAGAAGATCTACGATGGGGCCTGCGGCTCGGCGGGGTTCTTGTGCGAGTCCTTCGACTATCTGAAAGCCAAAGGCGACCTCACGACGAAAGACCTCACCACGCTTCAGACCCGCACTTTCTATGGGAAGGAAAAGAAGTCGCTCGCCTATGTCATTGCCATCATGAACATGATCCTCCACGGCATCGAGGCGCCAAACATCATCCACACCAACACGCTCACGGAAAATCTGGCCGACATTCAGGAGAAGGACCGCTACAACGTGGTGCTAGCCAATCCGCCCTTCGGCGGCAAAGAGCGCAAGGAGGTCCAGCAGAACTTCCCCATTCGTACTGGCGAGACTGCGTTTCTCTTTCTCCAGCACTTCCTCAAGATGCTCAGAGCAGGCGGTCGTGGCGGCGTGGTCATCAAGAACACGTTTCTCTCCAACACCGACAATGCCTCCGTAAGCCTTCGAAAGATGTTGCTGGAAAGCTGCAACCTCCACACCGTGCTCGATTGTCCCGGCGGCACCTTTCAGGGCGCGGGCGTGAAGACCGTGGTGCTCTTCTTCGACAAAGGCGCACCCACGCGCAAGGTCTGGTACTACCAGCTCGACCCAGGGCGCAGCCTCGGCAAGACCAACCCGCTGAATGACGACGATTTGAAGGAATTCATCAAACTGCAAAAGACTTTCGCCGACTCACCTAAGTCTTGGACCGTAGACGCCAAGAGCATCGACCAGACAACTTTCGATCTCTCCGTGAAGAATCCGAACGGCGGCGAAGTCGTCACGCATCGTAGCCCGCAGGAGATCCTGGACCAAATCACTGCGCTGGACGCTGAGAGCGCAGAAGTGCTAGGGAATATCAAGGCATTGCTATGAAGGCAGGATGGAGAACGAAAACGCTGGATGATGCCTGCCAGTTCTCCAATGGACTCTGGAAGGGTGAGAAGCCGCCCTTTGTGAATGTTGGTGTCATCCGAAATACTAACTTCACCAAAGATGGAACGCTGGATGATTCGGACATCGCATATCTTGACGTGGAAGCGAAGAAGCTTGAAAAACGCCGCCTCCGATTCGGTGACATCATCCTTGAGAAGTCCGGCGGTGGTCCAAAACAGCCTGTGGGGCGAGTTGCTCTGTTCGATAAAGAGGATGGTGACTTTTCGTTTAGCAACTTCACTGCTGCGCTCCGGGTTCTCGATCCTCACGAGCTAGACTTCCGCTTCCTCCACAAGTTTTTGTATTGGACTTATCTCTCTGGCGTCACAGAGGGGATGCAGAGCCACTCCACGGGCATACGCAATTTAGATGGTGACGCCTATAAGGCGATCAAAATCAGTATCCCCCCGCGCCTCGAACAGCAAAGGATCGTCGGCATCCTCGACGAAGCGTTTGACGGCCTCGCCACAGCCAAAGCCAACGCCGAAAAGAACCTCCAAAACGCCCGCGCCCTCTTCGAAAGCCACCTGCAATCCGTCTTCACCCAGCGTGGCCAGGGGTGGGTGGAGACAACGCTAAGCAAGGCGACAGGTGGAATCTTCACTGGCCCGTTCGGTTCTCTCCTCCATAAGAGTGACTATGTCGAAGATGGCATTCCGCTGGTGAACCCTGCTCATATCACAGAAGCTGGATTTGAACCCGATCCCCGTAAATCGGTGTCCGAAACAACTGCTCGTCGACTTTCAAACTACATCCTGCGTGCGGGTGATATTGTCATAGGGCGCCGAGGTGAAATGGGACGTTGTGCATTGGTAACCGACGCTGAGGATGGTTGGTTGTGCGGAACTGGAAGTTTTTTTATCAAGCCTTCCAGCCGATGCGATACACGCTACCTTGTGCGGTTTTTGCGGTCGGAAGGTTGCAAACGGAGACTGGAGAACATTGCAGGCGGAGCGGTGATGCCCAATTTGAGCAACACTGATCTGGGCAACCTGCATTTCGATTTGCCACCCCTAGATCGTCAGAAAAGCATCGTCCAAGAAATCGATGACCTCCACGAAGAAGCCCAACGCCTCAAGTCCATCTACCAGCAAAAGCTCGCCGCGCTAGACGAGCTGAAGAAGTCGCTGCTGCACCAAGCCTTCAGTGGGCAGCTGTGAGGGGTTGACGCAAAACTTGACTTATACTTGACTCTTGATTAGCCTTTCTCATGGCCTATGTTCCGCAATTCACCATCACGCCGGCCCTGCTTGGGGAAGTCGAGCAGGTGGCGGCGTTGCGCGAACGCATTCACAGCGCCGTGGTGGATCTCGCGTGGATTCCCGCCCTCCAAAAAGACACCCGCAGCCGCACCGCTCATGCCTCGACGGCGATCGAGGGCAACCCGCTGACGCTCGCGCAGGTGCGAGCGTTGGAGGAGGGGCGCGACCTGTCTTCGTCCGGCGTGCGGCATAAGCGTGAGGTGCTCAATTATTTTGCCGGGCTTCGATACGTGGAGAAGCATGCGGGGAAAAAGACGATCCGCCATGCGGACATTCTAGCCTTGCACCGGATTCTGGCCGAAGAGGTGATGGATCAGGGCGAGGCGGGGACCTATCGCATGATCGCGGTTCGGGTCGGACAGTACCGCCCCCCTCCGCCCGAGGCCGTGTCAGGACTGATGTTCGAGTTGCTGGAATGGTGGAACCAGCCTGCCAAAACGCTTTCGCCGGTGCTCAGCTCTGCCATTCTGCATTATCGCTTCGAAGCCATCCATCCGTTTGCCGACGGCAATGGCCGCACGGGCCGGGCGCTCGCACTGTGGGAACTCTACCGGCGCGGCTTCGATACGCAGCATATTTTTTCGGTGGATGAATATTACTGGGAGGATCGGCCGAGATATTATGCCGCGTTGGATGCGGTGCGGAAGGCCGGAGAGGATCTGACTGCCTGGCTGGAATATTGTGCGGCGGGGCTTCGCCAAACACTCGAAGGGGTGTGGCTGCGGATTCATACGCTCCAGGCGAAGCCGCTGGAAAAACTGGTCTTGCGCCCGAAGCAGGAACAGCTGCTGCACCTGCTTCGCGATCACGGTCGCATGACGCCCGCTGAAATATGGACGGCGCTGGGCCTGTCCCGGCAGGGGGCGATGGACGTGTTGCGCCCGC
>JAOUHD010000044.1 GCA_029865345.1 Nitrospira sp.
AAGATTCAGGATGCGCTCGCGGATATTCAGTTTCTGCGCGATAAATATGGCACCAAGCACTTCCACTTTACCGACGAATCTTACCCGCCGGCCTTGTTCCGGAAGCTCACGCGCGGGTTGATCGAGACTCAGATGGGGATCGTGTGGACGACCCACATGCGGTTTGAGAAGAGTCTGCTCGACCAACAAGTATGGCAGGATGCAAAGGAGTCTGGTTGTAAATATCTCCACTTCGGCTATGAATCGGGAGTCGAACGAGTGCTACAGCTGATGGACAAGGCGACGACGGCCGAGGTGATGACCAAGCACCTCAAGCTCACGGCGGAGGCGGGGATTTGGAACCACTGTATGGGTTTCTTCGGTTTTCCCGGCGAGACGAAGGAAGAAGCCTGGCAGTCAGTGCAATTCCTTGAGCAGAACAAGGACTATGTTCATTCGCTCGGGTTTGGGACCTTCGACCTCGGACGCCACAATCCGGTAGCGAAGCATCCGGAGAAGTGGGGCGTGACAGCCTACAAGAATCCGGAGTGGGATCTGGCACTCGACTACTACTACACGGTCAAAAATGGCATGAGTATCGAGGAAGCTGAGCGGGTGTTCGAGCAGTTCGAACAGCACCACAATCCGGGCTGGGATCTACGACTCTACACCCGCGAATACATCTTTCTCTATATCTCAAAATTTGGTTTAGGAAAGCTGCCGGAGCTACAGTATCAAGCCGTGAAAACCATCGGAGTCATGACCACGCTGGCTGGGAAGATGTGATCAGGATGTTGGAAAAGGCTTCCAGCTTCGTTCTCGCATCGCTCAAGGGCTCAACGTACGGTGGAGAGTACGCCTTGCCCTCTCACTTGCTGCGGTCTTGCCGGAAGACCTTTTTGAACATCCTGAGACACAGGATTGGCAGACATTCATGAGTGCCACCGGACTTGTACAAATCGATGGCTTAGTTCCGATCAAGAAGGAAGATCGGAAAAAGTCCAAGGTCATGTTGTTGTTCCCCCCTGAGTGGGTGCCGACGGCGCCCTATCTTGCCCTGCCTTCGCTGACTGCGGTCCTACGAGAAGCAGGTCATACAGTCATTCAGCGCGATATCAATATCGGGATGTGGGATCACTTCTTCAGTATGGATTTTCTGATTTGGGTGAAGGCCCGATTAGGGATGCAGCTCAAGTCATTACAAGCGAAAGAGAAGGTCAACGCACTGACTGAACGAGAGGTGAATCAGCTCGCCGTGGTCGAGCAGGCCAATGGCGTTGATGTGTTCGATCTCGCTGATCGAGCAGAAGATGCCAAGCGGATCGTCCGTGGTGAGCGGTTCTACGATGCGGAGCTGTTGGAGGGGGCGCTCAACACCTTCCGCGAGACGATGGCCTATATCTCCGCTGCGTACTATCCTGCCTCGCTCGTCTTTTATCCGATGGAGAGCAATCTCGGGTATCGCCCCGGTGTCTCTACGGAAGTGTTCGCTTGTTTGGCGGATGAGCAGGTGAATGTGTATCGGGATCTCTGCAATCAGTTGGTTCTGCCGGAAGTCGCTAAGGAGAGACCGGATGTGATCGGCATTTCCATCGGCACGCAGATGCAGCTCCTAGCGGGCTTGACCTTCGCCAAGATGATCAAGGAGACGTTCCCGCACATTCATGTCGTGGTCGGGGGCAACATCATTACACGATTACAGGAAGACCTTGTTAATCACACGAGGTTTTTCTCTGAGGTATTTGATTCAGCTATCATCTATGAAGGTGAGCATGCTCTGATTTGGCTCATCGAAGCACTGAATGGACAGCGGCCGCTGGCGTCTGTGCCGAACCTGATTTATCGAGATGATTCAGGCCTCCACCGGAACCCCGAAGTCTATACCGAGAAGACGACCGCGCTGCCCTTGCCGGACTTTGAGGGGATGCCGCTGGATCGCTATTTTGTCCCAGAACTCATCATTCCCTACCTGGCGACGCGCGGCTGCTATTGGGGCCGCTGTACGTTCTGCGACCATGGTCAAGGCTATTTCGACCAGTACCGCGGAATGCCGGCCCAGTTGGTGATCGACCAGATCAAGGTGCTACGGGACAAGTACCACTGCCGCCACTTCTTGTTCAGCGATGAGTCCTATCCGCCGGCATTATTCAAGAAGGTTTCACAGCTGCTGGTCGATCAAGACCTCGGGATCAAGTGGACAACGTTGATTCGGTTTGAAGAGACGCTTCAAGATCAAGCTACCTGGGATCTCGCGGCCAAGGCCGGCTGCTGCACACTCTACTATGGGATGGAATCAGCGAACGAGCGTGTCTTAAATCTCATGGATAAGCATGCCAAGAAGGACGTGATCCAGCGCAATCTTCAGATGGCAGCGCAGGCGGGAATCTGGAACCATGTGATGGCGTTCTATGGGTTTCCGGGCGAAACGTTCGACGAGGCGATGGAAACCCGCCAGTTTGTTCTCGACAATCAGCCGGTGATTCACTCGCTGGAACTGTTCTACTTCGTGGCTTATCGCCATACGCCGATGGTGCGGAAGCCGGAACAATTCGGTATGACGATTCATAAGCAGGAGGAGTACGATCTCCCGCTGGATTATTACTACACCTTGAATGATCCCAGCACTCTGTCATGTCTTGATGCGATGCAGCTCTGCGAAGAATTCTACAAGCATGATTTCCATCCTTGGGCTGTGCGCGTGAACTCGCGCGAGCATGTCTTCCTCTATATTTCGAAGTTCGGGACGAACCAGTTGCCTCAAATCTACGCGCAGCAGGCGCAGCCGGTCGGATCGCCGGAGGGTGTATCGGGTTTGATCACGTGGCCAGTGGCGCTTTCGCAGGGCGATGAAGGGATGTCGCGTGTTACGAGTCATGATGCTGGCTGAGGTGAAAACCGTCAGCTGTCAATCTGACGGAGGTACATCCTTCTCCACGATTGAGGCATGACGAGAGACGGTTGGCGAGGGGCGCGAGGTCTGTGGTTGACGATTAAGGTTCAGGCTCGTCAGGGACGAGCAAGGCCGAGAGCAGGGCGTGAGAGGCCTCGACCAGTTTGGTCATTTCTTCGGCCTTCTTGTAGGCCTGCATGTATTGAGTGGGATTATTCGTCAGGTTGGAGTAGCGTGTCGGATTCCAATTGTATAACTGCACACGCTTGGCGCGATCAAGGGTGTCGGACGTGACCGGGAGGGTCAGCTCCAAAATCTCTAGCGCGTGCGCTACGTCCTGTTCACTCACGTTGTTCACGAGGCGAGTGTCGCAAAGGCACGCACGGTCTGTCAATTTATTCCAACCATTGGACGCCAGTCTCAGCCAGTTCTCATTTTCTGAAAAATAGAGTATTGTAGCTGGGCCGATGAGCCGACGTTCCGCGTGCAGGTGAGGTCCGATGCGCGACTCAACGCGCGAGACTTTTTCTACTGGCACGAATGAATCATTATGTCTGAAACTCGATCGCTGAAATTCTACCAAGCGGATGTGTTCACCAGCCAGCCGTTCGGCGGCAATCCCGTCGCGGTGTTTCCGGACGCGGATGGTCTGACAGATAACGAGCTGCAACAGATCGCTCGAGAGATGAATCTCTCGGAGACGGTGTTTGTCTTTCCACCGACCGACCCTGCCGCAGTGGCCCGGTTGCGGATCTTTACCCCGACTCAAGAAATTCCCTTTGCCGGCCATCCGGTACTGGGTACGTTTTACGTGTTGGCTCAGCTCGGGAGGATCTCGACTCAGGAACCGGTGACGTCTGTCGTGCAAGAATGTAATATCGGTTTGTTTCCCGTCGAATTACATGCGGAACAGAGCCGCGTGGTGCGGGTCGTGATGTCTCAACCCAAACCTGAATTTCTCGATCCCATCGACGCTGTCAACGATGTGTATCTGATCGGCGGAGCGCTCGGTTTGCCGAAGCACGTGATCGCCGATACGAAATGGCCCCTCCAAGTCGTGTCGACTGGCTTACCGGTCTTGATCGTGCCGGTGCGAACATTGACGGCTGTCCGGTCGATTTCTCCAGACGCCTCGGCCATTATCAATGTCTGTGAACGGTTTGGGGCCAATGGGATTATGGTCTTCACGACGGTGACAGTCGAATCGTTCGCGTCCGTTCACGCGAGGATGTTCGCTCCGAAAATTGGAATCTTGGAAGATCCTGCCACAGGAAGCGCCGGCGGCGCACTTGGCGCGTACCTGGTTCAGAACGGCGTTGTTGAAGTTGGACCGACGACGGACATCCTCATTGAACAGGGCTATGAAATCGATCGGCCATCACGGATTCTCGTCAAAGTAGAATCAGACGACGATGTGATTCAAGGTGTGAAGGTCGGTGGGCATTGTGTGATGGTCGTCGAAGGAACGCTAAACTTCTAAGAGACTTGCTGAGTCCTGGGTTGTGTCGTTTCCTGTTTTGAGCCTCCCTGCCATTCTGTGCTACCCTGAGTCCAATCAATAGTGAGCGTGGCCGGCGTTCTTTCGTGTCAGTCCATTCGAAGGTAAAGGAGGAAGCATGTCCACTGTTGCAAAGATTATGAACAAGAACCCCAAGAGTGTAGGACCAAAAATGTCGATTGCCAGTGTCGCCAAGACGATGCGTGCGGCGCGGGTGGGATCGCTCTTCGTGAAGAAGGGTAAACAATTGGTTGGGGTGGTGACGGACACCGACATCGTTCGGCGTGCCGTGGCGAGCGGAAAGCCATTGGGCAAGTTGACTGTCGAGAAGATCATGACGACGCCGATTTGTACGATCGAGGGGAGTCAGTCGATCGATGATGCGCAGGATATGATGGCCGACCTGGGTGTGCGCCATCTCGGCGTCACCAAGAACGGGCAGATTTCCGGCGTCGTCTCCGTGCGCGACCTCCTGTTACACTATAAGCGCTATGCGCAGTCGAAGATTTCAACGGAGGTAACGTACGAAGAGCCAAAGATCACACAAGACTAAAAACGGTGAGGGGTAAAGGGAAGGAGTAAGGGGAATGCGGGACCACCGGCCCCGACTATCCGCCAAGGTGGCACCGGTTGCCCTGGTTTTCCTTCCACGCTTATTTGCGGCTCGAGAAGCGAACCCTCTTCTCGTCGGTCGAAGCGACCTCACGCTCATTCACTCAGTGTAGGTCGGGCAGGGTTCCGAAAAAGGTCTCGAAAGTGCCTTCATCCCTGTAACACATTCAGGTTTGTTGTCGGGCTTATCAGTCTTATCCGTATCATCCTTCTTTGCTTTCTCAACGTTCTGCTTTACATCCTCACTCGCTGGCGGCTTCTGGTTGGTCTTTTTTGCCACTGGTGTAGCCTGGTTTCTTTCCTTGGGCGATTGCTCCGCAGCCAGTACCGAATGTGGCCCAATCAAGAAGGTCCCAAGACTTGCGAAGATTACGAAGCACGGTAGAAGACCTTTACGCATGGTGAATTCCCTCATGGTGTACGAGGACTCTGCAATATGGGTAAATATATGTCAAACGCGACTTGTGTACGACGTCAAGCATACGAATACCTCGAGAAGCTTCGGCCACCCCTCGTCCCTCACCACGTACCTATTACCGTTACTTGCTGAGTTCTTTTACGAGATGTCCGAGTTCGGGTAGAATGAGCTTTTCCATCGCGAGGCGGACGGCGTTTTCTGAGCCGGGAGTAGAAAAGAGAATACGGCCTTTGATGACACCGGCAGTCGCCCGGCTCATAATCGCCGGTGAGCCGATGTCTTGATAGGTTAGTAACCGAAAGATTTCGCCGAATCCGGCGAGGCGTTTTTCTAACATCTCGTCTACCGCTTCGAACGTGGAATCCCGCCGGGAAATACCGGTGCCGCCGTTGATGATGATGGCCTGCACCGCGTCGTTGACCGCGCCGCGCGCGATCCACCACTGGATCTGGGCCGGATCGTCTTTCACGAGATGATATCCGACTACGGTATGGCCTTGCGCTTCAAGGAGCTTACGAATCAGCTGACCACTAGTGTCGGTTTCTTGTGTGCGGGTATCACTACAGGTAATGACCATGCACCCAATTGAGCTGGGTGCATGGTCTTTGTGTTCGTGATGAGTTGGTGTACTCATGTGTCAAAGGGAACCTATCAGCCATCAGCTGAAGCAATCAAGCGTCAGTCTCACCTGACCGCTCGAAGCCGACCATCCAGGGGCTCAGCTTATTTCCACACGGCGTCTGGATTCAGCTTCGCGGCCGGGGTCCCTTTCGCGACATGTTCATCAAGGATGGTGGCGACGTCCCCCTCAGTGACCTTGGAATACCAGGTATTGTCAGGATAGACGACAACCGTCGGACCCTGCTCGCAAGGACCAAGGCAGCCTGTCGCGCTTACCAACACTTCCCCCGGTGGGACAGAACGTTGCATCAGCCCCATGTTGAAGGCCATCAGCAGCTGTGCAGCACCGGCTGACCCGCACGAAGGTTTGGGGTGACCAGGAGGGCGGGAATTGGTACAGACAAGAATATGATATTTTGGTTTTGGCATAATCTCCTCAATCTAAGTCGAGCTACCAGCTGTCAGCAATCAGCCGTCGGCTCAAACGTAAAATCTATTTGATGGTTGATAGCTGAAAGCTGTCAGCTGTGAGTTCCTGCATTACCTCGGCCTATACGACGCCCATTGCTGGATCACGTCCTCCGGAAACTTCCACTGGTTGAGTCCCTTCAGCACCCAGTCCAGGTAGTGGTCTTTGGGCTTAAACTTCCCGATCGGGTTCGCTGCGTAGGTGGTGACCAGTTCCTTCTCTCCGCGATCGGTCGAGATGGTGACTTGCAGGTGGCGGTACGTGCCCTGCGGCACATCCTGCTCAAACTGGTCCATGCTTTTTATATCTTCGTCTGTGAGTTCGAACACCCCGCCCCAAGTCTTTTCACCTTGTGAAGGCACGATGCTGGCGAGCCCGCACCGCCATTGCGACGACCATCGGCAAAATTTCACCGTATGGTCCGACAAGGTGGCGAGGTAGAGAAATCTATGTTCCGGGGCTCGCCGCTTGAGTTGCGAAGGATTGAGGAGATCACCGTACAAAAAGAACTTCATGCACCGTACTCATTCTGCGCCCGACCATCTTAGAGCCTTCCCGTACTTGTAACACACCGGCTTTTCGCCAAACAAGCGGCACTCGTCACGACCAGGTCTCGACGCTGCATTGACATGGCGTTCTGGCCTTCCTAAGATGCCGTGCAGGTCACAAGGTTCCACGAGTTGGTTCTTCTACACTGAGACAACATCTGCATGACTAACACCCGTATCTTTTCGCGATCGCTCGCCACCCGCCTGATCCGCTATGCAGTTGTCGCAATCCTACTGCTGGGTGGACTCTACTATGCATGGACCACGCTGCCATCGACAACCCCGTCGAGAGACCAGCGAGAAGTTGAGGCGTTGGCGTTGGTGCAGAGCTCTCAGGCGATCGGTCACCCGACAGTCCTACAGGCTATGAACGAGCATGTTCGTATGATGAAGGATCGTGGGCAAGGGGTTCGACTCGGTGAATGGCGAGTGAAGCATGTCGAGGGGGATATCTACGAGATCCGTGTGCAGCTTCGCGATCAGGGGGTACGAGGCCAATGGTTCGAGCGAGAATTCATTTGGCATGCCCATCTGAAACTCAAGAAGGTCAATGCGGCCTCGCTACCGGCGGACGGAGTGACGCCGAAAGCGCCTGATGTTGAGGACGGAACAGTACCTTCACCGCCTGGTCCGTCAAAAAGTTAGACCGGTTCTCTGAGTGTCGGTGGGATGGCGATCTGAACTTCATCCTCTTGGATTCGAACTTCGCAACGCACCACCTGAAAATTCGGATTGCCGACGCGTTCTCCTGAGATCACGCTGAATTTCCAGCCATGCCAGGGACATTCGACAACCGCGTCGCACAGTTTCCCTTCTCCGAGCGGGCCGCCCGCGTGGGGGCAGGAGTTATCGATCGCGTAAAAAGTTCCGTCCACGTTGAAGACCGCAATCCAGATCCCATCGACTTCAACTGTTCGTCCTGTGCCAGGTGGAATCTCGTGCGCGAAGGCCACTCTCACGAAATGGCTCATGATCGTCATCTCTCGCTCGGTCTGCCGTATGTGGCATCAGAAGGGCGCTTGCTTGATTTCAATGCCACCTTATGGCATAGAAATAGCAGCGGGTAGCTATGCCCATCGGATACACTCCGTGACTGGCCTGGAGGTCCGATTGGGGATGAGGTTCTTCTATGGAAATGACCCTCCTGCTCAACTCGACGTATGAACCCCTCCGGGTTGTGCATTGGCAAAAAGCGATCTCTCTCCTCTGGCAAGGAAAAGTCGAAGTCTTGGAGGTCTACGATAGGGAAATCCATGGGATTTCTCTGTCGATCAAGCTTCCCGCGGTGATGCGCCTGTTGAGGCTGGTGAAGTTGAAGGACAGTCATCGCGCCGTCAAGTTTTCCCGTATCAACATTTTTACGCGAGATGGGTACTGCTGCCAATACTGCAATCACAGATTTCGGACTGAAGAACTGACATTTGATCATGTCGTGCCCATCGCCAAAGGTGGGAAAAAGACGTGGGAAAACATCGTCACTGCCTGCTGGCGCTGCAACAATCGGAAGAGCGGGCGGACGCCAGAAGAAGCCAGCATGAAGTTGAAAAAGCGGCCGGTGAAACCTCGGTGGAGCCCCGTCATTACCATTACCATCGGCATTCGCAACACGCCGGAAAGCTGGCGTGATTATCTCTATTGGAATATGGAGCTAGATGCAGATCCGGCTGACACCTAGCGCGCTGGGTTGAAGTCATCGTCAGGAGCCAATCGGTCCGTAACCGCCCCCTCCGGAAAGTCTTCCAATATCGCGCACGAAATTATTCCAATCATTCGAGTGTGCTGCATTATAGCGGCGGACTGACCAAAATGGGAAATGGGCTATGGATTTCAGAAATCCCACTTGCATGATGGAGGTTCATTCTCAGATACTGAGCCATTCGGTCGAAACGGGAGTCACGTCATGGTTGCCAATCCTGGTTTTCCCTTGGTCTTGGATGTAAGAGGCTGGCCGGTCCTGGTGATCGGTGGTGATGAGGAGGCATCGGAAAAATCTCAGCGCCTGCTCGAGTCTGGTGCGCGAGTCACGGTGATCAGTCCCACACTGAATGAACCGTTACGCCTGCTGGCGGCTTCGGGTAAGATTATCCATCGAGGGCGACATTTTCGTGACACGGATCTCGAACACGTCATTCTCATTCTCAATACCCTTCGGGGCGATCGTGACTTTGCTCAAATGTTGGTGGCTCAAGCCAGAGAAAAGCGTGTGCTGCTCTGGTCAGTAGATTACCCAGAGGCAAGCAGCGTCACGATGCCCGCCGTCGTGGCAGTGGGTCATGTGCGAGTCGCGATTAGTACAAGCGGAGTGGCACCGGCTCTTTCCGGATTCATGAAAGAGGATTTGGAACAGATCCTCGATGCAGAATTCATCGAGTTCGTCGAGTGGCTTGGGCAACTACGTGAACAGGCCAAGGCGAATGAGCCGGATGCCGAGAAGCGGCGGGCACTCCTGCGCGACGCGTTAGACGGTTTTCGTTTTCTCGGCAAGGTGCGATATCCCAATGTCTGGTTGGAAAGGCGGGCTCAGGCGGTGACGAATGCACAACCTGATGCCACGCAACAATAGGAGAAACAATGGTCCTACTGGAGTTCAGCATGTCGCCGTTGGGAAAGGGCGAGAGTGTAGGGAAATATGTGGCCCGTTCTCTCGATATTATTGATAAGAGTGGGGTCGCGTATCGATTAAATCCGATGGGCACGGTCTTAGAAGGCGAATGGGAGGAAGTCTTCTCGGTGGTGCAGCGATGCTATGAGCGGATGAAAAAGGATTGCAACCGCATTTCCTGTACGATCAAAGTTGATTACCGAAAGGGTCATTCCGGACGCCTCCAGAGCAAGGTGGCCAGCGTTGAAAAAAAGCTCAAGCGGTCAGTGAGACACTAGCAGCGTGCCTCCTTTGGCACTCTGCGGATACACGTCTCCCACGAACCGAGAGGGTCAGTCCCTCAGGTATTTTCCCCACAGCCAGTCCCACCTTTTGACCGGCTTCTCCCCACAGATGGAAGGGGCTCAACCTTCGTATTGCAAAGCTCACGCGGTCGTCGATATACTCCGCGAGCCATACGTGCTATTCCCGTAGGTGAACTGAGCAGGTGATCAACACCTCTGGCTCTGTGCGATCCCTCGGTTGCCGTACCGGCTGACTGCGATCAACACCGCGCCCAGTTCCGTCCCATAGACCTGTCGTCTGGGGGGATGACGCCATGACAAGCAGCACGCTCGACATTGTCGAGGCTAAGTCTTTCCCGAACATCGAACTCTTACCAAAAGATCGAACCATTCTTGAGCAGGGCGCCATGGTGTTTCGCCCGTTCGGGTTGGATGAACAGGGTCAGACGATCCGAGACCTTGGCGGCGTCAGCATCAGAGCGGTGACGGTCTTTTTAGAGAAGTTAGTGACGTCTGCGGGAGGAGCGTCGGCAGGAAAAGAAGCAGTTGAGGAGTTGTGTCGCCTCTTAAATGATCGCATTAAGGATCCCATCTATCATGTGACTCCGGAGCTGTTGAAGAATCCGTGGAACAGCTACTCGTACGAATTTACGTCGTATCTCTATGAGTTTTGTGAACGGATCTCGGGCGATCCCCGCTTTGCCTTTAAGGCAGGGGCAGAGAAGGTCTCTCCCATCATGCTGGCCCTGACTCGCCCATTTTCGCTGTCACAGATCTACACGATGTTTCCCTACTTTGGGAATAAGTTTACGTCTGGGTCCGTGGAGTTCCGCGTGGTGGAAGTCACGAGCAGCACGGCTGCGGTGGGGATGCGGTTTACCGACCGGACGCTTCGGCAGTTCGGATCGTACCGCAGGCGGTGTGCCTGCCTGGTGTGTCAATCTGCACAAGGCATCATGGTCGCCATGGCCCATCGTATCCACGGCCTCTCTCAGGCAGAAGCGATCGAGACGTCCTGTATCGGCAATGATGATGAATGGTGTCAGTGGACGATTCGATGGCGGGAGGAGAGCCGGTATCGGAAGCGATTCTGGCGAGCAACCTCACCTCTTG
The DNA here is from genome assembly GCA_029865345.1 of Nitrospira sp. Lineage (GTDB taxonomy): Bacteria > Nitrospirota > Nitrospiria > Nitrospirales > Nitrospiraceae > Nitrospira_D. The sequence continues at coordinate 11,035 of JAOUHD010000044.1, forward strand.
AACAGACACGTCCGACTCGACTGAGCAGTGAGTCAGTCGTCGGCGTCGAGAATGCCCAGGCCGCACACGCTTCGGCAGCGACCCGCGTTGAGTCCTTGCCTCAGGCTCAACAGAGTTTTGCATGGTTCTTAGGGGGAGGGGTGGTGGGGCTTGCGCTCATGGCGGGAGTCGGTGTTCTGAATTCGACGGTGAGTCTCGGCGAGGTGCTGTTAGTCGGACTGTGCCCGATCCTCGCCGTCGGCATCATCGTCAATCGACGGCTGCTTCGTGAAAGCGAGCGACGCGAGGCCTTGATCCAGGAGCAGATTACATTCGTCGAATCCCGTCATGAAGAATTGCGCGAAGCCTATTTGGAACAAGAGCAAATGCGGGTGGAGTTGCGCCGAAAAGTGGCGCAACTCACGGCGCTTCATCGAGCGGGGCTCTCATTTGGTTCGACCTTCGAACGAGATGCGCTCTTGCACCAGGTGTTGGAAGCCCTGACGCACGAGCTCAACTACAACAGTGCCATGGTGTCCATGTTTGATCCTTGTGAGAATACCGTCCAACATATCCGTCTGATTGGCGCGCCTCCGGAGGTTGAAACGTTCGCTCAGTCCTGTCGGATTCCAATCACTGATTGTGAGAGTCCCGAGGGGACGGTGGTTCTTCAAGGACGCCCACTGTTGATCAAGGATATCGAGTCGATACGGCATAGCCTCCATCCCCTCAATCAACGTTTAGCCGAATTGAGCGGGACCAAAGCCCTGATTGTGGTTCCCATCAAGGCCAAAGACCGTATCTGGGGCATGTTGACGGTTGATCGCTCGCACAATCAAAGCGTGACGGAAGACGATTTGGAACTGATGATGACGGTCGCGAGTCAAGTTTCCATCGCGCTGGATAATGCTTCAGCCTACCAGCAGATTGAAGAGTGGAATCAGGGGTTGGAGGTCAAAGTCAAAGAGCGCACCGAAGCCCTTGAGCGAGCCGACCGCTTGCGTGCGCAATTCCTCTCCCATGTGTCCCATGAACTGAGAACACCGCTCACGTCCATCAAGGGGTTCATCCAAAATCTGCTGGACGGACTGACCGGACCGCTGAATGAGAAGCAGCAGCGCTATCTCGTGCGCATGTCTGACAATTCAGATCGGCTTGTTCGAATGATCGAGGATCTCCTCGATCGTACCCGTATCGAGACTGGGCGCTTGGAGGTGCATCCGGCCGATGTCGAGCTTGAACCCTGTCTCGCCGACGTGATTGAGCAACTGAAACCGTTGGCTCAGGTCAAGCAGCAGTCGCTGGAATTTCGTTGTGCCGACACGGACGTCGTCGTGTGGGCAGATCGCGATCGTTTGATTCAGACAGTCGTCAATCTCGTGCAAAATGCTATTAAGTTTACCCCACCGGGCGGAACCGTGTCGGTTGCCTGCGAGTTGCCGACTCACCGCACAGCAAGGGTTTTAGTTCAAGACACGGGCCCCGGTATTGCTCCGGAATACCTGGACAAGATTTTTGACCCATTCTTCCGCATCCAGCAAGGCCAGCGCACCGCCCCCAAAGGGTTGGGATTAGGCCTGTCAATTGTGAAAACGCTGGTGGAGCTGCAAGGAGGGGAGGTGGCAGCTCGTAATCGTCCCGAGGGCGGCGCAGAACTGTCCTTTACGATTCCGATCCATGCCGTGAAAGTCCCACTCTTACTTGAATCCCATCTCCTGAGCCAACACATCTTAGTTGTGGACGATGATACCGACATTCAGCAACTGCTTCATGACCGACTGATGGCAGGGGGGTATCACACGTTCTCGGCATTCGATGGCCGTCACGCGCTGACACTTCTTGAGTCACGAGAGTTCGATGGGATGATTCTCGACATCGGAATCGGTCAGATCGACGGCCTGGAAGTGCTACGACGGGTGCGTCTGACGAATCAACGCCTTCCGATTATCATGATTACGGCGTCGGGATCTCAGGAGCTTGCCGTGCGGGCTATCGGGTTGGGTGCTCAAGCCTACCTGCTCAAACCGTTCGACGCAGGCCAACTTCAACAAGCCATGGATCGGTGGTTCCGACGTGCATGACCATCACCGTATGCTAGGTCAGTGCCACTGTGGGCTCGTCAGGAAGACCCGACGTCTGTTCCCATTGAGACAGTTCATCATAAGCGGATTCTCCCTGCTGATGATTCTTTTCAGCGCCACCTGGTGTTCCTCACCGACGTTCGCTCAGGTTCCCCGTATTCAAGGACAGGGAGCGGCTGCATCTGGGATGGGAAATGCCTTCGCTGCTCAGGCCGACAATCCGTCTGCGTTGCATTACAACCCAGCTGGGATGACTCAGCTCCGTGGTGTGCAATTCATGGCGGGGGGACTTCTTGCCGGCGGGCCGCTTACCCATAGAAGTCCGGACGGTACCACGACGGCTGGTGATCACGATGGTGTCGTCGCGTGGCCTCCCCCCGCCCATAATTATATTACGGCAAATCTCCAAGGCCTTGGCATCCCCCTGCTTGATAAGCTTACGGTAGGGGTTGGGGTCACAACCCCGTTTGGTTCAGCGACACGGTGGCCAAGTACGAGTCCTTTTAGTGCAACCACGACATTCAGTGCATTGCCGTTATTCGATATCAAACCGACGTTCGCGTATCAGCTTCTTCCGGATCTCTCGATTGGAGCAGGGATCGACATCTACACCTTTTCCAGTCTGTTCGGAGAGGGCCATGCCGAATTCCAACGAATCCTCCCCCCTGGGAATAGGGTTGAGGTGAATGGAAAAGATACCGCACTTGGATTTAACATCGGCACGTTATATACCGCATTACGGAACGGAGATGGACTACCGATTGTGAACGTTGCCGTTGTCTACCGAAGTCAGGCCACGCTCCATTTGGATGGAGTGCAGTTGGCCAACGGGGTGAAGGTCCGAGACACCACGACAACCTTGGTACTGCCTCAAGTCATCACCGGGGGGATCGCGGTGTGGCCGGTTCGAAATGGTGAACGTGAGTGGAAACTTGAATTGAACGTCGACTATATAGGCTGGAAATCAGTCAGAAACTTAGATCTTCGACGACGTGATGGAACGGTCATTCTTGAACAACCTCAAAACTGGAAAAGCACCTATGCCATTTTAGTCGGGACTGAGCATCGCTGGCTAAAGATGGATCGATTGCCAGGGTGGGAGGTCGCCGTACGAGGCGGCTATTCGAATCTGCAAACACAGGTCCCAGACTCCACCTACAATCCAGCGGTTCCATCAGCGGACCTTCATATTATTTCAACGGGAGTTGGTTTCCTCTGTAAGGGAAATGGATCGCTCTTTGGATTGGTGACATGCGGAAATTTGGGAATTGGATCAATAAAGGCAAAAACCATCGGCGTGGACCTGTCGTACCAGGTGTCACTCTACGAACCAAGAACAGTCGATGGAAATACTGGTATTCGAGCAGGAGTCAATGGGTTTTACGAAAATACTGCGCACACAGGTGGGCTTTCTGTCCGCATCGGTTTCTGATCAAAGGCCCTGCATCTCGCCTCCTATCTATCTTTGACTCAGATAACGAACAGATGCAGAGGAAGGTTTCAGGAGGAGAGGTAGAGTCTAGGAATCTGGGGACTGATTGCGCACAGGACTTCGTAGGGAATCGTATCGGTCCACTTGGCAATCTCGGAGGCCGTAATTTCGTCATTTCCCTGTTGTCCGATGAGTACCGTCTCATCACCCACGGCGGTACCAGGGATCTCAGTGACATCCACCATCACCATGTCCATACAGACCAATCCTGCGATGGGGGCTCGTCGTCCTCGAATGAGCACAGCGCCACGATTCGAAAGCCGTCGGCTCAAGCCATTAGCATAGCCGATCGGGAGCACGGCAATGCGTGTGGGGCGTCTTGCGGTGAAGGTCCGATTGTAGCTGACCGTTGATTCTGGTTGGATAGTCCGGAGCTGGGCAATATGGGTCTTCAGTGAGAGTACTGGTCTGAGATCAGGAGTCTCAACCGTGCTGGGAAGGGTGTGGTATCCGTATAACATGATGCCGGGTCGTACAAGGGAAAAGTGAGTGGATGGGAATCGAACCGCGCCACAGCTATTAGACATATGCACGAGCGGAACCTGGAACCCGCCTTCCAGAATAATTTTCAGCGCGTCCCGGAAGCGACGGATTTGTTCTTCAGTCGCGTCCGAATTGAATCCATCAGCATCCGCCAGATGGGTCATGAGTCCTTCTACTCGGAGGGAGGGAGGAAACTTGTGTGAGCTGATGAGCGCCACCAGCTCATCCCGCGTCAGGCCCAGCCGACCCATACCGGTCTCGATTTTGAGATGGATCGAGCAGACAACCTCACGCGATGCCGCGGCTTGCGACAGTGCCGTGAGTACGAAAGGATCGCTCACCACAGGGGTGAGATGGGAAGCGAAAATATCACCGAACTGTTCTTGAAAGACCGGCCCTAAGACGATGATCGGCACCGTGATGCCGGCTTGCCGAAGCGCCATGCCTTCTTCCGTCGAGAAGACAGCTAGGCGGGTGACACCATGCTGTATCAGTGTCCGTGACGTCTCGATTGCGCCATGACCATAGGCGTTGGCCTTGACGACCGCCATCACGTCGCATCCGGGGGAGAGAATCTGACGAAATTGGGAGAGATTGTGTGTGAGTGCCGTCAGGTCGACGGTGGCGACGGTTGGGAGGAAGGGTGGCGTAATCCGCACGCGACGAAGGGAGAATTAGGAAGTCAGAATCAGACTTCCATGATTTCCTGTTCCTTTTTCTTGATCACGTCATCGATCTTCTGACCATATTGCTCAATCAGTTTCTGGGTTTCTTGCTCGGCCTTCCGCAGTTCGTCCTCGGTGAGTGTGGCACCTTTTTGAAGTTTTTTGAGCTCTTCGTTCGCATCTCGCCGAAAACCTCGGATCTGGACTTTCGTCTCCTCACCATGCTTTTTACAGATCTTTGTCAGATCCTTGCGGCGTTCCTCCGTCAGGGGAGGGAGCGGGACTCGGATCACCTTACCGTCGTTGGACGGTGTCACACCCAACCCTGAATTGGATATGGATTTTTCAATCTCTTTGATCAGTTTCGGTTCCCAGGGTTGAATGGTGATGAGCCGTGCTTCGGGGGTTGAGACGCTGGCGATCTGTTTCAGCGGGGTTATGGTTCCGTAGTAGTCAACGCGAATGCCGTCGAGCAAGGCGACGGAAGCCCGCCCCGTTCGGAGACCGGACAAGTCTTTTCGCAAGTGTTCAAGAGCCTGATCCATCTGTGAGAGGAATGCTTGCCGAACTTGGGCTGCGTTGGACATGAAGACACCTCGTGATGGGATTAGTGATCGCCGCTCGTAACCAAGGTTCCGAGCGGCTCGCCTAATGCCACGCGTTTAAAGTTGCCTTTGATTTTCAGGTTGAACACGACGAGAGGCAATTTATTGTCCATACAGAGGCTGATCGCTGTGGAATCCATCACCTTGAGCTTCTGATTGAGGATGGACAGAAATGAAATCCTCTCATACTTTTTGGCTGACGGAGTAGTCACCGGATCGGCATCATAGATGCCGTCAACTTTCGTTCCCTTCATAATCACTTGTGCGCTGATCTCCATCGCACGCAGGACGGCGGCCGTATCGGTCGAAAAGTAGGGATTGCCGGTACCAGCAGCAAAAATGACCACACGGCTCTTTTCTAGGTGGCGGATTGCCCTTCGACGGATGTACCCCTCTGCAAGCTGGCGCATTTCGATGGCGGATTGAACGCGGGTGATGATTCCGACCCGCTCCAGCGCATTCTGGAGCGCTAGCGCATTGAGCACGGTCGCCAGCATTCCCATGTAATCGGCTGAGGCTCGCTCCATACCGGATGCGCTTGCCGCGATGCCACGGAAAATATTGCCTCCACCGATGACGACTGCCACCTGAATTTCAAGGGCAACAACGGAGGCAATTTCTTCCGCAAGGTTCTCCAGAATGGACGGTTGGATGCCGTAGCCCTGCTCACCAGCCAACATCTCCCCACTGACTTTCAGAAGGAGACGCTGGTATTTGGCAGAGCTCATGCTTCGCCTAATTGATAACGGGTGAACCGGCTGACGTTCATATTTTCGCCGATCTTAGAAATTTTCTGGGCGAGAAGGTCCTTGATGGTGACGGTCGGGTCTTTGATGAATGATTGTTCCAATAGGCAGCTTTCCTGGTAGAACTTTTCAAGTTTGCCTTCGACGATCTTCGACCATGCGGCGGGAGGCTTGCCCATTTCCCTGGCCTGCCCTTCGTAGATCGCTTTTTCTTTCTCGGCAACATCAGCCGGAACATCTTCACGCTTCACGAATGACGGCTTTCCGGCTGCCACCTGAAGCGCAAGATCGTTGACGAACGATTTGAATTCCTCATTCCGTGCGACGAAATCAGTTTCGCAATTGACCTCGATCAAGACGCCGATCTTGCCACCCATATGAATGTAGGCATGAACCAGCCCTTGGTTGGTTTCCCGCCCGGCTTTCTTGGCTGCCGCCGCAAGTCCTTTTTGCCGCAGATAGTCAATGGATTTATCGACGTCATTCCCGTTTTCATTGAGGGCTTTCTGACAATCCAGAATGCCGGCGCCTGTTTTCTCACGAAGCTCTTTCACGAGCTGACTGGATCCTGCCATGATGTCGTTATTCCTTCGTTCTGTCGATGAGGATAAGCCGTTGATGGATCAATCAGGTTACGTTACGACACGGGAACATTTTGAACGCGCATGGCAGGCTTCTTGTCGCCGCTGACAGGAGTGGCTTGAAAATCTGCTTCTTCGCGTTGGGCTTTCACATGCGCACCCTCGATACAGGCATCGGCAATTTTCGATGTAATCAGCTTGATCGAGCGAATGGCGTCGTCATTTCCAGGAATTGGATAGGTGATGTCGTCTGGGTCGCAGTTGCTGTCCAAGATAGCGATGACCGGAATATCGAGCCGCTTGGCTTCCTGCACGGCAATTTTCTCGATTCTCGTGTCCAGAATAAAGACCGCTCCTGGAAGGCCGCGCATGTTCTTAATGCCGGACAGATACTTTTGGAGTTTCGCGATGTCCTTCTGCATGAGAAGGATTTCTTTCTTTTTGAGACCATGCTCGCTGGGGTTGAGGAGCGTCGTTTCCATCTTCTTCATCTTATCGATGCTTTTTCGGATGGTCTGGAAATTGGTTAACATCCCACCCAGCCAACGCTGGTTGATGAAATACATGTTGGCTCGCTTGGCTTCTTCTTCGAGGATTTCCGCAGCTTGCCGCTTCGTGCCCACGAACAAGACGGACTCTCCCGCTGCCACAAGGTCTCGGACGAAGGCATAGGTCTGCTCCATCCGCGCGAGGGTTTGTTGAAGATCGATGATATAGATGCCGCTGCGTTCACCGAATAGAAACCTCTTCATCTTGGGATTCCAGCGGTTAGTCTGGTGCCCGAAATGAACGCCTGCTTCTAACAATTCCTTGATCGCTACTACTCCCATGCCTTCACCTCCTTTCACGCTTGCAGAGCGCCCACCCATGGGGCGAGGGAATCGCTTCCCTTAATCTCAAGCCGCGCAGCGTATCGACGCTGATAGTTATTTTAATGAATTGGGCTGTTCTCGCTTAGTGCGAGACTCAACCCCCTGTCAGACTGAGCTGGAGGACGCTACCATAGTCCTGCCGAGGTTTCAAGCTACCTGTGCACTAAGATCGATAGCTTGCGTTAATCCGGACATAGTCATACGAGAGGTCTGTTGTCCACATATGGGCATGAGCTTGTCCCTGCCCAAGCTGGACGGTGATCGTAAACTCTTTCCGTTTGAAGACTTGTGCGATCTTGTGCTCCGCCGCCAGCCCCGTTCCTACTCCGCGTTGCACCATGACAATGTCGTTGAATCGAACCGATATTTTGTTTGGGTCGATGGCAACGCCCGATCGCCCGATCGCAGCGATGATCCTGCCCCAATTGGCATCTTCCCCAAACAACGCGGTCTTGACTAGATTTGATGTCGCAACGGTGTCTGCAACTCGTTTTGCTGCTGCTGTCGTGCTGGCCCCCTGTACTCGAATCGTGACGACCTTGGTGACCCCTTCGCCGTCTCGACAGATCATCAGAGCCAATTCCTGTGCGGCAGCAGTGAGCAGTCGCTCGAAGTCGCGATGGGACTTGGCATCTCGTTCAATCAGTCGATTTTTGGCCAGGCCATTGGCCAGACAGAGAACGGTGTCATTCGTGCTGGTATCACCGTCCACCGTAATGCAGTTAAAGGATTGATTCGTTGCCGATTTCAACGCCTGTTGGAGGGCTGCTGGAGTAATCGCGGCATCGGTCGTTAAATAGGCCAGCATGGTGGCCATATTTGGATGGATCATGCCCGAACCTTTGGCCATGCCCCCGATGGTGACAAGGCGACCGCCGATTCTCCCTTGTACCGTGACGGTTTTTGGCTTCAAGTCCGTGGTTAAAATCGCCCGGGCGGCTTGAGCGCCTCCTGCGATACTCAGACGTGCGATCAAGGTTGGGACGGATGTGGTGATGCGATCAATCGGCAGCACGCGACCAATCACACCGGTCGAACCGACGAATACCTGATGCACGGGAATGGAGAGCTGCTGTGCCACGGCGGTCGCCATCGTCTTCGCCGCCACCAGCCCTTGTTCACCCGTGCAGGCATTGGCATTCCCGCTGTTGACGATGATCGCCCGCCCACAATGAGACCGTAGATGGCGCCGATCCAGGAGTACTGGCGCGGCCGCTACGCGATTCTTTGTGAACACTCCGGCAATCGGCCCGCTGACGTCGGACACGCAGAGGGCCAAATCGAGCAGGCCTGGCTTTTTGATCCCACAATGGATTCCCGCGGCTTGAAACCCCAGCGGTGTCGTGATACCCACGTTTTTTGATTTCATAAGTCTTGTGTGTGGCGTGTGGGATGTCGGCTTGTGGCAGTGGTTGAATGATTGCAATTATGGATAACTGCCCGGAGCTGTCAGTCCTGTTTCTTCAGGAATGCCGAGCATGAGATTCATGGCTTGAATAGCCTGACCGGCAGCCCCTTTGACGAGATTGTCCAGTGCTGCCACGGTGACGACCCATCCGGCCCGAGAATCCACATACACGCCGATGTCGCAATAGTTTGTGCCCTTAATGTAACGCGGATTAGGGGTCACGTCTTCGAAGAGCCGGATGAACCGTTCTCCCTTGTACTGCTCTCGATACAAGGCCTGAAGGTCAGACAGTTTCAGGCTCTGCGTCAGTTTGCAGTATGCCGTACTCAGGATGCCTCGATTCATCGGTACCAGATGAGGGGTAAATGCCACGGTCACGGAGCCGATTGCCTTCATGAGTCCAGACAGTTCCTGTTCGATTTCAGGAATATGGCGATGTTGACCGATTTTGTAGGGCTCTAAGGATTCATGCGCTTCTGGGAAATGGTAGGGCAGGGCCGGACTCCGTCCTGCTCCTGAAACACCAGACTTTGCATCGATCACAATCGTCTCCGGTTGCACGAGTCTTTTGGCGAAGAGAGGTGCCAACTGGAGGACTGCGGCCGTGGGATAACATCCAGGCGAAGCCACCAGTCTCGACTGAGCAATTGCGGACCGATGGAGCTCCGGTAACCCATACACCGCGTCTCGGAGCAAATGTGGATGGCTATGCGGCGTGTGATACCACTTCTCGTAGGTGCCGGCGTCCTTCAGCCGATAATCGGCACTGAGGTCAACGACAGGTTTGCCCGCCTTGATACAGGCCGCAACGGGGTCCAGCGATTTTGTATGCGGCAGGGCGAGAAAAATAGCATCCGCCCGCTCCGTCAGGGCTTCCGGTGCCAAGGCTTCAAATTGATGGTCGAGGATTCCCTTGAAGCTTGGAAACACGGATGAGACCAACTGGCCCGCTGACTTTTCAGATGTCACGGCGGCGATGGTGAAATAGGGATGGGCCGACGCAAGCCGAACAAGCTCCGCACCGGCGTATCCGCTGGCTCCTGCGATGGCGATGCGAAATTTTTTATTCATGGGTCACGATCGATTATCCTGCGCGGTCTTGGACCAACGCTCCCTTCCACACGGAAGATATAAAAAAGGGGAAGGCTTGGAGCCTTCCCCTTGCTGTCAGATCGTCGGCCCCTGCGTCTAGCGCTTGGAGTACTGGAACCGTTTGCGCGCGCCCTTCTGTCCGTACTTCTTTCGTTCCTTCACACGTGAATCACGCGTGAGCAACCCCTCCTTCTTCAGGGGGCTGCGGGTTGCGGGAGTCATCGCCACGAGCGCTCGCGCGATGGCATGACGGAGGGCGCCAGCTTGCCCGGTTGGTCCACCGCCATAGACGGTCGCGCTGATGGAGTACTTGCCCATCAGGCCAGCCATTTCAAGCGGGAGTTGGATAATTTGGCGGAGGGTGAGACGAGGAAACGCCTTCTCCAATGGTTTCTCGTTCACGGTAATATCGCCTGCGGTGCCAGTGACCCAGGCTCGGGCCACTGCGCATTTTCTCCGCCCCGTTGCGTATTGTGTCACCACTGCCATACGACTCGTCTCCTTCTGTTTGAGCACATGTCTCTAGAGAGAAATAGGTTCAGGACATTGAGCCTGATGTGGATGATCAGACCCGACATAGACACGGAGCTTCCGCGCCATGCCATTGCCAAGCGGGTTCTTGGGAAGCATGCCCTTGATCGCTTTGGTCAGGAGCTGCGTCGGGTCCTTCCGAAACAGGTGCGCGGCTGAGGCGGTTTTCAACCCTCCCGGATACCCTGTATGGCGCCGGTATAGTTTGGTGTCCATCTTGTCACCGGTCAAATGAATCTTCTCCGCATTCACGATGACCACATGATCACCCATATCGACATTAGGCGTGAAAGTCGGGCGATGTTTCCCCCGTAAGATGCTTGCGACTCGCGCCGCCAATCGGCCCAGGGTTTTCCCTTCGGCGTTCACCAGATGCCAGGTTTCTTTCACTTGAATTGGATTTTCGAAATACGTCATCATGATGTTGTTCTCCACCGTTGCAATTTTGCCAGTCGTTTGATGAGGTGTTAGACTTCTTGGGCTCCGATATTCTTTGTTTCTAGCTTGGACAGCCACGCATCAAGATTCTGACCGGTGCGTCGCTTCCACACGTCCTGGGTCACATAAATGGGCGCCTGGCAGCGGAGCGCCAATGCAAATGCGTCGCTCGGCCTGGAGTCAACGGTTCGTACGACTCCCTTATTTTCGAGGAAGACGGTCGCATAATAGGTGCTGCTCTTGACGTCCGTGAGGACGGCTCGTTCCATCTTCACGCCGAGGTGCTCCCCGAAACTCTTTATCAGATCGTGGCTCATCGGCCGTGGTGTCGTCGATGTGTCCAGGGCACGTCGAATCGATTCACCCTCTGATGCACCTACCCATACCATGAACAGGTCTGACGTGCCATCGGCTCGGGTCAGCACGACGATTCTGGTGTCCGTCGTCGAGTCTTCGACCACTCGATTGACCTCAAGTTGTATCAAGGCGTCGGTCGTGTGAGGTGCGTGCTCTTCCATACCACTAATCACGAGAATGTGTCAGGAGTCCAACTTTCCGAAGTCTTCAGGTTTTAAATTCTCCAGCCACTGATCGAGTTCTTCCGAACTCTGCTTTCGAATCACGGACTCACTCGCAAAAATTGGAGCTTGGGTCCGGAGCGCGAGGGCGATGGCGTCGCTTGGCCGGGAATCGACGGTATACTCCGAGTCTGCGTAGGTCAAATGGATCTTGGCAAAATACGTATGTTCAGTGAGATCGGTAATCACCACACTAATGACCTTGGCGTTGAACGCATCCAAGTAGGTCTTCATAAAGTCGTGAGTCATAGGACGGGGAGGAGCGACATTCTCAATCGCCAGACTGATCGAACTGGCTTCCGATTTTCCGACCCAGATCGGGAGCATTTCCGATTGATCCTCGTCTCGGAGGATGACGATATACGCATTGTTGTAGGGGTCGAACATGAGCCCCTTGACCTGCATCTGCGTGATCATCGCCGAACCGATATCCTCTCTCTCAGTATTTAATATGTGAATAGCAAAACGTAGCACCCTAGCATTTTCGGATTCTCGATGTCAACGAACCCAGCGACAATGCAGGGAAAATGCGCACTCGTGACAACGCTTCCGTAAGAACTGCTGATCAGCTGGCCGGCGGGCGATAGTTCTCGGCAACCTTTGACGAATCGACCTGTTCGCCGTCCAGTTTCAAGAAGGCTTTCATCTGCTTGCGAACCAGTTCGCGTCCGCTCTCATCGCCGAGATTCACTTGGTATTCATTGATGACCATCACCCGCATACCTTCCCACTTCTTCCAGCAGCCTGTGCAGATCTTGGTTTTTATTTCTGCTTCAAGCTTGCCGAGAAACAAGGGGGTAGTGATGGCTTCACCAGTCTGACCGCATGTCACACAAGAAACCTCTGCCATATCCGAGCGCTCCTTTTTTCGATGTCACGTCAGGTTAAATAATCAAAGGCTGACGATTGAGATGCCATCGTATTGATGGATGAGCATTCTATCAGAGATGTTCATATGAAGAAAAGGTCAGGGCTTCACCCCTATTCTCCGGCTAAGTCGGGCTGAGCGCCAGGATTTTGCTTCGCGCCAAGACCAAGAGCTCCTGCTGAACCGCTGTCGTGAGGCGCAACCACGTTTGTCGGGCATGATGGATGACTTTCCCGA
>JAOUHD010000182.1 GCA_029865345.1 Nitrospira sp.
GGCAGATGTCCAGCATGGTGGGCGGCGACGCCGATTCGTTGCACGATGGGAATGAGGGGATGCTCGGTAATGCTCGGATACTGCGCGATGACCCGTTCGAGCGCCGTACCGATCGCCTCTTGTCGCACCGGAGGAAGCACGAGATCGGCGTGATCGAATGCTTCCATCGCTTCGTCACAGGCTCGCCGTGAGGTGAGAAACACAATGGCTGGCGTGAGATGTCGTTGGCGAAGCGCCGCGATGAGATCAACCGGATGGATCGACGGCGGCATGCAGCTTCATTCCTTTTGAGATGACGACAAGTCCTGATTCTGTCACGGTAAATCGTTGCGCGTCGGCCTCTCGATCGTACCCGATTTCCGTATGTGGCGGGATCGTCACATCCTTGTCGATGATGGCGCGTCTGATGCGGCTCTGCGCGCCGATCGTCACGTTCTCCATGAGAATGGATTCCCTGACATCTGCGTGGTCTTGTACGCGGACGTTCGGGGACACAATCGAATTTTGGACCCGTCCCCCCGACACGATGCAGCCGCCGCAGACGATCGAATCAAGCGCGACCCCCATCCGGCCTCCCTGAAAATCCTGCGCGAACACGAACTTGGCCGGTGGAAACTGCCCCTGATAGGTTCGGATCGGCCAGGCTGGGTCGTACAGATTGAATTGAGGGTCGACGGCGACCAAATCCATGTTCGCTTCCCAGTATGCGTCGAGCGTTCCAATGTCGCGCCAGTACTTGACGGCTTTGTTGTTGGCATCTTGAAATTTGAAGGCATACACTCGCCCTTGTTCAATCATTCGGGGAATAATGTTTTTCCCGAAGTCGTGCGCGCTGCCTTCCCGAGCGTCCGCAATCAGGTGTTCGCGGATGGCCTTGGTGCGGAACAGGTAGATGCCCATCGACGCGAAGGCATGGGCGGGATCGTTGGGGAGTGGAATGGGATGCGCCGGCTTTTCATCGAAGCGAGTAATCCGGTAGTCCTTGTCGACTGCGATGACGCCGAAGCGAGTCGCTTCCTGGACGGGTATGTCGATGGCCCCGACGACCGCATCTGCGCTCTTGGCGATGAGCCAGTGGTACATCTCTGCATAGTTCATCTTGTAGACGTGATCGCCGGCGAGGATCAGCAGGAACTCCGGGTTTTCCCCGTCGATCAAGAACATATTCTGATACACGGCATCGGCGGTGCCACGGTACCAGTCTTCGCTGATGCGCTGTTGAGGAGGGATCGAGGCGATATATTCGCCAAGTTCCGCGTTGAGGATATTCCAGCCGACCCGGATGTGACGATCGAGCGAGTGTGATTTGTATTGGATGAGGACCGCGATTTTGCGGAGCCCGGAATTCAGACAATTGCTGAGGGTAAAATCGATAATGCGATACTTCCCGCCGAAGGGAACCGCCGGCTTTGCACGTTGGTCCGTCAGCGGGAATAGACGCTCCCCTTTACCGCCAGCCAATACCATTGTGAAAATATTCTTCATCGGCTGGATTCTAGCAGGACCTCCATGAAATAGAAAGGAAGTGGAATCGTTGACTTCCCGTTCCATGCGGATAATACTAGCTACCAGAACACCGGAGTGAGCAGCTCGGGATCGGTTGACGATGAACAAAGGAGTGAGCATGAAGCGAGACGTTGTTGTCGCGGCTCTCCCACGAGTCGATTCCAGGCGTGTGACGAAGCTGACAGTGAGATCCTCAGATCCAGCACGCAACATGGCCAGTCGCCTGGAAAAGCTCGAGGAGCAGATCCAAAAGCTGTCCGAACTGGTTCGAGACCATGCCGAAGATATGGATCGGTTGGTTCGAATTGTCGCAGAGAACCAGGATGTGGTTCGTCTGCAGTTGCTTCGGAAACATCATGAGAAGGTTCGGGTGAGAAAGCATCTCAGGGAAGCCAATTCAGGAGTGGACTAAGGCCGGCGACCGTTGGGTCGCTTTCGCCCATTCGCTCCAGTCGATGTGTTGGATACGTACCCGTGTCAATGATCCCCTCCTGAACGTGTCACCGATGATGATCTGGAATAAATAGGAGTTTACGCATCGTGGTCAACTATGTATGCATTGCTGCGGGTATTCTTGCCGGTTTTGTGCAAGCACAGACGCTCTATGCCGTGTCCGATCAACCCGTGCGGATATGGCCGATCCAAATTCCCTATGAAGCGCCACCGAAGAATCAAGATGTGCCGGATGTCTCGATACCTCCCAATAAGGACCCGCTCAGCGCTGAAGAGATCAAACGCGCGGAAGCCTTGCTGCCGCTGCTGGAAGGGAAACAGGAATTTTGGGCCATGGGAGAATTCGTGCATTTGGGAGAGCCGGCCGTTCCCGCCCTTGTTCAGGCATTGACCATGCCGAGCCCGCGGATTCGCTACAACGCGATCGAGACCTTGCTGATGATGAAAGGAGTCACCGGGGTTCCCGCCCTGATCTCCACCGCAAAGGAGTCCGGTGAAATTCCTCGGGTGCGGGAACATGCCCTGCGTGTTGCCGTTCGTCTGGATCCCACGAACGCGTCCGAAGCGATTGACGTTATGGCGAAGGACTCCAATCCATCCGTCAGAAAAGCTGCGGCGTTCGAAGCGCGGTATGTCCGGCAGAAGGCCGTGATCTCCATCTTGATTCCGATGGTGAGCGACGACGAGCGTTTCGTGGCGCTGTCGGCCTTGCAATCGCTCTGGATTTTGACTCGCCATGAGACTGAGTTTCATGATTGGGACACCTCGACCAAGCTGGATCGCGCCGTATGGTCGAGTGAATGGATCGAGTGGTGGGACACCAATAAAGACGTCTTTGAGATTCCCGAACCGCGCCGGTCAAAACGGAGTTCCTAGCGACCAGCCGGGAGGTTGCGGGCCGAGAGATTCCTATGCTACGAATATATGGATATGAAACTCAAGAGCGGAGCGATGCTCAAGATTGCCAAATTAGGCAACCCTATTCTTCGCAAAGTTGCTGCGCCGATTGATCCGCGAGAGATTAAATCGTCCGAGATTCAGCGGTTGATCGACGACATGTTTGAAGTGATGTACGACGAACCGGGCATCGGGTTGGCGGCGCCACAAGTGTCACGTTCGATTCAACTGGTAGTGATGGGCTGTAAAGGTGAGGGGGGATTTCCAGAAACGGTCCTTATCAACCCCTCGATTGTGTATTACGGGCCTGAACAAGTAGACAACTGGGAAGGCTGTCTGAGTGTTGATGGATTGCGGGGCAAAGTGATCCGACCCTCACTGGTGCGGGTCAAGGGGCTGGACCGGAAGGGCAAAGCTCTGGATTTCGAGGCGACCGAATTGTACGCAGTCTGTATTCAGCACGAACTCGATCACTTGATCGGCAAAGTCTTTCTGGATCGCATGGCCGATATGTCCACCCTTACTCAGCTGGACGAATTTTCGCAGTATTGGCAAAAAGAACCCACGAATGTAATTTGATGCCTCTCTTGTTGAACCGCTCGTGAAGTCCCTTCTTCGTGTTCTGCTGTATCTTCGGCCTCACCGCGCTCTCGCGATCACGACACTCGTCTGCGCCGCATGCGCGACGGCGATGGAGCTGGTGCCTCCCTGGGTCATCAAGATCATCATCGACGATGTGATTCAGGCGAAGCAGACGTCGTTGCTGCCATGGGTGATTGGTCTGCTGGTGGGCGCCCATGTGCTCAAGAACGTGTTTGCCTCACTCAGAATCCGGCTGAATAATCAGCTTGAGCAGACGGTGGTTCACGATCTTCGTCGGCATATTTTCTCCGCCCTTCAACATCTGTCCATCACCTATTTTGAGAATCGCTCGACAGGGGAGATCATGTCCCGGGTGACCAACGACACGGAGCATGTCGAGCGGATCTTCATTGATGGACTTGAAGGAATGCTAACGGCGTCGCTGACTCTTCTTGGAATCACGGGACTCTTGTTCATGCTCAATTGGAAGCTGGCGGTGCTCTCGTTGTTGCCGATCCCATTGCTGGCCTTGTCTGCAAGTTGGTTTACGTCGAGGGTTCATGGGTATTATCGGGAGACCCGCCAGAGCGCCGCTGAACTGAACGGCTATCTTCAAGATGCCTTGTCCGGGATCAGGGAGACCATGGGGTTTGGCCGTCAGGGGCACGAACAAGCACGCTTCGACAGGCTGAGCCAGGCGTATAGTGAGAAGAATCTCCAGGCGATGGTCTTGTGGTCGATCTATTCGCCGGGAATGATTCTGGTGGCTGCCCTCGGGACCGTTTTGATCCTCTGGTACGGTGCGGGAGAGGTTATGGAGGGGCATCTCACCCTGGGCGAGCTGGTCTTGTTCCTCTCCTACCTGGCGATGTTCTACGTCCCCATCAATCAGATTCATTCGGTCAATCATATGTTGCAGCATGCGTTGGCGGCGAGCGAGCGGGTCTTTGAGGTGCTGGATACGATTCCGGACGTCGCCGATCGACCTCATGTAGTGGCTCCTGTCCATCGGGCTCATGGAGCCGTTCGATTCGACCAGGTCCAGTTCCACTATCGACCTGACGTGCCGGTTCTGAGAGGGGTTTCAGTGGCTGTGCCGGCAGGGGAGCGTGTGGCACTGGTTGGGATGAGTGGGGCGGGGAAGAGTACCCTCCTGAAGCTATTGATGCGGTTTTACGACGTGACAGACGGGGTGATCGTTATCGATGGGAAGGATATCCGTGATCTGCCGATTGCCTATCTGCGGCAGCAGATCGGGTTTGTACAACAGGAGCCGTTCTTGTTCAACGGGACGGTGAAAGATAATCTGCTGTACGGCGATTTGAATGCCGATCAGAATCGGCTCGAATCGGCGGCGCGCGCCGCACGGGCGCATGAGTTCATCGCGGCGTTACCCGAAGGGTATGATACCTGGATTGGTGAGCGGGGTGTCAAGTTGTCGGTTGGACAAAAACAGCGGGTCTCAATTGCGCGGGTGTTGTTAAAAGATCCCCCCATCGTCATTTTTGACGAGGCCACATCCAATATTGATACGGAGACCGAGGTCAAAATCCGCGAAGCGTTGAACGAGCTGACGACAGGGCGAACCACGTTTATTATTGCCCACCGATTATCCACACTTCACGATGTTGACCGAATTATAGTGCTCGATAACGGTCGACTCGTGGAGGATGGCCGGCATGATGAGCTGGTGAGCCGAGGAGGAGTCTACGCTGGTCTCTATGAGGCTCAATTTCAGGTGTAGGGGCTGAGACAGTGGTCGCTTGCAACCTCAGCACCGGTCGCCTTCGGTAGTTGCGGGTCCGAAGAAGAGCTCGGTATACTCGCTCGGAGCGAACAAGGGGACATGGCTGATCAATGGTACTGGTATATGAGAGCGATCCGCTGGATGATGAAAATGCGCGAGGCCGGTTCTACCACGTCTGCCGTGGGCGCATTGATCGAACTCCATTGGATGTTCCAGAGCCAGATCGCCCATATGAATGCCAACAATGTGGAATTGATCTCGAAGCCGAAGATTTCTTCGTAGCCCTTCAGAAAGGATCGGTGTAGGACGAATGGCTGGAAGTGCAGGGAGAAAAACAGTCGGGGTCTCGCGAGGCCTGATGATGCTGTGCGAAACCTGTTACGCTCAAGTCCTGAATGAAAAGCTTCCTGACGAGAAAAACTTCGTCGCGGATTCCGAAGCACTCTTCGATACAATCTGCGTCGGTTGCACCGACATCAATCGTCCCCTCATCGACGACATGGCCGGCAGCGGGGAATAG
>JAOUHD010000183.1 GCA_029865345.1 Nitrospira sp.
TCGCTGAGGTGAATGCATCAATCTGAACGTGTACCAGGGACGTACATGCATCACTGATCATGACGATATCAAAGACTCTCCCGCGAACGTTTTTCAACCGCCCTACGCTGGCCGTGGCTCGGTCGCTAATCGGCAAGTACGTGGTGCGTGAGAACAGGAATGGGACCGTTGCTGGGAGAATCATCGAAGTGGAGGCCTATGTTGGCTCGCAGGACAAAGCCTGTCATGCGTCAAAAGGGAGGACGGCAAGGACGGAGGTGCTGTTCGGCCCTCCAGGGATATCCTATGTGTACCTGATCTATGGCATGTACCACATGGTGAACGTGGTCACGGAGCGGGCTGAATTTCCAGCTGCTGTGTTGATCCGAGCGATTGAAATCGACGGCGAATTGATCGATGGTCCAGGGAAGCTCTGCCGCGAGCTAGGGATCGATCGGTCGTTGCATCGACTCGACATGACGCATGGAAGTCAACTCTGGTTCGAAGACCGAGGTGAACGGGTATCGCGTACACAGGTTGGAACGTTCCCTAGAATCGGTGTCGATTATGCAGGGGCCTGGGCAAAAAAACCGTGGCGGTTTAGATTGCTTGATAGCGGGGCATAGGGGGCACGATTGACCAGATAAGACTTGTGATCCAGTGAGCCAACAAAAAGGGGAAGTCCGGTTTCCCAGGACTTCCCCTTTTCATATGTGGCGAATCTGTCGTTAGTCGATTTTACGATCACCGGTAATTTTGGTTGCAGAGGTCACCGGTGGAGCAATTGTGATCTGAGGTCCCTGGACATTTGGAAGTCTGCCGGCACCTTGCCCTTCCGTGATACGCTCATTATCGGTTTTCATCAGTTTCTGTTCCGCGTTCTTGACCGAATCTGCTGATTTCAGCAGTGAGGAGGTTCCGTACGCATCCGATTGGCCTGGATCGTTTGCTGTTGGTTGGCCGGTCACGGGGCTGCCGGAGTTCTTCATCGGATAACCGTCATGTTTGGGGAGCAGCGCCGGATTGGCCGATGCCATGGAAATTCCAAATAGGACTGCGGAGGCTGTTGCAACTGCAGCGGTCAAGAGTTTCATACCCATTCTCCCTTTGAGCTATGACAATGGATAAACATCATTCAGCGTATTCAATTTGGATGACGCTATCTGAGGCGTGAATCATAGCGATGGAGGGTCATTCTGTCAAACGGGTGAGACATGACGGACAGTATCTCTCGAATCCCACCGTGTTGTGATGAGCCGTGGGTGGTGAGAGTGAGAAAAGGACAGACGTATCAGCTCGGTCGACGAGCGGGACGGCGTCCACGCCCACGGTGTCGAAATGCCGGTCCTCGGCTGACACCAGGCAGACGGATAGTGACGGTCGTGCCCTCGCCGGTAGCGCTCCCGATCGCAATGGACCCACCGTGTTCTTCGATGATTTTCTTAACGCTGGGCAGACCGAGGCCAATGCCTGAGCTTTTCGTGGTGAAAAATGGTTCAAAGACTTTGTCGACGATTTCAGCGGGAATCGGAACTCCGTCGTTCTTGATGAGAATTTGAACTTCAAACCCCCGTCCAGCACGATGTTGTGAAACCTGGATATGGAGGTGGCCGCCGGGAGACATGGCCTCACACGCGTTCCGGAAAATGCTCAAGAACGTCTGTTGGAGCTTGGCTTCATCGCCGCGCACCGGCGCAATGATAGTAGCGTAGTCTTTGGTGACTTGGATACGAGTCGCTTCCAGGTCGGTTCCGACCACCACGAGGGCGCTTTCGAGTACCTCCGGAATGCGGCAGAGATGGCGATTCAGCTCGAGCGGCTTGGCGAAGTCGAGAATCTCATTGAGGATCGCCTCAATCCGGATCAAGTCGCGCATGGCATTCTCAACCCGTGTCTGAGGGTCGAAGTCGAGGATCCCTTCACCGGTCACTTCTTCGAGTTGCGAGCGAATGGACGCGAGCGGCTCACGAATTTCCGTCGCCAAGAATGCGCTGAATTCGCCGATCGCGGCCTGACGTTCTTGTTTTCGAATGATCGGCTCAGACGGGACGGCTATGGGTGGCCATGGGCCCGCGGTTCCGTCGAGGTCCGTCGTCGGAGAAGGAGCGGCAGCCTGCGGCGCCGGTGCCTGTAAGAGCTCCGCGAGTTTAAGAATAATAGGCTCCAGCGTGCGGGCATCGGTCGTCTGATATCGTTGTGGATCCTTCGATCCCAGCGTAAACGTCCCGCCAACCTGGCCTTTGACGAAGAAGGGGATGACAAGTGACGACTGAAACCGGTCCTTGAAGAGATGCTTGTGATCGAGAAAGCGACCTTGGGTAGACGCCAGATCATGATCCACGCGGGGTTTACGATGGCGGACGGCCCATCCCGCCGCCGAACTGTCGAGCGTCAGGCGTTGACCAGGTTTTAAATCTTTCTTGGCGTCTTTGGGGTCGAGTTTCACATCGCCGGCAGCTCCCAAGACCTCGACATTGCCCGCCAGCGGATCGTAGCAGCACGCCCAGGCCCGATCATAGGCCACATATTCATGCGCGTCGGCCAACACCGACTCGATTTTTTCTTGGAGTTCAGGTGAAAAGTGCTTGGCCATCGGTGGAAACAAGTCCGCTCCGGTTTGTTGAGGAGGACTCGGCTCCTGGGTGACGTAGGAACGACTCAACATCACGCTGGTGTTAAAGAGTCCTTCGCGGTCCAGTGTCTTGGTCATGCCGTCGCACATCTGCTCCAGCTGAGATTTGTCCTTTTTGGAGAACGCGGCGTTCTCCTTCCGTCCGATGACCAGGCACCCGTACACGGTATTGACATGGCGAAGCGGAATGATCAGCAGGGATTTCGCCCCGGGGGTGATCACCCGCAGGCGGATGGCACGCCCACCGTCAGGATCTTGGGTCGTCGGAGTCAAGGCTGCGGCACGTTGCGTCGAGAGCGTGCGGAGAATGGCTTGGACATCTCTCGGTGTGAATCCGCGCGACGCATGCTCAACAAGCGGGCCATTTTCTTGGTGGAAGATGGCCGCCATTGCGGCATCCGTGCCGATATCGTTCAACGCGGCATTCAACGTCCGTTGAAGAAGCGTTTCCGGGGCCGGTTTGGTTTGAGCAGGTACAGTAGTCATACGTTCAACTTTGAACCGAGGTATTGTAGCGGGAACGTTCATGAATAGCTACTCTCTCCATGAACGTGGGCAAACTGACGATCAATCCCTCGGCATTTTGTCGGGGTCAAGTTCAACCAATCGCAACCGCCCATTGGCGATGTGGTCGGTTTTATAGATCCGATCACCAATCTGGATGGTTCCGATCAGAAGATTGCCGGTGATGACGAAGGTGAAGTCGCCTTGCACAGGAGGCTTGAAGGTCCCACGAATGACGGCGGTGTTGTTGATACGTGAGACCGTGGAGCTGACGTTCAGTTCAGGGTTGGTATTGTCGAAGAGCTCGATGGTGATTCTAGGAAGCGGTCTGGCTCCTGCATCCTTGAGGATCTGGAGGAGCGGGTCGTCGAGTGAGATCTCTCGTTCACGAAGCATCCACGGCTTTCGTGGCATCGGTGGTTGGCCAGCGGAGGGAGAAGTCAGGACGGAGTGCCACAAGCCTTTTGGTGTCGGTGGCTCATCAGCCCACGCAAGCTGGCCAATAATGAGCCCCACGACTGTGGCGAGGAGAATATAACTGAATCGGTGAATCACAGAATCGTCATTCCGGGCTAGCCTCACACGCCGCTCATTCTATCAAACGTGACATCTCGACGCGATCATGACAGGGAGGGCCGGAAGCCGGTCCTCCCTGTATCGTAACGGTTAAGGGATAGTTCTACGAGACTTTCCCCGAGAATCGTTACCTGATTTATCGTCTGAGTCATCATCCGAGTCGCTATCCGAATCCTCATCCGAATCATCGCGCGACTTTGCACGAGGATCTTTCAAGTCGTCGGGAGCTGCGGCGGTGGAAGTTGCAGTTCCTGTGCGCCAGGCCGCAATGACGTTCCGGACCTCGTTCATGGAGCGGGCATTGTCCGCGGAGTTTGTCGGGTTGACCCGGTGGTCGATCCCGGCTGGACGGCCGTTGATCGTGATCTTCGGGTTTGAGAAATATTTCACACGTGGACAGGACACATTGGGGCAGGCGTAGGCCATGATGGTCCGGAATTTTCCGACGGGATCGCGATACCCATAGGAATAGGGAAAAACGCCGCTGCCGCCGCTCGCCCGATCATGGGCATCGCCCATATTGTGACCCAGTTCATGCGTGAGGGTGTTATTCGCTACGCAATCGCGATCTGTTAGGCTGAATGCATAACTGGCAAAGCTGGCTCGTGGTCCATTGGCCATGACATAGGCGATGCCGCAATAAGGCCCGCCGTTGTCCACGATCATCGCGACCAGGTCGGCCTTATATTGATTGCGCAATTGATGAACCTGATCCAGGAAGCCATCGTTCGTTCTTTGCAAACGGGTCAGATCGGTGCTCATATTGCCTGTTTCGGCATAGGCCACCTCGGCAGCGCGGACCAGCCGGAGCTGCATGGCGATTTGGCTGTTCTTGTAGGCTTGATTGGCCAAATCGACGCTTAGTGTAATCAGCGCATTCATGGCAGCCTGGCCACCCTGCTTCACGCGTGCTGTCTTGGTGTAGACGACTAACAGGTCGACGACAGTGTTCGTCGGCGCTGCTGCGGTGGTCATGGCGTCGGTCGCGGCAGCCGAACGGGCATCAGGCTGCTGGAGGTTGGGTTCTGGGGCGGGAGGTTCTGCGGGAGTGCCATCATCGGGCACCACGAGTGGGTGGTGATCCGGCCGCATGGCGTCTTCGTCTATTTCGACGAGGCGGTGGCGGTTGTCCTCGGTCGGCTCAATTTTATAGAGACGCTGACCTGAGGTAATCGTTCCGACCATCTTGGTGCCGCGTACGGCTAAGGTGACGTCGCTGTCCTGTTCACCTCGCACCCGTCCGCGCCAAACCTTTGCCTTATTGCGATGTATTTCTGGTTCATCGAGCTCTAGCGTCCGTGTGTCGGCATCGAAGAGGTCCAGTGAGATATCCTGTTTCGAATCTTTTCGGGCGAGTTTCATGGCTTCCAATGCAGCGGGATTGAGCCCCATAGAGCGGTGACGACGTACCCATGGTTTGGACATCTCAGGTGAGGAAAATGCCTGGGCAATCGCCGGGGGGATATCGTTCGGGGTTTCAATAAAGAGCGGGACCGGCGAAGGCGTCGATGCGCAGATTCCGGCAGTGGGTAGGCCGAGTGCTGCAATGCACAGGCATGTGGCCATCGTGCGTGAACGAGCGAACGAGAGACGATGTGTTGTACGACCTCTTGGTGACTGTCGAATGGCCAAAGGTGGCTCCATGTAACCCTCCTTCTGCTAAAAAGTGTGACAGGGTTCACTGGAGCAAGAGGTGTGCCTCATCACGGGATGGCACGTTTCCAAGGCAACCGGTCAAGATCGTCTTCAATGTCAAACAAGTTGGATAGGCGAGATGTCATGTTCGTAGACAAGTAGGAATAATAATTGTGTGGCAGAGTGTAGACATGAAGGCCATGACCTACGCGGAAAACCACGCATCACTCGCTTGTTCAATCATGAAACAGGATTAGGGCACCTCTATTAACCGCTAATTGAAGCCGGAAAATCATTTCTCAAAAACAGGGGCTCTTGCCAGCC
>JAOUHD010000184.1 GCA_029865345.1 Nitrospira sp.
GGAAAGGTTTGTCATACAAAGAACAAGGGGAATGGGACCAGATCGAGGCGAGAATTCAAGAAACAGAGGCGACCGTCGCCGCGTGCCAGGTTAGGGCGAATGATCCGTCCATTGCCTCCTCCCCCGCCGATCTACAGGAGCGGTATACGGCACTCCATGCCGCCCAGGCCGACGTTGAACGCCTCTACGCCCGCTGGGCCGAACTGGATGCAAAACGTACCCACGCGGTCGGCAGCACGCAACCATAATATGAGAGAGAAGCCTGCCGCGCACGAGCCGGGTGCGGGGAAATCCCACCAGCGGTGTTCTCGCATCGCTCAGAGGTTCAAGGTACGGCCCAGAGTACAAGTCGCCTCTTCGCTCGCTACGGCCTTGTTGCGCATCCTGCATGGCTACTCACACCGCAATATCCGTGACGGCGACACGGGTCAACATGAGTTGTTCCCCAGCCTGCTAAGGCAGAACGTCAAACACTAACCGAACGGTTCCTTGCACCGCACCAAGCACCACAAACTTCTCGCCTGTCGCCTCGATTGGCGCAGGGGTCTGCTGCATTGCAAGACGCCACGTCTTCGGGATCTGCACGGTCAAGTCAACCAGCTGTTCGGATGCCATCACCGACAAGACTTTCTGTATTCCCCGAGTCTGAACATCTACCTCGACACGATTGCGTGCAGCCCACCAGGTGCCATATTGTCCGATGGACCCGAACCAGGCAGCGTCCCGCACCGCTGCGACAAACTCCCTTTCAAAAGTCATCTTGTGACTCAGGATGTTGGGATGGATCAAGACGACGATACTTCCACCGTACCGTGCGACTTTGGCCGCGACAGCAAGGGCCTCTGGTACACGTGAGCCCATCTCGGGTAACGCTTCATCCTCGATGGTTATGGGAAACTCAAAAACCTCGGATTCTGTCTCTACGTCACGATTCACCATGAGTTGATAGGGAAGATGGGTCAGTGAATTGTTAGCAGTCGAGGAGGAGCTATAGCGGTAGCCTGTCGAGGCGAGCGCTTGCGGCAGAGCCTTGGGATTCGACAACCCTCCGGGTCGAAATGACATGACGTTCGCCCCGCCGGACAGCTTCTCAATCAAGTACTTGCTGACGCGCAGCTCGCCGAACACCGATCCGTTTGCCGTTGTGGTTCTGGTCTTCACGTAGGGCTGATATTCCGGATAGCGCTCCGTCCCTGTTCCTAGTGGGAAATGGCTAAACACCGTGGAATGTGCCACCGTATGACTGGCGAGCTCCATGCCCAACCGATGCAGTGCTGCCATATCGTTGATGCCTTGATCGTTCAGGAACACCTCGTCGTTAAAATCTTTGATGCATTTGGTTTGTACGAAGTAGGTTCCGACGATGCCCTGACTCTTTTCAAACTGTGCATACTGAATGGCATTGGCCATGGACGTCTGTGCATCGATGTCGTGCGTCATGATCACGGCCAGATCCCGATGGCGCAGAACCGGATGGAGCCGCACGGCATCGGGCTCACCTTCCCGATAGACGGCCGCCAGCAGCCGCAGGAATACATCGAGCATCGGCTCGTAGCGGTTGTCAT
Source organism: Nitrospira sp. (assembly GCA_029865345.1). GTDB lineage: Bacteria > Nitrospirota > Nitrospiria > Nitrospirales > Nitrospiraceae > Nitrospira_D. Next base: position 1,566 of record JAOUHD010000184.1, read on the forward strand.
AGCTGCGAGCAAGACCTTCGTCGCGGAGATTGTGTCCTTTCAGCAGAAGATGGCCGAGATCCAGGCCGATGGCATAGGCATGACCGACTTCGTAGGATCGTCGAGTAATAGCCGCGCTGCCGTCCTCATACCGAGCCAACGGCGGCTCTTTTGTTTCGCTATATGACCAGGTGGCAATCGGAAGCACGCGTTTTGCGTGGTTGCCGAGTGGAAGAACCTGCTCGGCGGGATCAGTAAATTCTTCGAGCAGTGGTGCATCAACGGCCAGCCGCAATTCGTAGTGGTCGCGGCCATAGCGAATCTCCTGGAATCCGAATACCTTCTCCACGCCCTCACCATAAATGTTGCTGGCGATGAGTGTGCCGCCTTTTCGTGGGTGAGCGACCACCGCTTTCAATGCGGTGGGTGGTAAGACGCGCCCTGACAATACCGGGTAGACCATGATCACGCGATGGCGCAGGGCTTCATAGGGATCTGTTGTGACTGTAAACGGCACTCCGAACGACTTGAGTCCGTGGGCCAGTCCTAGCCAGTTGGATTGTACATCGGTCACTAAGATCGCGAGACGACTCGAACCACCACCGGCATAATGGGACGGGAGTGTTGGTTCAGGTTGCGATACAAGGCTGGGTGTGGCGGGTCCTATCACGCCTGGAATGCGATAGACATATCCAGGGGGAACGGCATAGACATCGGTCTGAATAGGAATCGGTTGGTACGCTGAGGCAGTCGTTCTCGGTGACATCGGCGCCTCGGACGGAGTTGCTACCGGCCTGTTCGGATGTCCGATCACCAACCACCAGAGGAGCATGCTGACGCCAAGTGCAGCCGCCGTCATCACGCTCAATCTTCCAATGCCGCTCCACATTGCTCACTTCTCCGTGGAAACAAGGTGAATAGGACCGGTCGCGTCGGAGGTCGAGTGCTGCGCATGGCGTGCGCGGAATTTCGCTAAGACGGGAGCCAGAACTTCTTGAGCCTCAGGAGTGAGTAAGGTTTCTTGCAATCGTTCCAGTGTATTTTCCGTCATGGATTTCAAGCTTGCCAGGGCTTCCCCTGCTCGATAACGCACCCACCAGTGTTCATCATCGAATAGCGCAATGAGCCGTGCTTCATCTTCCTGTGTTCCCAGTTTGCCCAATGCGGTGGCCGCTTGAACCCGAACATACCAGGCTGGGCTTGAAAGATGTGTGCGGATCACGTGCAGATCGGTCGGGTCTCGAAACTCGCCGAATACGAACAAACATGCTGCCAGCACGTCATCTGATGGAGGTTGCTCATGAAGGAACTGGCGTAATGCGGAGAGTCCACGCGGACTTTTCGTAGTCGGGAGATGGCGAATCAACCGTGGGGCGACGATGGAATCCCCCTGTCGTGCCGCCAGGACCATCGTTTCCGAGGCAAAATCAGGTCCCACCGTGCCCAGCATCGAAGCGATTTTGAGGGGGGACCAATCTTGTCGATGGCCGATGAGGGGGACTAAGAGCGGGATTGCGGCCTGCGCGTCGATACAGAGTAAGGCCTGGGCTGCCTGGAACGCCAAGAAAGAATTCGAGTGTGTCAGCAGTGCACAGACTTCGTTCCAGACGGACCGGTCTTGCAGCCGACCTAACGTCACGACTGCGAGAATCTTGCGGTGTAACAGCCGTGAGTGCAAGAGGCCTCGTGCAAATTGATCGGCGCCAACGTGCTGGGCCATACAGATCAAGTGCGTGGTGATCGCCTCGGACTTGGACTCGCTATGTTCATTCCAGAGATAGAGAAAGACGATGTGCTGGGGAGGGGTGAGTGATGGCAATCCTTCGAGAGGGGTATCGAGGCACCGTTCTAACAGCGGTTGCCAGAGTTCCGTAACACGTTGCCGTCGGCGCTCCTTTGCATGGCGACTCATTCGGAAGAAAAGGATACCTGCCAAAAGGAGTAAGATCATGCAACTGATGGACAAGGAGATAAGGTACCAGAGTTCGAGCATGGGAACCGTTTAGATGAGAGGACGCGAAGGACATTGCCAGCAAGACATTACGCTCGTTTACCAGTGATAGATGATGCTGAAACTCCCTCCTTGCCGTAGGTACAGAATACCGCGGTCTTCGTAAAAGCCAGTGGCTTCCAAGGACAATCGGTCGGCGATCGGGAGCGTGATGCCTCCTTGGACGGCGTGGCTACTCACCCGGGTCAAATCTTGAGTGGCCACGATGCGTTCTCCTGATGTTCCGAATGAGCCGGATGCAAAGAGCTGCAGACGATTCGTGGGGCGCCAGGTCAGACGAGAGGCGAGGGTCAGCGCGCCAGTTTCTGGAACATAATAGAGCTTCTCCGTCAGCCATACGTTGAACGGAAGAAAGATGGTTAGGCCTGGGATCAGAAGATCGCTGTCACCTGTCTTGTAGGAGAGGTGTCGATAGCCTAACGAGACTTCTAGCGGTGAAAGAATAGGGTGAGCGATTCCCAGCCCTTGCGTGATCTCTCCCGCGACCGAATAATTGGGTGAAAAGTGAGGGTTGATCGTTCCCTGTGCGGCCAGATATCCCCACGCCCGCCGCCACAAGGGGCTGTACAACTCGCCCGACAGCGGCGTGTCGTGGAAGCCGAACCTGGTGATTGGCTCAACCCTGGCGATCACAGTATAGGCACCAAGAGACTTGGCCGCTTCAAAGAGGATATTCCGCTCATCCGGAATGTCTCGCGAATAGGAAAACCGACCGTAGCCCAACTTGACATAGTCTCGGTAGGGCAGGCGTAGGATGGAATCCCGTAAGCCGAGCGGCGCCTGCGGGGAGGCTTCGAGCGAGGCCGTGATGGCCTGTACGCGCGCCGCACTCTCTCGATCTTCCGTCGCCTTCGCCAATTGTGCATAGTGAGCCAGGGCTTCCTGCGCGGCCCCGCTCCAGAACAGGGTGTCGGCTAATCCTCGCAACGCATCTCTATTCTCCCCATTTTGCTGGAGGACTGCCTCATAAAGGCGGATCGCGGCAGAAAACTGTTTCTGCCATGAGCGCACACGGGCTAATCCTAGTTGTACGTCGACATCGGCGGGATGACGCGTCAGGATATCTCGGTAGAGTGAACTCGCTTGCTCCAATTGCCCATCTCTGGCCAGTAGGCGCGCGAGCGCACCGTTGACTTCGTCGTCTTCCGGGTGTTCTGCGAGGATCTGTCGGTAGGCGGCGATGGCTGGTCCATACTCGGCATTCCGCTCCCATGCCTGTGCTCGCGCGATCGTTTCGGCTCTTCCGTCAGAGACGGGTGGTGGGACGGTCGCCGGGGACATCGGTCCTTGTTCCGCAAGTGTGCTCCGAATCGACGCTATGCGCTCCGCAACGGCCACATCGCCTGAAACGGCGTACGCTTGTTCGTAGTAGCGGAGTGCTTCCTCCGAGCGTCCCTCCCACAACAATATGTCCGCCAGTCCTTGGAGCGCCTCGGGATGGCGGGCCTGTTCCCGCAGCACGCCCTCGTAAAGCGTTCGCGATTCGTCCATGTGTTGTTGCCACGATAATACCCGCGCGAGCGCGGTCCGTATATCGAGGTCGACCGGGTGCCGCCGAAGTATCCCTCGATACAAGTCCGCGGCTTCCGCATGAGCGCCTTGCCATGAGAGCAGTCGAGCCAAGGCCGCTTGAACGTCGTCTCGCTCCGGCTCGCGCTGGAGCACTTCCCGGTAGAGGGGAATCGCGTCGTGATACCGTTGAGCGGATTCGTGATCTTTCGCCTGTTCGAGCAAGGCTCGTGAGGACGGCGCGTCCGTATTCTGAGGCTGTGCGGTTCCGACTCCGCTCAAGGTCGACAGGGTGCAGTAGAACAACAGGGGAATACCCGCGTGAAGAAATGGTCGTCCCGAGAGAGATACGGCGCGCATGTTATTCGTGCAACCCCAGGTAGCTCGGGAGATCGTGGATCAACAGTCCGGCAAAGCTAGGCGTGCGGATGTTGGCAAATACACGAGTGATCGCGTAACGGACGTCCCGCCGAGTACGATCCGCAAAGGAAAGACGCTCGGGGTCTATGGTCGTGTCGTGGTGGATGCGAAACCATATTCCACCGTGCCTCTGCACCTCGGCGGCTACGCGCCCCAACGTCAAA
>JAOUHD010000217.1 GCA_029865345.1 Nitrospira sp.
GCGAGCCTATTCCCTCGGAGTCGTCTTGACACATCCTTTCAACCGACGATATTCTCGCCACGGTCTCTTCAGTTGTTCAGCTCTGGCTGCGAACTATGGCTCAATCTGATTCTCGTCGACGGAAACTTCTGGAAGTTTCCCGTCCTCTCGAGAAGGCCCTCATGACACTCTATGATTATCCGCACCCCCATCGACCGGGACGCACCATCCGCGGCTACGATCGGCCACACGCCGTGCGAACAGCGAAGATGTGTGTGACCGTGGCCGACCGCCTCGGACATCCACGTGATCGGGTCCGGCTCTATCACGTTGCCTGCCTACTGCATGACCTGGGCCGTGCCGGCCTCGATCGGCAGCTCTTTGGAACTATTTGGTCTTGGGCCAAGCAACGGGGTATTCCGACGAGGCCTCGTGAATGGCGTGCCCTTCACCCGAGGACGATGTATGGCCGGGAGACAGAAGCTTTCGTGTCGTTGTATCGCCAGGATCTGATCACCTCCGGCGTGGCCATGGACTCATGGGCTGTCGAGCAGATCGAAATGCGGTTGGGCTATGCGCGGCGTCTGGCCAGGCGATTGCGTGCGGTGAAGCCGACGTTGAAGACACTGGGCGTCGAGTGGACACCCTGGATGCAACAGGTGATGCTGTATTACTACTATCCGGAACGGCTGGCGAAGGCGAAGGCATGGGTGCGGCAATTGGCGGAGATTCTTGTCGCCTGCGAACAGTTTGAGGCCTACAGCAATCAGCGCCGGGGACGTGATTATTATGCTCGGAAAAAAGAAAGCTTGTCGGACGCCTTTGCTTATCTCGATAAGCTAGGGCAAGAAGGCATCCTGAGCGATCAAGTCTTGAGCGCCGTGCGGGCGTTGACAGCAGAAGGGGTGTTCGATCCAATCTTGAAAGAAGCACGAGGCGAGCCGCTGACCCGGAGCGACCGCCGCTACCTTCGTAGCCTCACGGGTTGGAGAAAAGGATGAGTGTCCACACCGTTTCGCTGACGATCCGTATGGAAGGCGGCACGCAGGTCGACAACATCACGAAATCCGTGGCCGATGCCTTGGCCGGTTCCAACCTCACAGCTGGAATTGTGACGGTATTCGTCAAACATACCACCGCCTCCGTCATGATTATTGAGGACGAACCAGGGATTCGCGCAGACACGAAAACGTTTTGGGATCGTCTGGTTCCTCCTGACGCTCGGTGGCAGCACAACAGGGTCAATCCAGGAGAAGACAACGGCCACAGCCATCTTCGAGGGCAACTCCAAGGGCCCTCCGTCACCATTCCGTTTGCGGCCGGAGCGCTTCTGCTCGGCACCTGGCAACAAATCGTGTTGGTGGATTTCGATACCCGTCCCAGAATGCGTGAACTCGTTGTGCAGGTTCTGGGTGAATAGGCTGGTCAAATCTCTGACGCTTCTCCTGGTTACGGCAACGCTGTGCTCGTCGCCCCATGCTGCCGAGTGGGGCAAGCCGTTGGGTGCCGTCTATGACGGCCCTGAAGGGAAACCACGTCCGCTGACGCCCCCTCCACCGGAGCTGAGTGCCGATGAACGGGCGACGATCACGGTGTTTGAACGGGCGACCAAGTCCGTTGTGTTCATTGCCAACACGGCGATCCAACAGGATATCTGGTCTCTGGATGTCATGGAAGTTCCGCAGGGGTCGGGGTCTGGTTTTATATGGAGTAAACAGGGCCATATCGTCACCAATTTTCATGTGATCTATGGGGCCAGCTCGATCAAGGTCACATTGGCCGATCGGAGCGAATACGAGGCGAGATTGGTCGGCGCCGATCCTGATCACGATCTGGCCGTGTTGCAAATTCAGGTGTCTGACGGTCATGTGGAGCCGTTAGCCGTTGGGGCCTCCAATGACCTACGCGTGGGGCAAAAGGTGTTGGCCATCGGGAATCCGTTCGGGCTCGATCATACCTTGACGACCGGAGTCGTGAGTGCGTTGGGACGGACCATCAAATCCATGTCGAATCGGACGATTGAAGGTGTGATCCAGACCGATGCGGCGATCAATCCCGGCAATTCAGGCGGCCCGCTTCTGGATGGAGCTGGTCGATTGATCGGCGTGAATACGCAAATCGTGAGTCCGAGTGGGGCCTACGCCGGGATTGGGTTTGCCGTTCCCGTGGATACGGTGAATCGCATCGTTCCGGAGCTCATCAAGCACGGTAAGCTCATCCGTCCAGGGTTGGGCGTCTCGCTCGTGCCGGACGCGATGGCGAAGCGATGGGGGATTAAGGGGGTCATCATCGGCAAGGTGACGCGCGGCGGTGCCGCTGACCGTGCAGGGCTCAAGGGGGCGCGTGAAACCATGATGGGGCAGGTGCAGCTCGGCGACATTATTGTCTCAGCCGCCGGAAAGCCGGTAGCCACCATTGATGACCTGATGGATGTGATGGAAGCGCACAAAGTTGGTGAGCAGGTGAGTGTGGAGATTCTGCGTGGAAATCGGCGTGAAAAGGTTTCGGTGGTCCTCCAGGCTGTCAATTAGTGCAACGGTAATTCAAGGCATGCGTATGCTAGGATCATCCGTGCCGTCTTTATGGAGGATCTTCCATGGGTGATCGCAGAGCTCCTGAACAGGATGAATCCAACAATCGGAGCGATGAGCCGGCACTGAAGACAGAAACCGATCCGCTTGAGTTGATTGAGCAATGTCTGGCCTCATTTCCTGAGGGGGATGCTCGACAGAAGCTGCTGTATAAGCTGCGCCATGCGGTGACGCTGTCTCAAGCCGCCCATCAGCAACGTGAACTGGAATTCAAGAAGGTCGGCGAGGTCGTTGCCAAACTGACGGCACCAGCCAATCGAATCGGCATCTTACTGGATATTCCAGGTACGGGACTCGCCCGCATCGTTGTCGGTGGGGCTGAGTACTATGCCAACGTGGACCCCCGCGTTTCCGATACGGATCTGAAGATCGGAACTCAGATTCTGGTGAATGAAGCCTACGCAGTGATCAAGACGCTCGGGTACGATCAGAATGGGCCGATCTTGAAACTGGCCGAGGCCATGCTTGACGGACGGTTGCGGTTTGAACAGGAGATGGGCCGGCAATCGTTGATTCTACAGCGGTCGACTGATCTCGTCGGCGTGGAGCTCAAGGCAGGTGATGAGATCCGTATCGATCCTAGCCACCGTGTGGCGATCGAGAAACTGGGCGATCGCAAAGCAAGCCGACATGTCCTAGACGAAACCCCGAACATTACTTGGGAGCAGATTGGCGGACAGAACGAGGCGATCGCTGCCATTCGGAAAGCGATTGAGTATCCACTACTTCATGCCAAGACCTTTGAGCAGTTCAAGTTTTCCCAACCCAAAGGTTTTCTTCTCTACGGACCGCCCGGATGTGGGAAGACCCTTATCGGGCAAGCGGCCGCCGGTAGCTTGGCCAAGCTGGTCAGCGAATTCAAGCCAGAGCACCTGCCCGATGGGGATAAGCGTCCGCCGGTGACAGGCGGAGCATTCCTGCATGTAAAAGGGCCTGAAATCCTCAACATGTGGCTGGGGGAATCGGAACGGATCGTTCGTGACCTCTTCGAGCAAGCGAGGGCAAGACGCCGGGACGGTGCCTTGCCATTTATCTTCATCGACGAAGCGGAGTCGATTTTGGGAACGCGACGCGCCATGCGTTCCTTCAATATCTCGAACACGCTCGTGCCAATGTTCTGCAGCGAAATGGACGGGATCGAGTCG
>JAOUHD010000045.1 GCA_029865345.1 Nitrospira sp.
GACTTCAGACTATTCGTACAACGTGCAGAACAAAGATCCCTACTATTACACATCACCCTGGTCCGACAGTCCTCAGTACGTCAAATGCTGCAAAAGTTTCGTCATGATCTTTACGGATGGGCAACCGACAAAAGACACGAATGTTCCAGCATCGATCAGGGATCATGCTCACACTGCCGCTTCGCATGCCCCGGTGGGATTTGTTGGCCATTGTCCTGGCGGCGCAGGCTGTACGGAAGCACATTCGTCGGCGCCCCATATCTCTCATGGCGGGGGGATGGTCAATCACGGTGCGAATGGTCAAATAGATCATCACGACAACTGTTCTGCGTATTATGGTGGGCTGAGTGCCGATACCTGTACGTCGGAGGGTAGCCACTATCTGGATGATGTCGCCTACTATGCCCATACGACGGATCTTCGTCAGGCCACGTTGCCGGTTCTTGGTGAAGCCGGAAAGAATATCGATGGATTTCAGAATTTGATCGTCTACACCTTTTATGCGTTCGGGACTGCCTCGAACATTCTGAAGGATGCAGCCAAATACGGAGCGTTTGAGGATAGGAACAACAATAGCGTATTCGATGCCGGTGACGTATGGGATCAATACAATAACTACACTGGAGGATTGGGAGCAGACGGGTTACCCGATGCCTATTTCGAATCATCGAACGCAGAAGAGATGCGCGATCGCTTCGTTGCGGCCATCAATAGCATCCTCCGTCGGAGCCAATCCGGTACCTCCATTTCGGTCTTGGCGACATCCGGGACGGGAGAAGGCGCGCTCTATCAGTCATTTTTTTACCCCGGCACGTCAGAGCCGGCAACCAACGCGGATGTCCGATGGACTGGATTTACGCAGGGTCTCTGGGTAGATAAGTTCGGAAATATCCGAGAAGATACGCTGGAGGATAACAAACTCACGTTGGCGGACGACTATATCGTGAAGACGATTATCGATCCGACGACCGGCGATGTCGGCGTTCAACGGTTTGTGGATAGTAATGCTGACGGGGAAGCCGACAATCCGGCGGCGCCTCTTCCGACTATTCCCTTGAGAGAGGTGAAGGGGATTTGGGAGGCTGGCAAGCAACTCGCCAAGCTAGACCACGCGAGTCGTCGAATCTTAACCTGGGTCGATGCCAACAATGATGGTGTGGTTGACTCGGGGAAAGATACGAAAGGCCAAACGGACGGGACTCATACGGCAGCGTCGGGAGAAGTAATCCCATTTACGACGGCAAGCGCAGCCTTGTTGAAGGAGTATCTCAGGGCTGATGCCGATGCACCGACCACCAATCCGTTTAAATCAACCGATATTATCCAGTTCATTCGAGGTTGTTATGACACCAGCGCCAGCGGGCCTTGTCCAATGTCGGCTCAGCTCCGTGATCGCCGGTTAACAGTGCCGGGAGTGGGGCTGGCTGTATGGAAATTCGGCGACCCCGTGCATTCGACACCGACGATTGTCTCCCAGCCGAGGGAATCGTACGACTTTATCTACGGCGATCCAGGCTACTTGAATTTCTTCAAGCGATGGAAGAACCGAAGGCATGTTGCCTATGTGGGAGCGAATGATGGGATGCTCCATGCATTTAATGGGGGATTCTATAATCGGGGCGACGATGCCAGTACGACCGGGGTGGTGGAACATGGATGGTTCTCCAATACCCCGACGAGTGATGGGCGGGGACAAGAGCTCGGCGATGAACTCTGGGGCCTTATCCCCTATCAACTCTTGCCGCATCTTCGCTGGTTGGCGCAGGCCGACTACACGCACGTGTACTATGTGGATCTCAAACCGAAAGTGACGGACGTTCGTATCTTCACTCCCGAGCCGGCCTGCAGTAATCCAGTGGCCACGGGCTGTATCCACCCGAACGGATGGGGCACGATTCTCATCGGGGGATTTCGCATGGGTGGGAGCTGTGGGGCTTGTGGCGCAGGTGGTGCTCCTCCCATGACGGTGAGCATCGGAGGAACCAACCGAACGTTCTACACCGCCTATTTTGCCCTCGATATTACGGATCCTGATGCGGAGCCTAAGCTCCTCTGGTCGTTCAGCGATGCTGGCATGGGGTTATCGACCAGCTATCCCGCAATCATACGAATGAACCCACCTGGTCCGAATACCTGTCCACTGACCGGTCCCTGCGATGATGTATGGCTTGCCGTCTTTGGATCAGGTGCAACCGGATATGAGGGCCAAATTGGGCAGACAGGGAAATTTTATGCGGTCGATATCAAGGTCGGCCCCAAGACGGGCACAGGGGGCAGTGCAGCCAATGTGTTCACAACGTTTCCGATAAAGAGTGCCTCAGGAGGGGATCTGAATACCTTCGTCGGCGATTTGGTCAGCGTGGATCGTGACTTGGATTATCGCGCCGATGCGGTCTATGGCGGGTCGGTGATTAATGACGGTAGTCTTCCCTGGCGAGGGCGGATGTACCGGTTGACTGCCGGTGGATGCGACATTGCCCCCCCCTGCTCGTCTTCGACATGGGGATATGATTTGTTGGGCAGCCACGTACCCACCGAGGTATTAGATAACTTTTCACCCTATCCCTCAGGGACTGCGATCCAAGCCGGGCCAATGGTAGCTGCTCCAGGCCTTGCGGTCGACGATGCCAACAATTTGTGGCTCTTTTTCGGGACTGGGCGGTTCTTCGGCAATCCCGACAAGACCAACTCCGAATCACAGCGACTGTACGGCGTTAAAGATTCGGTATTGAGTAATAGTTGTACAGAGGGGAGCATAGACGGTTGTAAGGCGACCAGCCTCGTGAATGTCTCCGACGTTGCGGTATGTGTCGTCTGTGCAACAGGGACGAATCAAGTGACTTCGACAGCGCTTGGCAGCGTCACGAAGCTTGAAGGGACTGATCCAACCACGACTTTGCAAGGTCTGGTGCAAAGCAAGGACGGTTGGTTTACCAATCTCACAACCACACGGGAGCGGTCGATTACCTCGCCGACGGTACTCGGCGGGATCGTGTTCTACCCCACCTATGTGCCTCAGGACGATCTCTGTATCTCAGCTGGTGACGGGTATCTCTACGGTCTGTTTTATCAAACTGGGAGTGCCATGAGCACCCCGGTCCTAGGGACCTCCGCATCGGGGAGCAGTACGATGTCGAATGCAAGGGTCGATATCGGTCAAGGCACGGGAATGCTTTCGGTGATGGCCGTTCACATTGGTGCCCAAGGAGGGGGCACTGGTGGTGCTGGGACTGGTGGAAAAGGGTGTCAGTCAGGCATTACAGGAATGATGCAATCGAGTGCGGGATTGACCAACACGATTTGCACGAACCCTGGAGCTGTCACGAGTCGGTTCATCGCTTGGATCAATCTGCGTGAGTGACCGAGTGCAACATAGAGGAGTACAAACATCCGGCGAGCGGTGTGGCTGTTCTTCTCAAGCATGTTTGGGAAGAACAGCCGTTCAGTCGCATTCGTGGAAGCGATCGCGGAGAGGGATAGAGTCAGTCTGTGTTCTGTTAACGATCATCTCTCTGCCCGTCCCTGGCTGCACATCGCGATCCAGTGAACCTCCCAAAGCTAATCAGCCGCCCGCCATTCACTCCATTGTCTTGGGGCCGACTCCGTTCAATCGGCAAACGGATCTTATCGCGCAGGTCAACACGCATGATCCGGACAATGACACGGTCCAAGTTCGGTATCACTGGTATCTGAACGATCAGGTAGTCGATGGCGAGAAAAGCCCAACTCTTTCGGCTTCTCTGCTAAAGCGAGGGGACCGAGTTCATTTGGAGGCGGTGCCGTTTGATGGAAAGGTTGCCGGGGCTAGCCGAAAATCTGACACCATTACGGTGGACAATACTCCTCCATCGATTACTCAGGTCGGTATTGGCTTGAAATCGGACGAACGAGGAGATCGTCTTCAAGCACTGGTGGACGCCTCGGATCATGATCAAGACATCCCACAGTTTCTGTATCGATGGACCAAGAACGGACGCGTCGTGAAAGAGGGTGAAGAAGATTTTCTCGAACTAACTGAGGTCAGACCGCAGGATCTCGTCGTGGTTGACGTCAGGCCGCGGGACCAGCACGCCGCAGGAAAGGTGTCGCGCTCGGATCCCTACACGGTTGGGAATAGCGCACCCAAAATCGTCTCATCTCCACCAACGTCCATCGATCGCAATCGCTATGAATATGCAGTGAAAGCTATCGATTCAGATTCCGACTTGGTGAGCTTCCAGCTCGATATGGCCCCGCCCGGTATGGCTATTGATAAAACGACGGGTCACATTGTGTGGGATATCGGACTTGTGAAACCGGGAGTGCATCGAGTGAAGGTTGTCGCGACGGATGAACAAGGAGGGTTTTCCTTCCAAGAGTTCGAACTCACCGTCGCAGCTCCTGAACGGTCCAAACCAGAGTCTTAGTCTGCGATGTGCGTCGCTATTCCCTGTGCTTGTCTCGACTTTTCTTAGTCTGTTACAATCCCTTTCTCATAGAGGAGGGAGACCACCTCAGACTCGTGCGCAAACTCAAACTACGAGAAGGTACCAATACTGCGGTCTTGTTCGGTCACCATGACCGGCATCTCAAGCTGATCGAAGACGAGTTGGGTGTTCGACTCTCTGCCCGCGGGGAAGAACTCACGCTGGATGGTCTTCCCGAAGCTGTTCGTCAAGCGGAACGCATTCTCATCGAACTTGCTTCTCTGACCAACCAAGGGATATCACTCCAAACTGAAGATGTCACCCATGCGCTCAGCGCATTGCGCCGAACCCCCGAGGCGTCGCTCAAGGACGTGCTTGGCGAGTCGGCCATGATCGTGACGAACAAACGGTTTGTTGGTCCCAAGTCGCCCACGCAGAAGGTCTACATCGAAGCAATCGAGCAGCATGATATTGTCATTGCCATCGGGCCGGCTGGAACGGGAAAGACCTATCTCGCTATGGCCATGGCGATCAGCGCGTTGATGAATAAAGAGGTGAGCCGGATTATTCTTGCGCGGCCAGCTGTTGAGGCGGGGGAAAAACTCGGGTTCCTGCCCGGCGATATCTACGAGAAAGTGAATCCCTATCTGCGGCCGCTCTATGACGCGCTGTTCGATATGATGGATATGGAGCGGGCGAATCGCTTGATCGAACGGGGAGATATTGAAATCGCTCCCCTGGCGTTTATGCGCGGGAGAACGCTCAATGATTCGTTTGTCATCTTGGACGAAGCACAAAATGCTACAGCAGAGCAGATGAAGATGTTTCTCACCAGGCTGGGGTTCCATTCCAAAGTGGTCGTGACCGGTGATATCACGCAAGTTGATTTACCGAGTGATCGGGTGTCCGGCCTCATTGAGGTAAAAGACATCCTCCATGACATTGAAGGAATTGAGTTCGTGTACTTCGACGAAAAGGATGTGGTCAGGCATCGATTGGTTCAAGAAATTATCAAGGCCTATGATCGCCACCAGCCAGTACACGGTAGTGATGTTCGGCATACTCGAGGGCAGGTCTCGTCTCAACAGCGGCCATCGTCTAATCCCCGCAAGTCGCCTGCGTCAGGCTCGTCGCCTGGCGACCTAACCAGCAGCTCTCATTGATGGCAATCTATCTTCGCGTGCGTCTCACGCGGTTTGCCGTCAGACAAACCATACTGGCCCAGTTAGCTGAACGCCTCTTATCGGCGGTTGGAGAGTCTCGGTCGGAATTGAGCCTGGAGTTGATTGGAGATAGACGTATGCGACGCCTGAACCGTGAGTATCGCAAGAAGGATCGACCAACTGATGTCCTGGCTTTTCCCATCCGTGAGGCCGTGATGCCTCACGGTGTGCGTCCTGTCACCCACATGCTCGGGGATGTTGTGATTTCATTACCGACCGTCGTTCGCCAAGCAAAGGAAGCTGGACGATCGATCGACGATGAGCTGACGATGTTGTTGGTTCATGGGGTGCTCCATCTCTGTGGATACGACCATGAACGTAATCCACGAGAAGCGGCGCGAATGGCGCGTCGTGAGCGAGCGTTGTTTCGTCGGATTTCACCTGTGCCGCGCATGGTCACGCTTCGCACTGCACGGCAAAGAAGGAGTCGTTGACGATGGGATGGTTTCAACGGCTGAATGAGGGGCTCGGCAGAACACGCCATGTCGTGCAACAATCGCTGGACCGATTCCTCGGACGTGCACCGGACGAAGAACTTCTTGAAGATCTGGAGGCAGCGCTGCTCGCCGCCGACCTTGGTGCACGTGCCGTCGATCGTTTGATACGGCAGGTCAGGGAAGAGACGCGGGGGGCAGACGCAAAAACTTCGGAAGGGGTGCAGAATGTCTTGAGTCGGTCGCTCTATAGTATTCTGAAAACCGTATCAGGCCCAACGATCGATCAGCTGGTCACTGAAGGCCCTAAGCCGTTTGTCACTCTTGTCGTTGGAGTCAACGGCGTCGGAAAAACAACCACCATCGCAAAAATTGCACAGCGGATGATGCAGGGCGGGCGGCGACCCCTTCTTGTCGCTGGAGATACCTTTCGTGCGGCGGCTATTGATCAACTTCAAGTGTGGGGCGATCGGGTCGGAGTGGAGGTCATTCGCCAACGACATGGCGCCGATCCAGCTGCCGTGGCTTTCGACGGTATCGTTGCAGCCAAAGCCAGAATGGTAGACATGGTCCTCGTGGATACGGCCGGCCGGTTGCACACCAAGTCCAATCTGATGGACGAGCTGCGGAAAGTGAAACGGGTGATCGCTCAGGAGTTACCCGGTGCGCCACATGAGGTGCTGTTGGTCCTGGATGCCACGGTCGGACAGAACGCGCTAGCTCAGGCTCGTCAATTTCACGAGGCCGTTGGGGTTACAGGACTTGCTCTGACGAAGCTCGATGGGACCGCTCGAGGGGGGATTGTCGTAGCCATTGCCGAAGAGCTGAAGCTCCCTCTGCGCCTCATCGGTGTGGGAGAAGGAGCTGATGACCTCCAGGACTTTAATGCCGAGGCGTTTGTCGCGGCTCTGTTCGGGCAGCCGACATCTCGCTCATAAACCACGCATTTTCTTCTCATTGTTCACAGCCTCGTGCTATTCTCCTTGTGCAGGGTAGACCGTTTTAGGTTGTGGAGGGCCGGCGGCGATGATCAAAGTCTTAATCGTGGACGATGATCAGATGAATTGTGATCTCTTACAGAATGTGCTCGCCCGGCACGGGTGTCACGTTATTTCGACAACCAGTGGGCGAGAAGGTCTTGATCTCTTCCGCGCACACAATCCACGAGTCACCCTGCTAGATCTCCGTATGGCGGAGATGGACGGGCTGACTGTTTTAAAGGAGATCCGGGCCATCGATCCTCATGCCCCGGTGATTATTCTGGGTGGTGGAGCCACAGAAAGTCAGGAGAATCAAGCTCGAGCTCTCCGAGCTACGGATTTTATCAGAAAAGGATTGTCGCTGGACGTCCTCGTCGAAGCCGTCACTCGACTCTCACAGTTACCTGTGCCGTCAGTGACCACGCAGCTCCCTCTTAGGAATGGGAATGTCATCGAGCAGATTGACGAGTCGGTCTTGGTCGTCGACGACGAACCTCTCCTATGCGACCTCTTGGTCCGGTTTCTCACTCTGCGCGGGTATCGGGCGTTTGGCGTCAAAAATGGCGACGAGGCTCTGCGGATAGTCGAAGAGATGCCTCCCGATGCGATCGTGCTCGACCTGATCATGCCTGGAATGCCGGGGGTGGTAGTGCTTCGCTCCCTGCGTGACAGGAACTATTCAGGTGGTGTCATCATCATGACGGGAAGTCACAATGAGGAGCTGCTTGGAGAAGCGTGGAGTCTAGGCCCTCAGGAGATTCTTATCAAACCCGTCGATCTTGAACGCCTCTTAACCGCGATCCAGCTTGTACTCGTCTGCCGCGAGTGCTAAAACGCTTCCTGATGTCCATTAGGAAGCGCGTCCTTCGCTCTTGTCTCATCGGTTTGCTGGCGACCTCCATTGTACACACGTGGTGTACTTCGGCTCTGCCTGCCCAGGAGACTGTCACCAACGTTCATCACACCCTCTCAGTTGAGATGAGTCCCGCAGCACATGAGCTTGTGGCGAGCGATCAGATCGAACTAGAAGTAAATTCACAGGTCACGGTGGCCACGTTTACGCTTGCCCATACGCTGCATGTCGAGTCCGTTGTTATGCGAACGCACTGGGTTTCGGGTGGGGAGGGAGGCCGGGATGAAGTCGTTCCGTTCACGATAGTGCGTCCTCCTGAGGCCACAGCCCAACGCATTGTCGTCTCGCTTCCCAAAGACCATAGCCGGAGAGTGATCTTGGTCCTGAGTTATCGGGGTCAGATCAATGACCCTCCCAGAGAGCCGCGCCACTTGAGATTCGTGACCCCCAGCGAGACAGCGGGACATGTCGGTGTGGAAGGTGTGTACTTAAGCGGTGAGAGCCAATGGTACCCAGATGTCATCGGCTCCTTCAGCACCTATCGAGTGACGGCTCAGATTCCGCAGGGCTGGACAGTGGTGGCATCGGGCCGTAAGGAAGGCGAAACGACGAGCGCGGGGAAGACCTCCTCAACCTGGATCGTTCAGGACAAGTCTGAGGCGTTCACACTCGTTGCCAACAAGTTTGTGACGACATCGCGGGAATGGAAAAGTCCGACCGGACAGCGAGTCGAACTCCAGACCCATTTCTTGCCCGACAATGCGGGCTTGGCGGATGAGTATCTCAATGCGACTGCAAAGTACCTCGACGCGTATGTCAGGGTCCTCGGGGACTATCCTTTTGACAAATTTGCAGTGGTCGAGAATTTCTTTGCGAGCGGTCTTGGACTACCGTCGTTCACCCTGCTCGGAAGCGGCAGCATCAAGCGCCACTACATCCAACCCTATGCCTTGGGTCACGAGATCGTCCATTCATGGATCGGCAATTCGGTGTTCAATCGCGACGAACATGGGAATTGGGTCGAAGGCATGACCACCTACTTGGCGAATTACTACTGGCACGAGCTGGTGCAGGATATTCCGCAAGCTTTCGAACAACGGCGAATGATGCTTGATGGGTACAATCTTTATGTGAGGCCTGAAACCGACTATGCAGTTTCCCAGTTTCTGAGGAAGCATGACGAGAAAGACAATGCGATCGGCTACCAAAAATCGGCCTTTGTCTTTCATCTCCTTCGACAAGAAATCGGAGATGAGCCATTCTGGCGTGGCGTGAAGACCTTCGTTCGCAGCTATCGCAATCGCCCGGCGGACTGGCAATCAATCGAGGAAGTCTTTTCTCGAGAAAGCAGTCAGGACTTGCGATGGTTTTTCGAGCAATGGGTCGAACAGCCTGGTGCCCCACGAGTATCCTTGCGCGATGTCCACGCCCGTCGAGTGAAGGGAGAGGGTGGCAAAGAAGCTTGGCGGCTGACGGTTGAGATTGAGCAGGCTGAGAAGCCGTTTCGGATGACGATTCCCCTCCGCATTGTGATGAAGGAATCGATGGACATCAAGTCGATCACGCTAAGCCAGTCGCAAACCAACGTTGCCGAATTTGTGCTGCTCAACCAGCCGCTGCGGGTGGAGCTTGATCCAGATCTCATGACGTTTCGCCGCGTGACAAGACCTCAGCTGCCGCCGATGCTGAACGTCTATGTGACGGATCCACACAAGACGGTGGTGCGGGCGTTTGCTGACCCTGTGTCGCCGTTGCAGCAGGTTGTGTCTCGCATTGCCGATCATGAACTCACGGGATCGCTTCGAACGACGGTGGTTTCGCTCCAAGAGAATGCCCTTCCCCATGCGGGATCGATCCTGGTACTGGCAGGAGTCGACCAGCGACAGGCGGTCCAATCCGTCATACAGGAGTCTTGTGGTGACCGGGTTGCTCTTGGAGATAGGGGTTTTCAGATCGATGGTCAGACGTATGATGGGCCGACGATGGCCGTGCTGTTTTCCTGCCCTCGAGCGAATGTGCCGGGTAGTGTCATCACAGTGCTGTATGGCGTGACCTCGGGTGCGGTTGAGAAGCTGTCGCGCTTCCTGTTTTATTATGGATGGCATAGTTACGTGATTTTTCAAGATGGAGCCGTGACGAAGCGTGAAGTATGGCACGGTTCGCCGGATGTCAAGGAGGTTAGGAGTGATGCAACGTCGTAAGGTTATGAGGATTTGGCTATGGGGGCTCTGTGCATTGATGGGGGTTTCCCCATTTGCTCTGGCCGCTGATCAACATAAAGAGACTATGACGTCGGTTCGGTCTACGGAACGGCATCTAGCCAATATCCGACAGCTGACCGTTGGCCGCCAGAATGCGGAGGCCTATTTTTCATTTGACGGGACCAAACTGATCTTTCAGTCGACCAACGATTGGTCGAAGGACGTCCTGGGGAACCGTTCGAAACCAGCTGACGCAGGGTTGGGTTGCTATCAAATGTATGTGATGGATACGGAGAGCGAGGCTGTTCGCTTGGTGAGTACCGGGAAGGGCGCTACGACGTGCGGCTATTTTTTCCCCGGCGACCGCCGGGTGCTGTACTCATCCACCCATGCTGCCGGGCCCAACTGTCCGCCGAAACCTAAACGAGATGGAGCCTATCGATGGGCACTCGATGATTATGATGTCTACGCTGCGAATCTGAGCGGACAAGACATGCAGCGGCTCACATCATCACCAGGATATGACGCAGAGGCGACGATCTCTCCCGACGGGAAAACCATTGTGTGGACTTCGGTGAAGGATGGAGATCTTGACCTCTATACGATGAGTCTGGACGGGACAAACGTTCGCCGCCTGACGGACGATGTTGGCTACGATGGCGGGGCATTCTTTTCACCAGACAGCAAGCGAATCGTCTATCGGGCGGCCCATCCAACTGATCCGTCCGAAGTGGCCAAATATAAGGAGTTGTTGGCTCAACGGTTGATCGAGCCAGGTCAGCTTGAAATTTTTGTCATGAATGCCGATGGGTCTGGGAAGAAACAGGTCACCACGACCGACGCGTCAAATTTTTCTCCGTATTTTCATCCTGACGGCAAACGTATTATCTTTTCCTCCAATATCGAAACGAGAGGGGAAGGGGGACGTCCCAGTTTCCATCTGTATCTGGTGGGTGACGACGGAACTGGGTTGGAACGTCTCACCACTGAAGGGCACTTTAATAGTTTCCCCATGTTTTCCCCTGACGGCAAACGCCTCGTCTGGGTCTCGGATCGACATGCCAAGGAACCCGGAGAATTCAACGTGTTCTTGGCCGATTGGGTGCCGTAAGGCACGGTGATCGGTGATCAGTTCCGGACATCCAGGGAACCTTGTTACAGATGGTGGCTTAATGAGAGCCCCGTCTCAGTCATCGCGGAACACAATCTCCTCGATCGCGGCAGTCAGTAGTTCCTGTATCGCGTTGGCCATCAGCTTTCTCGGTGTGGCCCAGTTTGATCTGCCAATCACCAAGTATGTTCGATCGGTGACGATTCATCTCCCCTGGGACCAACTCACCGTTCCGTGGATGGCGTTCACCAGCGATATGGGGGACTGGATCGGCCAAGGATGGCGGCTGACAGCCGTCAGCCTCCTTCTGCTCGTCGGCGCGTGGGCCTTTGAAAAGCCGACAGTCAAGATCGTGGCCATCCAGTCGTTGATCGCTCACGGCATCGCCGCGCTGCTCGCCAATGGGCTGAAACACCTCATCGGCAGGCCTCGACCGAAGTTCGTCCATGCGGGAGACTGGCAGATGACCCTTTCCTGGACATCGGGACTGGACTCCTTTCCGTCGGGACATAGCACGGCGAGTTTTGCCGTCGCGACGGTGCTGGCTAGACGGTTTCCCCTCGTCGGACCGCTCTGTATCGTGATCGCACTGTTCGTCGCCCTCAGTCGTGTCCTCCGAGGATCGCATTTTCCGACCGATGTCCTTGGAGGGATGGTGATCGGCATCCTCTGCGGCTTCATCGCGACGGCTCCATTAAGACAATGGCGCGCGTCAATACAGGATGGACTACGATATGCGGCGATGGGTACTTCGGCGGTATTTGCCTTGCTTTGGGTTCTTTCCCATCGAATGGAGGAGGGAATGCTAGGCATCCTGTTCTTGGCGCTCGGGGTTGGTGCGGTGGCGGCTGGCGTATGGATTAGACGAAGTCATTGGATTCGTGGGGGAGGATCAGGAGTGAGCAGGTGCTCGAATACCTCAGTGTTACTGATCATCTACGGGCTGGCGGCCCTGACGACCTCACCTCTTGTCCTCTCGTCGGTCGGATTCGCCTGCATGGCGTGCTGGCTCGACGCGATAGGTCTGAACGACGACCACGCTGAGGAATCGCTTGGCTGGTCTATGATGCGGGAAAGTGCCTTGCTTGGGGGGGTGGCTCTCGCCATTCTGATTCTTGTTGATGCGCGAGGGGTCCTGCCCTTTCAGTGACCGGTATTGCGCAGGGGATGTGTGCTGGCTCCGTTCAATCTTCCCTTCCAGGCATCCTGCCGATGGTACTCGCCATCAGAAGAAGATATGAAAAGCCGAGTCGAGAGTAGGTCAGTGTCCAAGAGTTTTGGGCGCTGAAGGAGTGCCAACGCTTGCACCCTGAGGCATGGTGATCATCGGTTGATTGCCTAACAAGACGTAGCCGTACCGCTTAAGAATCAGCTGAAAACCAGCTGCTTCTTCCGGCAAGGCATCCTGAACATATTCCGGGAGGAGGATCATCGTCCGACCATCTTTGCGCAGCGCCGTACGCAGCCGGTCGATTTCGTTGGCTGGGATAAAGGTCACGGTTTGCCTCGCGTAGAAGGCGATGGATGGTCTGGTCGAACCGAACGCAATCAGCTGGTCGGTCGGATTCAGGTTCAACCCGGCTGCGTAAGCCAATTCCTGCGGTGGCGCAATTGCGTAGCGATTGAGTCCGGGAACGACCATCAGGATGGCGATAAGAAATACACTCGCCAGCGTGCCTCCGGCTACTCCAAAGGCCATGCTCCGCCTGCTGTCGTTCAAGCCAAAATATCCGATCAGCCCCATAGCGACCGCGATGATTGTTGCGCCAACGTAAGGCCCGATACCCAGATCAAATTGAGTGGCCAGCGGGAACTCTTTGACCATCTTTCCTGAGAATTTGATGAACAAAGAAGGTGCACACGCAAACCCAATCGCCAAGAGATAGCCAATTCCCATCATGAAATGGACCGACCCTCGCAGACCTCTTGTGGAAGAATCTTTTAACCCTTGGTCCCAAAATAAAGCAGCCAGGATGGCGCATGCGGGAAACAGCGGGCCGATATAGTGAGGCAGTCGGGTGGAGGACAGGCTAAAGAAGATGAACACGCCCACGACCCAGAGCCCCGCAAACCAATCCAACTCCCTACCGGACCCTGGCGGTGTCTCTGAGTCGTGTGTGCGATTCCTCATCAGGCGCCATTCTCGCCAGCTCTGATAGGCTCGATAGAGCCCTGCCGGTAGGAATGCGCTCCACGGATAAAAGCCCAGCAGCAGGACCGGAAAATAGAACCACCAGCCCACTCCGTGGCCTTCCATCGGAGCGAGGAATCGCCCAACTGTGTGGACTTTCGCTTGAGTGGAATAGGCATCTCCATGGAGAAGGAACATAGCAGCATACCAGGGAGCGGCGAGGAGAAGGAACAGCAACGTGCCGACGATAGGCGCGCCTCTCTGCCAAAAGATCAGCCATTGCCGGGTGGCAGCGAGATACAAGAGACCAGTAATCAGCGGCACGGCGAATCCCACCGGTCCTTTGGTTAAAGTCGCGATGGCCATGCCGGCATAAAAGGCCCAGATCCAATGGCGTCCTCGGCCCGGTTCATGAAGGCCGAGCCAAAATCCGTAGAGCGACAAGGTGGTGGAGAAGATTAGGACGCTATCGGTAATCGCCATGCGCCCAAGCGCCAGCACCTCAATGTTCAACAGCAACATCAAGGCGCCAAACAGGCCGACGGTTGGGCCACGCAGCCGAGTGAGAAACAGATAGTGCATCATGATCAACCCCACCCCAAACAAGGCTGAGGGTGCCCGTGCCGCAAACTCGCTCACGCCGAAGATGTGGTACGAGATCGTCATCAGCCAATACACGAACACCGGCTTGGCGACGCGTAGTTCCCCATTGAAGGTCGGGGTGACGAAGTCTCCGGAGGCGAACATTTCCCGCCCGGCTTCGGCATTACGGCCTTCGTCGCGATCCGTCAGGCCCATACTGCCGAGACCAGTGAAAAAAAGCAGACCGGATAGGAGCAGCAGAAGAAGCAGTTGTATCGGCTGAGGAGAGGTGCGTTCCATGGTCGGATGTGGCCGTTACCCGTGGGTCGTGAAAGGCGCCGAACGGTGGTGTGTGTTGCTGCCGCTCATGCCTGTGGCCGAGGCTCGCTCTTGGTTTGATCCGTGCGATGAATGAGGACCAGATTGCGCACATAGACGACCGACCCGAGTGCTTGCCCTGAGATAAACACAGGGTCCATGCGGTAGATCGCATAGGTCAGCGTAATCAGCCCTCCGATGAGGCTCATATACCAAAAGGAAATAGGGACGCGGCTTTCGGCAGTCCGCTCGGAGGCAATCCATTGCACCAACCAACGACCAAAAAACAGTCCTTGGCCGAGAAAACCGATGCCGAGCCAGATGGTTTCAGTAGTCATTGGGATAGTCAGAAGGAGGTCAACATTCGCATATCAGCATCGTGGAGGGATCTGTCTTGAGGTTGGTTGTGCATGTCAGTTATCACGGAATTTGTAGCGCAACACACGATGCTGCATCCACCGAACCGCGATCAGATCATAGAGCGACTTAAACAGGCGGTTCCCCATCCCGTACTTGGAGACCCCATGAATGCGTGGATAATGCCGAACCGGCACCTCCGTCACTGTAAAGCCATGCATCAATGCGAGCGCCGGAAAGAATCGGTGCATTCCCTCAAAGAGACGAATCCGCTCCAGCACGGGCCGTCGAAAAACCTTGAGCGGGCATCCCGTATCATGGACACCGTCATGAGTGAATAAATTGCGCACAGGGTTCGCAATTCGGGAGGAGATCATCTTCACGAAGCCGTCCTGTCGTTGTTGCCTCCATCCACAGACCACGTCATGAGAGGCGGTATAGGGAATCAGCTTCAAGATATCTTCGCTGTCTTGCTGAAGATCGCCGTCGATCTGGATGATGATCTCCCCGGAAGATTGTCGAAATCCAGCCTCAAGCGCGCAGGTCTTTCCGTAATTTCGGTCAAAGTGGAATACTCGAACCTGAGCATGCTCACGAGCCAATCGATCCAGCTCATCGCTGCTTCCATCGCTGCTCCCATCGTCAACGAAGAGAATCTCGTACGGGCGTGAGCGTGATAGCTCGTGCGAATCCATGACTTTCAGCAGGTTTGCCATAAGCGGAGACAGGTTCTCTCGTTCATCCTTGATCGGGATGATGACAGAGGCCCAAGGATTGGAATTGAGGCTAGATGGCGTCGTCATGGTACGCAAAAATTCGAACTGCGGTCAGAGGTGGCGATAAAAACTGGCGCATTCTAACGGAAGGCGGGGAGAGGGTCAAACCCGTGTCGGAGGGGTAGGGCTGACCGTCAATCAGGCTATTGGCCGGACGCCACAATAGTGAAACGCATCGTGCCTATGAGGGTCATCTCGTTGACTTGCTCGCCGGTATGAATTTCAACCTTGTAGCGCCCAGGCTTCCAACCCTTCTGTGGGGGCGACAACGTGAGATACCCGCTTTCATCCTCCAGGGCAATGTGCATCGAGTCTTCGCTGACGATCGTCCCGGGTAAGCCACCGGCCACCTGTTCGGGCATGCATCGGCCGAACACTGTGAAGGCCTGATAATGTTGATGCAGTGAGAAGACAATGAAAATGGCAGCCACATCCTCACGAAATCGTTCAGTTGGTTTGATCGGCACGATTTCATGAGTTCGAAGGGGCCCCAGGCGCTCTTCAAAGTCTTCGGCCATGGCGATTGAGCGAAACATGCCACGCGGTGGAGCATCGAAATCATAGGCTTTGATGTCCTCTGTGCGGTTTTGAAACTCGGAGATCGGCACATTCTCGGTGAGTGGGATCTCTTCAGCAGGCGTTGCCTGACAACACAGCAGCGCCGCCACCATCACACCGCCGGTCAGATGAAATCCTCTGGTCATCATGTCTGTCTGCTACACCTGTCGAGGGGACCCTGTCAAGAAATCGGCGAGCAAGGAGCCCATTGCGGCATTTTCCAGGCATCTGTTAGGATTTCGGCCACTGAACGGACAATTCATCGAACATTCTCACTGGTGACGGAACGACATGTTGCAAGATGCTGACGCCCTTCCGCAGTTGATCGGGGAATATAAGCCGCTCGATCAGTGGCAGATCCATCTCAACCAACTCTTCTATGGACTGCGAGGGGACAAGCTCCGATCGTACTACCAGACGTTCGCCTCCGCAGATTTCCGGCTTGCCCATGCGCTGGCGGCTGATTATTTTGAGCGCGTGACAAAGCGTGAGAAGACAGCAGGCCGTCAATCTTCCAACCCCGTACCCCGTACCCCTCACGCCTCTCCTCTTACCGTTCTAGAGCTGGGGCCTGGCAACGGCAACCTGGCAGCCTGCTTCCTCAGTCATCTCAAGACCCTCGATAAAGAACGTACGGTGTATCCACGAGTACGGTATGTCATGGTCGATTGGGAGAAATCGGTGTTGGACGGGGCTCTCGCTCATCCAGACCTGGCAGTGCATCGGGACCGTGTGGACCTTCTTTGCGGGTCGATACATCACATAACAGGTGTGGCCGATGGGACCGTCGACCGGATCATGTGCAACGAGCTGTGGAACGATCTGCCGACGAAATTGTTGGCGAAACATGGCGGCGAGGTCGAGGAAGAGTATCTCCGTCCCAATCTGAGCGAGTTGCTCCATGCCAAGATTCAAGATTGGTCGTCGTTCGTCCGGGCTTTTCAGGAGAAGAATCTGGATGAGCTCAAGACGTTTCCACCCTTTCTCGATGAGCTGGTTTGGGAAAAAGAGTATCGTAAGGTCGAATGGAAAGACTTGCCTTACCGGAAAACCATCGTCGACTTCCTCCAGGCCATCGACCAAGAAGTCTTGGTGCCAGTCAACGTTGGGGCCTTCGCGACGCTAAAAGAGGCGAAGCGGCTTCTGGCTCCGGACGCGGTCGGCTTCAGCGCCTTCGATGCCGGGACCGCCGACATGAACGTCTTGAACGATCCTGAAAAGCCCTGCTACGGCCAGTTCGGTGGGCAATACAGTTTCATGATCAACTTCGCGTTAGTCGACGCTGTGGCCAAACATCTGGGGCTGAAGCAGATGACCTTTGAGCCCCAGCGGGAATTCGTCGGGCGGTCGTTGACTACGAATGTGATTACCCTCATGGATCTGCTGGCGACGCATCCCTCTGCTGGGCCTACACTGCAAGCTTGGGAACAAGACAGACTTGTGCTGAAGACCATCAGGGCGTTGAACGAAATATTTGAGAGTCCCTATCATCGTCGCCTCGAATTTCCGTTAGGCGCCAATATGCCGCCGGACGAGCGAGAGACCTTGGGCGCGATCGTGCGCGCCCTCAAAGACAACGGCATTCCCGACACCGTGGCCTACGTAACCGAAGAGGAACTCACCCGCGCACAAAAAGATTTGGAAGAGATCGGCTACGATGTAGATGCCATTCAGATGGCCATGACAGCGCCTCCTAGCCCTGTTGAGTACTGCCACTTCGCTTGTCGGTGATATGTAGGAGTGAGTGTGAGCGAGGTTGGGAAGGTAGCCTCCGCATCCGCCGCTCAAGGCTATGACTCACCCATCGAGTTCCCAGAAATTCAGGCTCACTCTCAACCGCAGTGCAAGGCCCCGGCCAACAGTGAGCACGCCCTACTGGGGGCCATTGAGTGTATGTTCTGCCCGGATACTGTTTCATCATCCTGCGAGAAGGAGTAGAATTGTCTCGCTGAACGTTGCCGCAGTATGATGCGGAGAAAAGTCGGTGTCGCGCCTTCTGGTGCCACCAGCATGGTCTCTGAAATTCCAGAATGACCGGGGGAGAGGGCTATGAGTTCGTTTGGGACAAGCATTGCCGGGCTAGTGGGTGGAGTGGTGCTTCTGATGGGTCTGTTTGCATTGTTCCAAAGGGAATGGAGAGCAGCGTGTGTGTGGTTTCTTTCGGGCCTGGCGCTGATTGCTCTGTTGACGTTTCTTGACAAACCGGGATCTCATCCATCAGAACCCGTTGAAACTCGCCAGACGCGTGGGTAACCGCGACTGAGCTCCGTGAAGTGGTCCGCTCCCAGTTGTGACTGCCCCGGGTACACCCTACCCATCAAATACCGCAGGGTAAAGGTCACGCCCCTAAATAGAGTAATGGCTAAAGCCGTTCCCAGTATGGCTTCGTGCGTATCTTTATCGGCGTCAACGCCGCCGGCCACCGTAGCCAGGCTCCCATGTGCAAGACTCCTGCGACAAGAATTGCTGAGGGTGCAGCCAGCCCTTCTTTCACGCGCTGGCTAAACGGCGCTGAAGTTATGCACTGGGAAGTTGAATCTGCGAGAAGATAGCGGCCTCGTCGGGAGATCATTGAGAGCGACAGGATCCTGAACTGCGTTTCAAAAAGCCACGTCCACTTCGGACGAGACTCTGAGGGGAAAGCGAAGCGTTTGCAGAGGTGTCTATCGCTCCTTGAGTCGGCCGAGCGTGCTCTCCACCGACCGCTCGAGTTTGTCCGCCGCTCCACTCAAGGCGAGCTCAACCGTCGCGGCCTGATGGGTCACGGCGATGGGCTGGTGACCGGCCAGTCTGGCTTCCAGGACGCAACGGATATCGTCACCTTTTGTTTTGTGACTGTTGGTATCGCTGAGATGCGCTTCGACCCGTGTAATCCGATCACGAAATCGACCGACTGCTCCTTCCAGGCTGGTCTCAACAAGAGCGACGATCTCCTCACGTCCATGGATATGGTTATCCGTATTGACCTGAATCTGCATCCGACTTCCTCCCTCACATGAACTATTTTAAGCATGGACCCTACTCGCCAGCGGCAAAAAAAGTCAATCGAGGCACGGCTACGGATGAAGTCTTATTATCTGCAGGGTAGATGATCAGAAGGAGAGAGGGGAATTGAGAAGGCTACAGATGCGGAGTCACCGGTGAGCATGCGGGGGTACATCCAGAAACTTGACTTTGGTATGGCAAGACAATAGGATTCACAAAAATTGTTCCAAAAGGAAAACTAGGGTTCCGGCTTTCTTTCTTCGAGGAAGGAGCGTCTGGTCCAAGAGTTTTCGGCCTCCCATAACGAGGCTCCACGGAGGGATAAAAACCCGGGAGATCATGTACTGAGGTGCATGGCCTTTTGGGAATTTAAACTTCCAGCAGGAGGCTTCGTTATGCAGCTCCGTTTCTGCCCTCATCGATCCTTGCCAAAACAGTCAGACCTGCTGTCGAGTCAGAGAGGTCTGCCATGGTAAGTCAAGAAAGTCCGGATACGGTTTTTCCTACTCCCGCTACGAATACTCCTGAGACACTCCACCGCAGCCTCAGTCTCTGGAACAGCCTGACCATCGGCTTCGCAACGGTTTCGCCGGTTGCCGGGCTCTACGCCATTATTGGTGTGCAGACAGTCGTCACAGGTGGCGGGTGGTTTCCGGCACTGGCGTTCTGTTTGGTGATGCAGTTGTTGGTCGCGACCGTGTATGCGGAGTTGTCCTCGCAGATTCCGATCGCAGGAGGCGCGTACAAATGGGCCAGGCAGCTGGGAGGCGCAACCACCGGCACATACGCCGGGGCCATCTATGTCAGCTCCACGATCGCAATGCTTACCACGACCGCCTACACCGGCGGGATCTGGATGGCTATTTTTTTTGGATCCGCGAGTGGGGCAGGAGTCACCCTTGTGATCTGGGGCGTGGTGTTTTTGCTGGTTTGCACCGTCCTCAACCTCGTCCACGTCTCGGTCTTTAAGTATCTAATTTCCCTAGGAGTCTATGCAGAAATCGTCGGCTCGTTCGGTGTTGCGCTGTTGCTGTTCTTCTTTTTTCGGCAGCATGAGTTCGCTGAACTGTTCGCTCATATGGGGACAGGAACCGCACCCAGCCAGACCGCCGCGTTTTTAGCGGCGCTTGCCATTTCCGGGTGGGCATTCATCGGCTTCGATGCCTGCTCGACCATCGCCGAAGAAACGCAGGAGCCCAAACGGATGGTTCCCCGCGCGATCTTTTTATCCCTCTGCATGGTGGGTGGTGTAGTGCTCTTCAACTCTGCCGCCCTGACTCTGAGCTTCAACCGTGAGACCTTACAGCAAACGAGTGCGGTGTCCGATCCTGTCACCCCGGTGATCGTCGCCAACTTTGGTGCCTGGGCGGAAACTCCTTTTCTGGCCATTGTCATGATCGCATTTCTGGCTTGCGGGTCATCCATGGTCCAGTACACCTCTCGTATCGTGTTTTCCATGGCTCGCGAAGGCAGTATGCCGGCCTTCCTCAGTCGGGTGACTGCTGCCGGTGCGCCGAGGAATGCTGTGATGTTCACGGTGCTGCTGGCCACGCTCGGATTGCTATTCGGGCTCAACGATGAAGCGGTCGCCACAGTCTTGGCATTCGGCACGGGCGGGTTGTACGCCATGTTTGCGATGACTACGGGCGTTGGACTCTACACCCGTCTCACCGGGCGCTGGGATCCTTCGTTAGGTCAACTGAAACTGGGCTCGTGGGGATTACTGATCAATACGGCGGCGTTTCTCTGGTCACTCTTTGAATTCATCAACATCGCCTGGCCGCGCCCCTATGCCGTGTCGCCCGATGCTCCCTGGTGGCAACTCTGGGCTGTCCCGCTGGTTCTCGGAAGTATCCTCGGTGTGACCACGCTGTATCTCCTGGTCGGGAGATCGACAAGGAGCGACGCCCTGCGGAGTCCGCGGGAGTCGACACCAACTGAAGAATGAAAGTTTGGCCGTTCGCCATACTCGTGTTGCAAGAAGTGTTTCAGCGAGAGTCAGAATCCATTCATCCGGTAGAAAGGAGCACTCATGGCAAAGAAGAGAACATACCAAGGCAAGGTTCCTCTACACGACAAATACGGGCCAGAGGCGAAGTTCGCCGTGGAAGCGGAGGCGCTGCTGCCGACGACGAAATATGAAGAAGAAGTGGCCCGAGGTCTTGAATTGGGACTGCCTGGGGCTGATTCCATCAAAGATCGCCGCATTCCCACCTTTAGTCGTGGAGAGCTCCCGCACTTCGCGGGCATCAATACCTTCACCAAAGCGCCGTATGTCGAAGACGTTCGCAAGTGCGGGGAATACGACGTTGCCATTCTCGGAGCGCCGTTCGACGGGGGGACCACCTATCGGGCCGGAACTCGATTCGGTCCCCAAGGCATTCGCAAGATCTCCGCGTTGTACGGCACCTATAGCTTCGAGCTTGGCGTGGATCTCAGAGAGTCGATCTCCATGTGCGATCTCGGTGACGTGTTCACCATCCCCGGCAACATCGAGAAGACCTTCGACCAAGTCAGCAAAGGGGTCGGCCATGTCTATGCGAGCGGGGCCTTTCCCGTGGTATTGGGTGGGGACCATTCGCTTGGCTTTGCCACCGTGCGGGGCGTGGCTCAGAATATGAACGGCAAGAAGCTCGGGATCCTTCACTTCGATCGGCATGTCGACACGCAGGAGACCGATCTCGACGAACGCATGCACACCACGCCCTGGTTTCATGCGACGAATATTCCCAACGTGCCGGCCAAGAATCTTGTGCAGATCGGCATCGGCGGCTGGCAAGCGCCCAGACCCGGCGTGAAGTCAGGCCGTGAACGTCAAACCACCATTATGACCGTGACCGACTGCGTGGAAATGGGCATCGAGAATGCGGCGAAGCAGGCCCTCGAGGTGGCGTTTGATGGGGTGGATGCGGTGTGGTTGAGCTTCGACGTGGATTGCTTGGATGCCGCATTCGTGCCGGGAACAGGGTGGCCCGAGCCCGGTGGGTTTCTGCCGCGTGAAGTGTTGAAGTTTCTCCAGATCATTGCCGACACAAAACCGCTGGCGGGGATGGAAATCGTCGAATGTTCACCGCCCTACGACGCGGCGGAGATCACGAGCCTCATGGCTACCAGAGTCATCTGCGATGTCCTGGCCTGCCAGGTGCGATCTGGAAACCTAGCCAACCGGAAGAAACGCTAAGACGTGGTGACGTAGGTATGACAAAGGAGTGAATTGACGGGCTGGCATCCGTGCAAGCCTGTCAGCTGCTTGTGCGTTCGGGAGGGGAACACACAAGGAACCACCGTGTTGAGAGTATTCCAGCTTCCTCAGCCGTGGCATCAGTCACGATGAACTGTAGAGAAGTGTGACGCCTTGGATGGTCACAATAGTTTTCTGAAACGCTCCTCGTTTGACTCACGAAGAATCCGTTTATATACTTAAGATCCTCAACCGGAGACGATCGAGATGAAAATAGCCATAGGCTTGCTTGTCCTAGTGGTCCTCCTTGTAGGAGTTGCCCTCTCCCTTCCCTTCTTGATCGACCTCAATAAATATCAAGATCAATACAAACCGCTCATCGAGGACGCTCTCAATCGTAAGGTCCAGCTGCAAGACATTCGCTTGACGATCTGGCCGAGGATCGGCGCGCGGGTGGCGGGTTTCTCAGTGCTGGATGATCCGGCCTTTGGGACCGGTCCCGTTGCATCTCTATCGTCGTTGGAAGTGGGGGTGCAGTTGATGCCGTTGCTGAGCAGCAAGGTCGAAGTGGAGGAAATCACGCTTCGCCAACCGGTGATTACGGTGATCAAGAACCAGAAGGGAGTGCTGAACATTTCAACGATCGGCCGCAAAGGTGTGTCGGTGCCGGAGAAACCTTCGCGCGCCCCAATTCCTTCAACAGAGGGGCCGCTCAAGATTCTGGCGCTGCTGGCCGTGGACCGTGTGTCGATCGAGGGTGGGAAATTGACCTACCGTGACCTATCTGCCGGCAAGCCGACGGAATACGTATTACAAGATTTGGAGGTGCTCCTGCAATCAGTGCGGCTTGGGCAGACGCCACGTGTGCATGTCGGTTCACTGGTGCAACCATTCAATCTGCCGGTGAAACTCGACGGCACCTTTGGTCCACTGCGAGAGACGATGGACATTGATGCGATCAATTTCCAGCTAGGCCTGGGAAAGACGGACTTTGCCATTACAGGAAAGGCCGCCGGGAATGATGCCATAATCAATATCAGCTCGCCGGTGATCAATACCGCGAACTTACCGGTTGCGCTTCCGCTGAAGACACCGGT
>JAOUHD010000185.1 GCA_029865345.1 Nitrospira sp.
CTTCCGCTATCGTGGCCAAGATTGTCGCGCTCGACGCACGCGTTGATCCGACCACTCGGAACGCCATGATCCGTGCCAGAATCGAAGGCAGCCGTAATGTCCCATCACCAGGCGCTTCGGTGCGCGTCCGGGTTCCGGTCGGTCCCCAGCGAACAGTTGTCGCCGTCCCGGTCAGTGCGTTGCGCAAGGGACCAGGAGGCGACCACGTGTTCGTCATCGCGCTGGACAAGGATGGCCACAACCGAGTCCATACCCGGCAGGTTGAAAGCGGCCCCATGATCGGCGACGAGATCGTGATCCATGCCGGTCTGACGGCAGGCGAGCACATCGCCGCGGTGGGCTCCTTTAAGCTTCGTGACGGGATCCTCGTGGCAGTCACTGAATCTGTAGGGAATAACTCAAAAGAGACTCACGAGGCCGGGACCCCCTAAACCGATCATCATGCCGCAAGACACGACTCGAACATCGTTCACCGACGTCTTCATCAAACATCCTGTGTTGGCCATCGTCGTCAACCTGGTCATCCTCCTCGCCGGCTGGCGCGCAATGACATCACTCCCGGTCCAGCAGTATCCCACGATCGAAAACTCGTTGGTCGTCATCACCACCCTCTACTACGGCGCCGGCGCCGAAACTGTTCGTGGGTTCATCAGTACGCCGATCGAACGGGTCGTCTCCGCAATCAGCGGCGTTGACTATGTCGAATCGACCAGCCGCGCTGGAGTCAGCACCGTGACCGTCCATCTAAAATTAAACCACAGCAGTACGGCAGCGCTGGCAGAGGTCACCGCACGACTCCAGCAGGTACGATCGGAACTGCCTCCGGAAGCCGAGCCATCGGCGATCGAAATCCAGCGAGCCGATCGACCCTACGCATCGTTCTACTTGAGTTTCAGTTCGACGGAGCGTCCGGTCCCCGCCGTCACCGATTGGTTGCTACGCACGTTACAACCCCAGCTCGCAACGTTACCCGGCGTCCAACGAGTCACGTTCGAAGGTGAGCGACAGGTCGCCATGCGTATTTGGATCGACCCTGACCGACTCGCGGCCCTCAACCTCTCACCCGGCGACGTCCAGGGTGCGCTTCGTCGAAACAACTACTTGGCGGCGGTCGGCCGCACAAAAGGCAATCAGGTCCAGGTCAACCTGCTTGCCAATACTGATCTTCGTTCCACGGGTGAATTTGAGGAGCTGATCGTCGCCGATCGGAACGGGGCCATCGTGCGGCTCAAGGATGTCGCGCGAATCGAACGGGGAGCCGAAGAAGCCACGATCATTGCGAAGTACGATGAGACGGAAGGCGTGTATCTCGGCATCTGGTCGGTACCCGGCGCAAACGAAATCGAGGTCGGGCACCGGCTACGTGACGAGATCGAACGGATCCAGCCGACCCTCCCGAGCGATATCGACATGAAACTCGTCTGGGACGGCACGATGTTCATCCGGAACGCCCTGACGGAAATCACCAAGACATTATCCGAAACGATCCTGATCGTCGCCCTCGTGGTGTTCCTGTTTATGGGATCAGTCCGTACGGCCATTGTGCCGCTCGTGGCCATACCGATATCGTTGATCGGAACCGCCCTCTTCATGGCCGCGTTCGGATTCAGCCTGAATCTCCTCACCCTGCTCGCCATCGTGCTGTCCGTCGGTCTGGTGGTAGACGATGCCATCGTGGTCGTTGAGAACGTGGAACGGCATGTGCGTCTGGGCCAATCTCGAATCGAGGCCGCGCAAGCCGCCGCACGGGAGCTGCTGGGCCCGATCGTTGCGATGACGATCACGCTCGCAACCGTCTATGCCCCCATCGGCTTCCAAGGCGGGTTAACCGGTTCCTTGTTTCTGGAGTTTGCGATCACGCTGGCTGTGGCCGTCGTACTCTCTGGTGTCGTCGCGATCACGCTGTCGCCGGTGATGAGCTCACGATTCGTCCATCCGCGAGGCAAGGAAGGCCGCTTGACTGCCTTCGTCAACCGCCGATTCGAAGAGGCGCGCGGGATCTACGCCAGGCTACTCGACGGCACTCTCACTATGCGGTGGGGAGTTGTGGTGGCCGCGCTCCTGATCGTGCTCGCAGCCTGGCCGCTCTATCACTTCTCACGTCAGGAGTTGGCTCCCGTAGAAGATCAGAACCACATCAGCCTCTTCTTCGAAGCGTCGCCGGACTCCACAGTCCAGGCCACCAACCGGCAACACTTCCAGATCGTCAACGCCATCACGGCTATCCCTGGGGCGGACTACACCTGGTCACTCACCACGGCGTGGGGAGGCTTCGGCGGCGTGGTCGCAAAGGATTGGCACGATCGCGCTCGCTCAACCAAGGAGATGTACGACGACGTGTTTGGTGCCGTGTCGCAAGTGCCGGGACTCCGTGTATTTCCTAGACTAGACCCGCCGCTCCCCACCCCAGGCCAGTACGATGTGGAGTTGATCGTGCAGAGCGATGCACCGGCCGAACAGATGCTTGAGGCAGTCGCGTCCGTTCTGGGCGCAGGCTGGCAGAGCGGCAAGTTCTTGTATGTGGACACCGACCTTAAAATCGACCTCCCCCAAGCCCGCGTCGTGTTAGATCGTGAGCGGCTCGCGGATTTGGGATTCGACCTGGCCGGAGTCGGTCGTGAGCTGGGCACGATGCTCGGCGGCGGGTACGTCAACCGGTTCAACTACTTCGACCGCAGCTACAAGGTCATTCCTCAACTCGGCGACAAGGATCGTGCAACGGTTGATCCACTGCTCGACCTCAAAATCAAGACACCGAACGGCCAATTGGTCCCGGTGTCGACATTCACCCATATCGAAACAAGCACTGCGCCGCGCGCATTGAATCGCTTCCAGCAACGCAACGCCGTCCGCATCTTCGGAGGTCTGAAACCAGGCTTCACCAAGGAAGAGGGGCTCCGTGTGCTTGAAACCGCGGCAGCCTCAAGTGGCCCGCGCGTGGTCATGGACTATGCCGGCGAGTCACGGCAACTCCGCCAAGAGGGAGCGGCGCTCACCGTCACGCTTGGCTTCGCGGTGGTCCTGATCTATTTGGTACTGGCTGCTCAGTTCAAGAGCTTCCGCGATCCCTTAATCGTCTTGCTTGGCTCGGTCCCACTTGCAATGTCCGGCGCCCTGGTGGTGAGTTTTCTCGACCTCACCACGATCAATATTTACTCCCAGGTCGGGCTGATCACGCTGGTGGGATTGATCGCCAAAAACGGCATCCTCATCGTGGAGTTCGCCAATCAACTGCAGGCTCGCGGATATTCTCGGCTGACGGCGGTGCGCGAGGCCTCGCTGACGAGACTGCGGCCGGTGCTGATGACCTCAGCCGCCACCGTCTTCGGTCACCTCCCCCTAGTCTTGGCAACGGGTCCCGGTGCAGCGGCCCGTAACAGTATCGGCATGGTGTTGGTCACCGGCATGACCGTCGGCACGATCTTCACCCTCTTTGTGGTGCCGGTCTTTTACTCACTGATCGCCGCAGAACATCAACCGTTGGAACCACATACAACACCGGATGAAGTCGGGCCTGAGGAGCTGACCTTGGCAGAAGCACAGGCGTAAACTATATTGAAACGACCGTCGACACCCCTCATGATACTCGGGGTACTTGTGTGAACTGAGACCTTGGAGAGGGCCATCGCTCTCACAACATCACCGTATCTCATCATCCGGTACCTGATTTGACCGACCCAACACACCGTTCTTTAGAAAAGGAAAGACTATGAACCACAAGTTGCCATTCAGGTCTTTAGGCGCGTTAGTTGTCGTGTTCTCCCTCACCGGTTGTGCCCAATGGAACTATCAAGACATGAGCGACCCCTCACGGGATGTGTGGCAGAAACCACAAGGGGTCGTTGAAAAACTGTCCCTCGCGCGGGGAGCGAGGGTGGCAGACTTGGGTGCCGGCGTAGGCTACTTTACCTGGCACCTTGCCAAGGCGGTCGGGGCCAGAGGAACAGTCTATGCGGTTGATACCAAGGAGAGAGCGATCAACATGATCATCAAGGAAATGGTTGCCCGAGGGACCCCGAATGTCCGGCCGGTCCGGGCCGAGCCGCACGATCCAAGACTTCCGGAACCCGTCGACCTGGTGTTCAGTTGCGATGTCTATCATGACATGAACGATCGAGTGGACTATTTTCGGTCCCTCGCCTCATCGCTACGGCCAGGCGGTCGCGTCGCGATTCTCGATTTTCACCCTCGTGGATTCTTTTCCGGCATGTTCGGTCACAGAACCGCGAAAGAGGAGGTCCGACACGAGATGGAAGCCGCCGGCTACCGGCTTCTGAACGATTACGATGTCGTCGACAGCCAGCACTTCCAGATTTTCGCGAAGGCGGAGCGGTAGGAGCCAGTTACTCTAGGTGCACGGCTCGGTCACCGAGGTTGCGACCAAGCTATCCCGTCCTACGTCTCCATCATTTCCAACCGAGGATCAAACTCGTGTCCGCAAGCCGTGCACCGGATGCAATCCGACTCCACCGTGAATTCGTCGGAACGAATCCCCATGCCGCCACAATCCGGACACCGGGTGAGGTGAACTTTCTGGTCATTCACCGTTTCGTATTGCACTCCGTGTAGGCAGTACACCGGTTTTCCGTAAAGCAGCCATGGTTTGCCTGCCTTGTCGATCACGGGCAAGAGGAGGTAATGATGGTTCACGTAGTCCTCTAGCTCACCACGACTCGCGAAACCGTCTTTGATCAGTTTGCCGGACACTGCCTCGTACAAGCCACTGCCGTTCACGATCACTTTGGTTGGTCCCATCATCTCGCCTCCCCGATTGACGTGAATGTGGTTAAACCACACCTGAGTAGTAGCGGAGAATATTGGAGACAGAAATCACGCCGATAATTTGGCCGTCCTGCGTCACGGCTAGATGCCGGGTTGCTTGCTCTTTCATCATGCGCACGGCATCAATGATCGGACGATCACCTTCGATGGCCACGACCGGCTTGCGCATGCACGTCTTGGCCGAAGTGCTGTTGGGATTCATCCCGTTGGCCACTACCTCACGCGCCAACGCCGAATCCGTGATGAAGCCGACATAGGACTGGCTGTCGGTCAGGAGGAGTGAGCCGAGCTTCCACTTCTGCATGAGCTGCCCCGCTTCGCGCAGAGTGGCCTCTTGTGAGAGACTCCGGACTTCCGTCGACATATGCTCTGCGATTTGCGGGCCGATGAGAGTCTGCCCAACTTTCTTCTGTTTCGGCTCGGCGGCCCGACGCGCTTCGAGCTCCGACACGCAGCTTTCCAACACCCGATACCGTTGCAAGAGACTCTGCCGATGGCTGTCCATGCCGGTGCCTTCCGGCGCCTCGTCCGTCATATTCACCAACCCGCCGGCCTCGCCCAGTTCGGCGTATTCATACGCATGCAGCATGTCGGAGGCCTGCCCTAGTAGATCGCCGATCAACCGTTCAGTTTCCAGATCGAATTCCTCCAGACTGCGAGTCGGCGTCCCCTTGCCCAGAAACTGGGCCAGTTCAGCCAACTGCTTTCGCATCCGTTCAATGCTGCGGTCGAGGGAAATCCGTGTCGATTTGGGAAGGTTGCGCGTCGTAGCCATGGCACCTCCTTAATGAGGTAGAACTATAGAT
>JAOUHD010000186.1 GCA_029865345.1 Nitrospira sp.
CGGAATCGGCTCGACCATTGCTGGCTCTCGCTTGGCGTTGAAGTTCCATGCGTTCACTCGTGGTCAGTGTCATCACGTCCTCCATAGACGTCATGATACGACCATTTTAAACGTTACAGTCCACTAGTTGTCCGGCGTTTCGACGATGTGATTCTCGAACCTGGTACAGCCTTCGGCCAATAGCCGATTCGTCAACATCTCCCCTGGCCATTCGATCGGCAGATCGGCGGTAAACACCCAGACGTCCGGAGAGGTCCAGACCGGACCATGCTCTTCCGGAAGCTCTGGATCGAACAGATCGGTCCACACCGGCATGTAGACCCCATTCCCACATTGTGTATGGAGATGCACGATGGTGCGAGATCTGACAAGCGGGTCCAGCTCTCGCCACACTGCCGCCGTCTCATCGGCGAGGTGATGCAGCCGTACCGCATTCTGCGCGTCGAACATCGCATAGGCGGCATAGACCGGCGCCTCGATGGTATCGGGCGCACATGCCAGCTCCGGACATTGCTTCACCAGCCCTTCGAGAATCTCACGGCGCTGTCCGTCTTCCCACGTATCGGGCAAACCGGGGTCCGGAGCGCCGATCAGCTCAAATAGAAGAAACGCCGTATTTTCGACCGGAGGAAGCAACCGCGCCGCCACGGATTGGACACGTCTGGAATCCGTGACCGTCACCAGGTGGTCATGAAACATTTGAAGATTCAGCATCTCCAATGTGGCATCGGTCAAGAGGCGCGACTCGACACGAACAACCGTTCCCGCAGGAAGCTGAAGAGACTTATGCAAAAGATCGGCCGTGGCGATCGGATCAATCTTCAGTTTGAGCGGGGCGGTTAAGTTTGCCTGCAGGGGAAGCTCCAGAGCCGCCATCGTGCCATAGGCCGACTTTTCGTCGTCCGATCCGTCCAACAGTAACGTGCAGCTCGCCTCTGCGACCAGATCAAAGAGCCATTCGGCCATTTCCTCATCGAGCGCCGCCAGGACGGTCAGTAGATCATGCTCGCGGCCCTGCTCCAGAAATGCCTGCAAGGTATCGATCGCATCATCGGTGTCGCCATGATCATGGCGACGGGCATTGATGAGATGAATGAGATCCCGTGTGAGGGGATCGGGGCGAGACCAGCCTAACATCGAAGCTCCCTGCTGGACAAGCCAGCGACCATGACTCGACAACTCAAAACGCATGTTGCCAAACTTTTCCTACCCATGCAAGTCTCAGGACGATTACTCGCGACTTGTCATACACAGGTTCTCCGCACGTTCCTATTCACCGATAATCTTCACAAGAACCCGCTTACGACGACGTCCGTCGAACTCGCCATAAAAGATTTGTTCCCATGGACCGAAGTCGAGTTTGCCCCCGCTGAGCGCGACGACGACTTCTCGCCCCATCACCTGTCGCTTCAGATGAGCATCACCGTTGTCTTCGCCTGTGTCGTTGTGCCGATACTTCGCCTTCTGAGGAACAAGCCGTTCCAGAAACTCGTCATAATCTTGTAGGAGGCCAGACTCATCATCATTAATGTACACACTGGCCGTAATGTGCATCGCATTCACCAGAACAAGACCTTCCCGTACCCCGCTCTTCCTTACCACTGCCTCGATGTGAGGCGTGATATTGATGTAGGCCCGCCTGGTCTTTGTCTCAAAGCAAAGTTCTTCGCGGTAGGACTTCATGATCGTTGATCGCTGCATTGTGCCTGCCGCCTCGACAGACATGCAAGAGGCCCGAGCGATTCCCTTCTCATGCATATTTCGCTTCGAGGGAAAAAGCTATTATAATGATCTCGGCCTCGTTATGATCACCCCACTTCAACCACCCAGACTGTCACCGAACGTCCTCACGGTTTTGCGCCAGCGCTACTCGGCCAAGAACGAGCGGGACATCGCAGTTGAATCACCTGCGACAGGTTCCACTGCGTGGCCGAAGACATGGCATCGGCTGAGCCCCTTGCACTCACGTCTTGTCCTCTTCCCCTGTGCTATCTTGTTGCGTCTGCATTCCTGCCAGAATGGGTGCTGCTGAATATTCGGACAAAATTGACAGCCTATCGGCTTGGTGATAAGTATTTTTCTAGTTTGTACGATGCTGTCTGCTAGAGGGAGGTGCTCGATGTTTGCTATCGCTGGGGGCCCGTCGTTGACTGGCAGTCCTCTGACGTGGAGCCTGTTTTTCGCTCGTCAGCCGGAACCGGACCTGGAATTCACGGAAGAAGAGCTGGAACAGACCACCACGATTCGATCTCCTTCACCCACAAAGCCGCCCCAAAAGTCGAGTGGGCGTCCGCTTCTGTGGGTACTTCTGTTGATATTGATCGGCGGCGGCGCCTATGTCGCGATGGAGCAGGAGATGATCATGGATTACGTCGGGCCGCTTCTCGGCGAATCGCCGGCCCCACAACCTCAACCGCCTGTCGCCCGAAGACCGGCGCCACCTGCCCCGGCCCCTCAGCCTCAAGCCGCTGTTCCGATTCTACCCCCTGCAGCACCAGTTGAGGTACCGCAGGCTGCAGCGCCGACGACAACACCCATTTCCACACCTCCAGTCCCTCAGCCGATGCCGACGGCCTCAGCTCCGATACAAGCCCCGCCGGCACCAACATCAACAACCATTACCCCTATCACCGCGTCACCGACTCCACTATTCAGCGAAGGTCAGCGGGTCAGCGTACTCGCGGATCCAACGAATCCTGGGGGAAAAGTGGTTCTGGCTCAAGATGCCGAAGGGACAAAACCGGGACCAGCTATTCCACCGGGAACTGCGCTCACGATTCTCGACGGCGACCTGCAGGCCAACGGATGGATCTATTCCGTCCGCAGTGACTTCGGCACAAAAGGTTGGTTGGTTGAAACGCAGCTTAAATTGAAACCCTGATCGCCTGATTGCACTCCACGTCCCCAGCACAGAGGGCGGCGATCACATCGCCGCCCTCTGTGCTATAATGCCGCCCGTTCACGCCTCCATCATAACAGGTGAGACATCACGAACCTCAGGAATTCATGCACGCCGTAATCTTTGACTTCGATGGTGTCATTGCCGACACCGAACCGCTGCACTTTGAAAGTCTGCGCCGGACATTGGCAGACATTGAGATTAGTTTGACCAAACAAGACTATTACGCCGACTATCTCGGCTTCGACGATCGTGGATGTATTCTGGAGGCACTGCGAATCAATCGCCGACCAACTTCTCCCTCGCTTCTCAAAGAGTTGATGACGAAAAAGGCCGCCGCCTATTTGACCTCGATCAAGGATCACCTCGTGATTTTTCCGGGTGTCAGAGAATTTATCGAAGCTGCCGCAGCCACCTACCCCATTGCCATCGCCTCTGGTGCCTTACGCCCTGAGATCGAGTTGGTACTGGAACAAATCGGGATCCGAAAAGCATTTAGTCACATTACCAGCGCAGAAGATGTGACGTGCGGCAAACCCAATCCGGAACCGTTTCTGCAGGCCCTGGCCGGACTGAACCGTCATCAGTCCACCGCTGCAATTGTGCCGAATTCATGCCTGGTCATCGAAGACTCCCTCCCCGGCATTCGTGCCGCGAAAGCGGCGGGGATGAAGGTCTTGGCGGTGGCCAATACACACACCATCCAGGACCTACACGAGGCTGATGCCATCAGCGCTAGTTTGAGCGAAACGCGCCTCAAGGATGTGCGTACCCGCTTATGGCCGACATAAAATAATGAGAATCTGCTCACTCATCCCCGGGGCAACAGAAATGGTTGCGGCCCTCAATCTGGCCGATCAGCTGGTCGGCATCAGCCATGAATGCGACTTTCCCACCTCGGTTCGGCAGATTCCCGTCATGATCGAACCTCTGGTCGGAAAGGACGGAGGCTCCAGTGGAGAAATCGACCAGCAGGTCAAAGAACTGGTTGCGTCCGGACAACGACTCTACCGACTCAATGAAGACGCGTTTTGCCGTGCCCGTCCGGACCTCATTCTCACGCAAGACCTGTGTCATGTCTGCTCGGTTACGCCGGACCAACTCACACGCGTGATCGAGTCACTCCAACATCGACCCAACGTGCTCACGCTCAGTCCAACCACGCTGGACGACATGATCCATGATATCGAGCGCATCGCCCAAGCGGCAAACGCACTCTCGAAGGGACGGGCACTCACCCAGGAACTCCATCGTCGAGTGGACTACGTGCGCGCCACAACCAGTAGGACGTCCGCGCGCCCGCGCGTGGTGTGTCTGGAATGGCTGGATCCTCTCTATGTCGCAGGTCACTGGGTTCCAGAAATGGTTGCGCTGGCCGGTGGCCTCGATGTCCTCGGATCTCAGGATGCTCCATCGCATGAAACGACGTGGCATGCCGTGGAAGCCGCTCGGCCCGACGTAGTCCTCATAATGCCTTGCGGGTACTCCGTCGAGCGTACGGTCAATGAGCTCAAGCGCGTCGGACAATCCGGTGATGCATGGCAGCAGGCTTGCGAACAGTGGCCGGATCTTTACGTTGTCGATGCGGCCTCCTACTTCAGCCGCCCTGGCCCTCGACTCGTCGACGGCGTGGAACTGCTCGCATCCATTCTGCATCCGACCCCTGACCATCCTCTTGACCCAGCCAAGGCGATCAAACTTGAAGCCTCCACGCTGACCAGGAGCTGCGCATCATGAATGCCTCTGAAGCTCAAGCCTATTGCACGGCCTACACGAAGAAAAGCGGCAGCAATTTTTACTATTCGTTCCTCTTCCTTCCCAAAGCCAAACGCGATGCCATGTACACGATCTATGCCTTCTGCAAGGCCGTCGACAGTGCCGTCGATGAACCGGCTGCCGGGAGCAACCCGAAAGACGAACTCAAGCGCTGGCGCGAGGAGCTTGACGCGGTGTATTCCGGCATCCCGACTACGCCCATCATGGTGAGCCTCGCCCACCACGTGAAGCACTTGGGTATTCCAAAGGCGTACTTCGAGGAACTGATCAAAGGCGTCGAGATGGATCTGTTTAATAATCGGTATATTACGTTCGATGAGCTGTCGCTCTATTGCTATCGCGTCGCCTCCGTGGTGGGGCTCATCTGTTTGCATATATTCGGAGTCACATCAGCGCGGGCACAGGATTATGCAGTGGCACTCGGCATGGCGTTCCAGTTGACGAATATCCTGCGCGATGTCGGAACGGATGCCGCCCAACGCCGAATCTATCTGCCGTTGGATGACTTGCAGAAATGGACCTATCCCGAGAAAGCCCTGCTGAATCGGAGCTATTCGGCTGAATTCCGAGCGTTGATGGAGTATGAGGCGTCACGCGCGCACCACTATTATAAGCGAGCCGATGCGGCCCTCAAGGAACTACCAGCTCATGAACGCCGTGCGTTGACAGTGGCAGAAATCATGCGTGGCATCTACAGTCGGATCCTGGAACGGATCGAACGGTCGAACTATCAGGTCTTCGGACCGCGTATTAGTCTCACCACCACCCAACGAGTAGTTATTGCCCTACGGGTTTGGCTCCGCTCCCGATTCTCGTGACTGCGCCGTCCTCACAGACC
>JAOUHD010000046.1 GCA_029865345.1 Nitrospira sp.
AACAATGCGTCACCTTGCTGGTCATGAACACGCATGCTAAGATACTCTCCCTTTACACTTCTCGATGCGGAGAGGTGCGAGAGTGGACGAATCGACATGCTTGGAAAGCATGCGTCCCGGCAACGGGACCGTGGGTTCGAATCCCACCCTCTCCGCCATACCGCATTTTGTGTGTACCGCCTGCCCTTTATCGCTGTATCGTAATTTCCGCAGGCGGATAGACACCTGAAGCTTGGGCGGGGCTGGAAGGTCTCGATCGAGAATAGGGGCTGGGCCCTGTGCAATAGAACCCTGTGAACCCCGCCAGATCCGGAAGGAAGCAACGGTAAGCAGTCAGTTCTATGTGCCGCAGGATCACCTAGCCCCACTCTCTATCAAAAAACTTGGCGTATTTAGGGACATCCTGGCGTCCCTGAATCTCAGGTTTTCTTAAGACTTAATGTAGGGGAGCAACGCGACAATTG
Organism: Nitrospira sp.; assembly: GCA_029865345.1. Lineage (GTDB taxonomy): Bacteria > Nitrospirota > Nitrospiria > Nitrospirales > Nitrospiraceae > Nitrospira_D. The sequence continues at coordinate 465 of JAOUHD010000046.1, forward strand.
GATTACCAAGTCTCCGCGCGCAAATATCGGCCCGGCACGTTTGACGATGTGATCGGTCAGCCCCATGTCGTCCAAACGCTGATGAACGCGGTCTCGACGAAGCGAGTCGCGCACGCGTATCTCTTTTCCGGCACGCGAGGTGTGGGGAAAACGACCGTCGCACGAATCCTCGCGAAGGCACTCAACTGTGAACGAGGACCGACAAGTCATCCCTGCGACACCTGCGAAAATTGCCGTGAAATTGCACAGGGGAACTCGGTTGATGTCATCGAGATCGACGGCGCGTCGAACACCAGCGTGGATGATGTGCGAGAGATCCGCGAGAACGTTCGATTCACGCCGTTTCGTGGTCAGTTTCGAGTCTACCTTATCGATGAAGTCCACATGCTCTCTAACTCGGCGTTTAATGCTCTCTTGAAGACGCTCGAAGAACCACCAGCACATGTCGTGTTCATCTTTGCGACAACGGAGATTCACAAAATCCCCGCGACGATTCTCTCGCGATGTCAGCATTACAACTTTCGTCGGATCGCCAGGACCGAAATCATCGAACGACTTCGGCACGTAGCAGCGCAAGATCAGTTGTCGCTTGAGGAGCGGAGCTTCGTGGCCCTGGCTCGCGCCAGTGAAGGGAGTATGCGTGACGCCTTGAGTTTGCTTGATCAGGCCATTGCCTACGGCGGCAAAACCATCAGCCACGCGGATCTCGAACTGCTCTTGGGAGCCGTCCCTCAAGAACTGGTGCAGGAACTTCTCCGAGCGATTTTGGCCCAAGACAGCCCTGCTGCCCTTGCCAGCCTGGCTAACCTGCTGGACCGGGGACATGACTTGCGGGCGTTCTGCGCGGAAGTCGTGGAACACATCCGTAATCTGCTGGTGGCAGCAGTCGTTCCCAGTACGGCCGAGCTGCGTAGTTTGATTGAAACCTCGGAAGATGATCTGAACCAGCTGTCGATGGATGCCAAGATACTGACTCCGGAGCGGTTTCAGGAACTGCTGGCAATCTTCATCCAAGCGGAAGATTCTTTACGATTCAGCAGCCACCCTCGTTTCGTGGTGGAGACTGCGGCTGTTCGAGCTACTCGCCTGCTTCGCCAACGAGAGGGTACGGAGGCTCGCCCAGCACAGACAGCGTCGTCTTCCAGCCAGAAACCTCCAGCTAGACCGGAAGAGCGCAAGAGCGGGCCATCAACTCCTCAGACTTTACGCCAGGGCGTACCCACGGCGTCACGGCCCATCCCTAAACCTGCTCACACGCCCAGGGGGGAAACGGACGAAGGGTCAACGATCTCACCCAAACCATCTCACAATCCACCGGCCGCTGTGACGACAACCTCCCCAGCCACCGTGCCTCCCATAGCCGTCGGTCCACAACCAACATTGCAGTGGGACTTAGTCCAAGAAGAGGTTGGCGCTTCATTTCCTAATATTGCACCATTTCTCGAAGCCGGCAGGTTTGTTGGAATGGAGGGCGGCTTCGTCACCATAGGATTTGCCAAGCAGGCAACCGTGGCCAGAGCGAGATTGGAGAAGGAAGAAAATCTTCTGGTGTTATCAAAGCTGTGCGAGCGTCAGTTGGGGTCTCCCGTACGTGTCCGTATCATCGAGCTGACTGAGACCCATCCACCGGGACCGACCATGGCCCAAATACGAGCAGCCAAGGAACAAGAACAACGGGTGATGTTGTTCGAACGTGCGAAAGCGAACCCGACGGTGAAGCAGGCCCTCGAGATATTCGGCGTCGAATTGGCCGAGGTTCGTACTATAGCTCAGCAGGAGGCAAGCGAATGAAAAGTCCTTTCGGTAATATGGGCAACATTCTTAAGCAAGCTCAGGCCATGCAGGAACAAATGGCCAAGATTCAGGAACAAGCGGCGTCAAAAACCGCCAGCGGGACGGCCGGCGGTGGGATTGTCACCGTCACAGCGAACGGGGCGATGCAGATTGTCAGCGTGGCGATCGATCCCGAGGTCGTCAAGAGCGGCGATGTCGATATGCTCCAGGACCTTGTGGTGGCCGCGACGAACGACGCGCTCCGCAAAGCCAAGGAATTGATGGAAGGCGAAATGAAAGCGCTGACCGGTGGGATGAAAATTCCAGGCCTGTTTTAGCGATGGCCGTCGATCAACAGGGCTTGTTGGCGAGATTGATCAAGGAACTGGTTCGTCTCCCAGGAATCGGTCACAAGAGCGCCCAGCGATTGGCCTTTCATCTCATGAAGGCCGAGCGAGAGGATGCCTTGCGGCTGGCGGATGCCATTCGTGCGGTGAAAGATGGGTTGGCGTTTTGCCGACAATGTCGCAATATCGCCGAAGCAGACTTGTGCGAGTTTTGCCTCGACCCGAAACGTGATCAGACCAAGATCTTCGTCGTTGAAGAACCGAGTACGCTGTATGCCGTCGAACGGGCAGGCGCCTATCGCGGGCTCTATCACGTCTTGTTGGGAGCGCTTTCCCCACTCGACGGCATAGGCCCGGGCGACATCAAAGCCGAAGAGTTGGTTGAGCGCGTGAAACTCGGAGGGGTTGAGGAAATCATTCTCGCAACGAACCCAACCATTGAAGGAGAAGCTACCGCGATCTATCTGACCCGATTACTTAAACCCTTTGGCGTACGCGTTTCCCGAATTGCTTATGGAATTCCAGTGGGGATGGATATTGAGTATGCGGACGAAGTGACGTTGTTGAAATCGATCGAGGGTCGCCGGGATTTGTAGGGTGTGAACGGCTTTCCAGTCTTGATTGACCCCCTCTCAGCCAGATTGGTATAGTTTCAGCGGCCTGTCGTCCGCAGAATATGAACTTATGAAAGCACGGTCTTCTAGTAAACGCCCGCCCTCGCCCAAGGTACCGAACACCGCAGTCCCCGCCCGCTCCGCGAGGAAAGGGACGGCAAGTACGAAGAAAGCAAAATATCCTGACATTCGCCGTGATCTTGAACGGCAACGGACGGCAATCCTGAATGAGGCCGGGGACGTTCTGACGCACCGGGAGAACCTCGAAGCATTCCCCGATGTCAGTGATCAAGCGTCCGCCGAGGTCGATCAGAGCTTTTCAATGCGAATTCGCGACCGCGAACGGAAGTTGCTCAAGAAGATCGATGAAGCACTGGAACGGATGACTGTAGCGACCTACGGGATCTGCGAGCGCTGCGGTGGCGATATCCCTTACAAACGGCTCAAAGCTCGCCCTGTAACCACCCTCTGTATCGAGTGCAAGACCCTCCAAGAACAGGAAGAACAAGCTCGAGGCTGAATCCTTTTCTTCACACGAATTGAGAATACTCAAGATAATCCAGGCAGGACGCGGAACTACCGCTTCAAGGCCTTCACCCGTTCCTTGACGTGTGCTATACGGGCTTCCTCTTCGGGTATCCCTTCCACAAGAGCAAGATAGGTTTCGTACTCGGAGACAGCGCGTTTCGGGTTCGTGGCTTCAGATGCTTCGGCAAGGTTGTACCGAGCCAGGGCATAGTTAGGACGCAGAACCACCGCCTTTTCGAACAAGCGTAAGCCAGCCGCCGTGTCCCCTAATTTTACCTGGACCGTGCCGAGATTGTTCAACACCTCCGGGATGTTAGGCCTGAGGGTTAGTGACTGCAGCAACTCCGCTTTTGCTTTCTCGAGTTGGCCTTTCACGAGCCATGCAACCCCAAGTTTGTGCCGAGCTTCGGCAAGCCAGACCTTATTTGTGAATCCACTGGAAATCGCCTTTTGGTACGCATCGGCGGCGATCTCATAGTTCTTGTCCCCGCAGTAGGCGAGCTGGGCAGCTTGGCCACGAGCGAATTGCTGCAACGACGCGAACGGCTCTTTATCCTCGGTTCCCTGACTCTCCATTGTTTGCCCCCCCGTGCCCCCTGCAAAATTGCGAAGCCGATCAAGAAACTCCCGTCGGTACGGAGAGAAGAGGCGTACATAGGGATCGATCGTGTAGGAGGCCTGGAGCAGGACCGGACGGTCGTGAGGACCGGTGACGAGATACTGGGTCGTGCTTTTCTCGTCTCCAGTTTCGAGGAGCGCACTGCTCTCCATATTCATTCTTGTTTCCAATTGGGCCACGTTCAAGTAGAACTCGACCGACGGCTTCAGCTGAGAGAGCGTGCGTCGAAGCACCGGATAGGGCTTGAGATCCAGTCCCTTCGAGAAAGTGAACAAAGCCCCCACCAGCACGTCATCTTCGTCGAAGAAATAGGATTCCTCTCCGTGCGAGGCACTTCCTTGCATAGGAATGACAAGCTCCTGCCCGCTCCCCCAACTCGTCGAGGTGTGCGTCACGGAGGAGTGTTTTTTCAAGAAGTCGACCTTGCGCTCACAGAGCGCCGTTGACACGAGCAAAGCAAGGTCACTTTTCGAGGGTGGAAGTGGAGGCTTCACAGGGGCCGGGGACCCGCCACACCCGATCACCAGCCCCATAACCGCAAAGAGGCTGGCCAAAGATATGGACCTGAAGAAATTCGACGGGCAATCCTTGTCCTGCATACTACAAACAATACACGATTCGAGGGGGTCTTCGCGAAGAGGAAAAAGAAAGGCCCGCCTTTTGGTAAAAGCGGGCACGCCAGAGAAATGAAGAAGCAGCCGTTTGGTTACTATTCTTCAGGCTTAGTTGAGTACTTGCTTGGCCTTAGTTCGTGTAACACGGCATCTTCGGCAGTATATCCGGACCAGCGAGGGAAGAGCGAGGCAATACCGTACGCTACTCGATTGGGAACGTAATCTAACACCATCCCCAATGGATGAGATGCAAATCCGAGCCACCGAAGAGGATGGTCATTCACAGGTGATGCTCCGACAGGGTCTGCAAAGATTGTCGTAGTACTATCCATGACAGCGTGTGGACTCATGGCCAACTGTTCACGAGAACCGCCGAGGAAGTGTTTATCTCCGCATCCGGTTACTAACATGGCTGCCAAAGCAGTAAAAACCACGAGCGACTTTGCCTTACCCATCTGCTCACCCTCCTCTTTCACGATTCGGCTTCGTTTGAGCTCTACAGCTTGCTGAAGTCTAGCCGACAACCATAATTCTGTCCAGAAACCGAGCATTTCATCGTTTCTCTGAAATCATGACTTTGGGAGGTTGGAAAGGATCGGAGTAAAAATGGTGGGCGATACAGGTATCGAACCTGTGGCCTCTTCCGTGTGAATGTAAAAAGATAGGTTTTCGAATTGGCTCGCTGTTGCAACGGTTTCCCCACTTAGTTTAGGAATTTCGCGGAGTTCAGAGCTTTCTATTTATTCTACTGGGTTCAGTGTTTCTGGTGCTTTCTGATCGTTTCTGGCACAAATTCAGCCACAGTATCAGTACGTATATTTGAAAGCGCGTAGAAGGTTGTTGACTCAAGGTAGGGAGAGTAACGCCGACTACTTCATTCCGCCGGCGCTAACTAAACGTGAACCGAACCCGTGTTTTAATTCGACTGCGACTTCGCCCTTTATTTATGCGACCTTTCACGATTTACTTTAAGTCAGAAAGAGGCGCGACTAAAACAAGAGCTTGTCAAATTGGGTCGACGATGTCCACATTGCCGCCCTACGCCGCGTTGAACAGCACGGAGCACAGACATAGCAGGAAACGGTGCGTCGCTTCAGCACGTTGGCCTCGAACGCAAAGTTAGGTTCGAGACAATTAACCTCATCATTCATTTCACTACACGAAGTCGATTAAGCATAGCGAGTAGGTCTTCTTTCAACAAGACCAACTCACATAACCTTCTTTGTTTTTCGTTTTGATCGAGGGTCATAACATCAAGGGCAATGTATGTGCCGTCGGACAACGCGGAGGCTTGCTCTGGAAATTGGAGCCAACGTTCGATACTTGGCAAGGCACACGACGCGCGTTGAGGTTGAGGCGGGCACGCCGTTCTTTGCTGCCAGGAAACCGAGTTATCTTTCCCATTATAACCCTCCTGAACCTAACGCTTGGCTCACCCGCGCAGCCGCAGGCCTCGTCGAGTTGAAGCGTGTGGTGAGCAGCATCAAACGAGTCTCTTCCATCGTTTGAAGGCCGAAATATCCTCAGCCGTGAGAATGAACCACTCGCCCTCCCCGCGCTTGCTTTCGAACCGTTTGTGCCAGTAAGCCTCAACGCCGATCGGATCATCGGTTTCTATGCGGTGAATTGTTGTGGGGGGAATCGGAATCTTGATGCCGAGCTCCCATTCTCTACGCCCCATCGAATTTGTGCGACCAATTTTGTGATGTTTTCCGGATTTCATGAGATACACAAATCCGGTAGCAAACTTCGTTTTTGAACTACCCGCCGTAGTGGCGAGCTCTCCAATCGTTTGCAGCTTGGCCTCGCACAGGGTGCGCACGTTCTCAAAATTAGGGGTGGCATTGCAGAAAGCAATAACTGCCTTTAGGAGCTTGCCTTTGCCTTTAAACCGGCGAAAAGTTTTCTCGCTAGGAAATCCAGGGTTGCTGTGTGATTCTCGAATCAATTCGCCTTGTAGGGGAAGGCGGCCTAGCTTCGCCACGAGCTTCGCGTAGTTCTCAGCGAGCGACTCCTCGCTAAAGGGCTGCTGAAAAGCATTGCGAGCGAAGCCGGCCTCTTGTACCGCATCGCCCCACCGTAACCAATGCAACGGGTACCAATCCGATTCCTTGATGCCAGTTTCGCTCTCAAATAGGCGCACACCGGGAGGCTTCCCGCCGTTTGAATCGGCAAGGCGTTTGATCTCCGCCAAAATGTGTCGTTTGTCCGTCATTGATGCGGTTCGATACAGTCTAGGCGGGCCCGTGTAAGAGTTGGGTCTGCCAATTTCTGTCGATATAACACGCCGTCATTAATTTGCGGACAATACGCGACAACCGATGCCTTTTCAAGGCTTTGCAGCCACTCATCCGTGTAACATGTATATTGGCATTTGATCGGGGATCGGACTAATGCCCCTCCGAATCCATTCAGAATCCATCCTGCGAACTGCGGACAACTAGGCCGGAAAATTGGGAACATTCTAAATTCCCGACGAGGCGCGTTCATCGCCGTTGAGTACGTGGGGGCGCACCAACACCCATCGCTCCGGCAGGCTACTGATCCTGAGATGCATTTTGGCGAGACATCCGCTACGATGGTTCCCTCCCACTGCACTGAAGCATCGTCTGATGCGTGGAGGAGCGCGAACGCGGCATGAACTATGATACGATTCGTCAGTGCGTCCAGGGCTGTCGCTTTACAGATCACGCCCGTCGGGAGATGGAAACGGAGCCATTGGGCCGCATTTCCATTGACGAAATTCTGGAGGTGCTTGACTCTGGTGGAATCATCGAGGAGTATCCAGATGACGGGCCGTATCCGAGCTGCCTCATTTTTGGATGCACTCAGGAAGGCAGACCTTTGCATGTCGTGTGTGCCCCAGTGATGGACGAAGGCCGACTGATCATCATCACGGTCTATCAGCCAGATCCCGCGCGATGGGAAGCTGATTGGCGGCGGAGGAAACAGCGATGACATGTGTCATTTGTAAGCGCGGCGAGGTCAGAGCGAAGAAAGTGGAAGCGGAAATCAAGATCGGGAATGATCACCTTTTGGTGACTGTGGATGCCGAGGCCTGCACGCAATGCGGGGAGGCGTACTACTCCGCCGACAACATGCGTCGATTGGAACAAGTGCGGGAAGACTTTGTGCACAAAGCGATCACCCCGCCGGCCGTAGGACGGGTGTACCAACTGACGTAACGGTCAACGTTCCGCACTCCGAAAGAGCAATCAGCCAACCTCCCAAAACCAGAACCATCAATTCAGAGCCGGTCATAGTCGGCGTCGGCTGGATTGTCCCAGACCCGCATAAAGGCGGCCGTGGCGAGTTGTCCGGCGGTGTATGTCAGCCCACGTTCCTTCCCCTGGCGGTGCGCCAGAAAATCAACGAAATCTTCGACCTCGGCAAGTCGTTCCGGGGACAATTGCCGGAGTTTCTCTAAAATCGTTTGTTCATGCACCTTCGTCACCGGTCATTCTTCTCCCGCAAGTGCGTCGTAGACATCCCTTTCAGCGCTCCCTTGAGCAATACGAGCGGGAGTTCCGGCACCAGGGTGATCACACCACCCGTCTCCATGACATGAAGACGCTGTTTCGGAGTGAGACCCAGCTTTTCACGAATTTCCTTGGGAATCACAATCTGAAATTTTTTTGAGAGTGTCGTCACGATCACGGCACATTCCTTCCTCTTCTGATCTGTCGTACTCGCATCAGATACGCGGAGTCAATCCAGTTGTGTCTTTCCCACGTTTCACCGCGCAATCTCTCTGTCGTGAGCGCAAGAATTTCGATCTCTTTCTGACCACTCCTGACCTCTAGAGGCCCTTCCTGACCCTTCCTGCCTAATTTTCTTTCTTCTCTCAGTCCGCTAGGCTCGCCCCTGGCGACACTCGGGGCTCATTGTTCCATGAGTCACGCTTATGGTTTCGGAGGACAACTATGAAAGAGAGGTCTCACAACCACCGTGTGTCGGTCCAAGAATTGGCTCAGCTGCTGCGGGTCAGCACCGATACCATTCGGCGGGCCTACCGGAGAGGAGAACTTCCGGCGATCCGTGTGAAGACCGCGCTCCGCTTCGACCTGGAGGAAGTCCATCACGTGATGCAACGCCAGGCCGAGATCTCTCGGAGCGCACGGCGATGCGCTGCGGACGGCGCCGCCGGCCGCGCGCAGAGACCGCAGCCCCCGCTTAGTCAAACGGGGGCGTAAATTCCAGGCCATCAATCATGAGTCTTTCTAAGCGATTAGATCGAAATCCTGCTCGGTCGAGAGTACTCCTATCGGGAAGTGAACCCTCTGCCGGACTCCAGCAGCAACACTGTCAGCGCTGCGGCAAAGCCTGGTGGCCCCGCCAACCACACAAGCCAGTCCGTTGTCCCGGTTGCAAGAGCCCATACTGGGACCAGCCTCGGCGACTGAGGCACGCCGTCACACCTTCGAACGAATCGGTGAACAAAGAGGCGCTCGGCAACAGCCTCGGCCAGACACTCACCAAGGCCTTTGAGAGAGAGGACGACCACCAACGAGACCACGAAGACCGCTCCTTGGCAAACGCACTGACTATGCTCAAAGAGATGAAAGCCGCTGGCCACACCTGGCAGGAGATGGCCGACCGGCTGGAACGGGAATTCGCGACTAAATTGGAGAAAGACCAATTGAAGGTCCTTGTCCGATAACACCATACGGTTCCCTGCCCCTACCACCAGTCCGGGCAGGGAACCCATATTCCCTGTCGCTGAGCGCCGCGTCCTGCAGGAGGCAAACCTGGATGCGGCAGGAAGGTTGGCCTGCTGCTCCCAGCGAAGCTCAGCCGCCCTTGCGCTGCTGGCGTTCTGACGCGAGCACGGAAACGGGGGTGCGGGGGTGTCGGAAGACGCCCCCGATTGATTGCGATATGCTATTGACCATCAAAGACCTGTCACGCTGGCTCAACATCAAACCCTCACCGCTCTACCTCCGGGCCGCTCAAGGTAGGATTCCCAGTCAGAAGATTTATGGCTTGGTCCGGTTCGAGCGAGAGAAAGTGACGGAATGGTTGGATTCGTTTGAGCGGAAATCAGTGGAATCAATGCCGCGAGCGTCACGGGCGAGTCACCGCGATCTGGATCGCATCATTGAAGCGGCCAAGCGAGACGCCTATACTCCGCCCCCGGGGAAACCATCAACAGCGAGCCCAAAGGGAAGGGAGGTAGACCGTGGGGCTCGTTAAACGAGGGAATGTGTGGTGGATGAATTTGATTTTTCAGGGTCAGCGGATACGCCGGTCCACCGGGACGGCGAATCGGGCCTTAGCTGACTCGATCATGGCCAAGGTGAAGGTTCAGCTGATTGAGGGGCAGTATTTTGATCGCCTCGAAGAAAAGACTCGAACCTTCGATGAATTGATGGATCGTTACGAGCGGGAGCATCTCGTGAAGTTGGCAAGCCAGCAGATATGTCAGGTCTTCGTGAAACGCTTCCGTGCGTTCTTCGGAGGTCGGACCTTAGCAGAGATCACGCCCCGACTGATCGTGGACTATAAGAGCACACGCTATGCGGCTGGCGTGCAAGCCGCCTCGATCAATCGAGAGCTTAGCTGCTTGAGAAAGGCCTTCAACCTTGCCAAGCGGGAGTGGGAGTGGTGCCGCGAGAATCCCGTGAGCCGCGTGTCCCTAGAAAAGGGCGCGAACAAACGGGACCGTTGGCTGACAGAAGACGAAGAGGCGCGATTGCTCAGCGCCTGTCCGTCGTGGTTGCGCGACCTCGTGGTGTTCGCGCTGCATACCGGGATGCGGTTGGGTGAGATCCTATCGCTGACATGGAGCGCAGTGGATCTGTTTCGGAGAACGGTCACGGTCTTTCGATCTAAGAACGGAGAACGGCGCACGGTGCCGTTGAATCATACCGCGATGGCGCTCCTCACAGAGAAGGCCAAGGTGCGCCACCTGAAAACAAGTCTCGTGTTTCCAAGCCAGGCCGGCACACGGCTCGATCCCAACCATCTTCGACGGGCCTTACGGCCTGCAATGGCAAAGGCTGGGATCGTGGACTGCCATTTCCATGACCTCCGGCACACCTTCGCAACGAGGCTGGTGCAATCCGGGATCGATCTGTACAAAGTGCAGCGATTGCTCGGGCACAAGTCTCCGATCATGACGCAACGGTATGCCCACCACTACCCGGAGAGCTTACGGGATGGGGTGGAAATCTTGGACCGCCAGAAGCGCTGTGACACAAAATCGACCACAGTGCTGAGGACCTCGGAAAGCGTTGTCTTGGAAGTGCTTGAAAAGATGGTGGGCGATACAGGTATCGAACCTGTGGCCTCTTCCGTGTGAAGGAAGCGCTCTACCACTGAGCTAATCGCCCGACCGGAAGCAAGTCAGAAAAGAGGGCAAACTCTAGCACTGCGCCCCCGGGGCAGTCAACGCAGAGGCTACTCCCTCGCGAGTGATCGATCAGCTCATTAGTGTGATTTCAGGTAGTACCGTTCGCGGTGAGCCCTTCGATGAACTCAGGACAGGCCTGTCGAACCATGGACGGGTGACTCCCCGGAATTAAAGAGAGTCGGTACAAGTTCGCCATCGCTTATCTTGACATAGGAAAAAATCGGTTCGTACAATGCCGCATTACTCACCGGTTGTGTGCTGTTCCCAATCACATGCGTGACGATGTTGTGATAGTCGGCGGGGGTCTGGCTGGTTCCGAAGCTGCCTGGCAAGCGGCCAATCGCGGCGCCAAGGTCACGCTCTACGAGATGCGCCCGAAAGAAATGACGAAGGCGCACAAGACGGGCGGCTTGGCCGAACTCGTCTGCTCGAATTCGTTGGGATCTCTCGATCCCCTGAACGCGCCCGGCATTTTAAAAGAAGAGATGCGGCGGCTGAATTCACTCATCATTGCCGCTGCCGAACAAGCCAAAGTTCCCGCCGGGTCAGCACTGGCCGTTGATCGTGATCAGTTCTCCCAGCACATCACCCGCGCGCTGGAAGGCCATCCCAATATCAGAGTTCTCCACGAAGAAATTGCGGAAATCCCGACGGATTGTCTCTGCATCATCGCCACTGGGCCGTTGACCTCTGACAAGCTGTCGCAGGCCATTCGCGCTGCCACGAAGTCGCAGCACCTGTACTTCTTCGACGCCATCTCACCGATCGTGGACGCGGACTCCATCAACATGGACGTGGTCTTCCGCGCCTCTCGTTATGACAAGGGCGGGGATGATTATTTAAATTGCCCCATGACGGCAGAACAGTACAATGTCTTTTACGACGCCATGATGGGTGCCGAAAAAGTCCAACCGAAGGAATTTGAGAAGACACCCTATTTTGAGGCCTGTGTGCCGATTGAAGTGCTGGCTGAGCGTGGCCGCCAGACGATGCAGTTCGGACCCATGAAACCAGTAGGCCTCAAAGATCCGAGAACCGGGCTGCAACCAGCAGCAGTGGTGCAATTGCGAACTGAGAATATTCACCGTACCTGCTACAACTTGGTCGGCTTTCAGACCAAACTGACCTATGGCGAACAGAAGCGCGTGTTTCGCATGATCCCAGGGCTCGAACAAGCGGAGTTCCTCCGGTATGGAAGCCTGCATCGCAATACGTTCATCAACTCTCCCCAGCTCCTCTTGAACACGCTACAATTTAAGGCGCGCGGCACGCTCTTTTTTGCCGGGCAGCTTGTGGGCGTAGAAGGCTACACCGAATCTGCAGCCATGGGAGGCCTGGCCGGCATCAATGCCGCGCGGGCCTTGGCAGGCGAACCGCTGATCACGCCTCCCTCCACAACCGCGCATGGCTGCTTGATCGCACATGTTGCCTCATCGGACCCGCGCCATTTCCAGCCCATGAACACCAATTTTGGCCTGTTTCCTCCCTTGTCGAACCATCCCAAAGACAAAGAGAAGAAGCGTCGCTTGCTCAGCCAGCGAGCCCTTGAGGATTTTGACTCGTGGAAGATGCAATCAAGGCTTTCGTAATGCACCTCCAGGTTGAACGCAATGCGTCACAGGAGACGATTCGCAGTTATCGATCCGACCTTCATCAGCTGGTGAGGTTCCTTCAACCAACCAAGGAAGACACCACGCCCATTCGCATCGATACGGTCACCAGCGACAATATTCGTGCCCACCTACACAGGTTGGATTATCAAGGCGAGAAAGCGTCATCGTTAGCTAGAAAGCTGGCGTGCCTGCGAAGTTTTTTTCGGTTTCTCGTTCGTGAGGGGCAGCTTTCTAAGAACCCCACGGAAAACCTGAGGAGCCCTAAGCTACCCAAGCCGCTCCCCCGAGTATTGACAAAGGACGACGCGGCGGCGCTCATGGAGTTTCCGTCTGGCCAGTCGCCCCTCACCTTACGTGATCGTGCCCTGCTGGAGACCATGTACTCGACCGGCGCTCGGGTAAGTGAGGTCGTAGGCATCAATCTGGATGATCTGAACGAGACGGACGGAAGCGTGTGTTTGAGCGGGAAGGGCCGCAAGGAACGGATGGTTCCGATCGGGGATCTGGCACTTCACGCCATCCGAGAGTATCGCACGTCGTTGAAACCGATGGCTCGCAGCGGTCAGCTGCCGGCTCCGATGTTTTTGAATCATCGTGGAGGCCGGATTACCACAAGGAGTGTCGCTCGAATGGTTGCTCGATATTCCAGCCGTCTCGTGAGTGGAGCGGTCAGTCCCCACGCCTTGCGGCACTCCTACGCGACGCATCTGCTCGACGAAGGCGCGGATCTCCGGTCGATTCAGGAAATGCTCGGCCACGCGTCACTAAGCACGACACAAAAATATACGCATTTGGCGATGGATCAGCTTCTCGCGGTGTACGATAGCGCCCACCCACGAGCACGGGCGGCGGCAAGCCCCTTGTCACGAAAGGACCGGAAATCGTCATGATCATTCGATCGACCACCATCCTCTGTGTCCGGCGCGATGGACGGGTCGCCATGGGATGTGACGGCCAAGTGACCGTTGGAACCACGGTGATGAAGCACAACGCCAAGAAGCTCCGGCGCCTGCATCATGACCAGATCTTGGCAGGATTTGCCGGTGCCACGGCTGATGCGTTTACACTGTTCGAGAAATTCGAGAGCAAATTGGAAGAGTATCGAGGCAATCTCACAAGAGCGGCGGTCGAGCTCGCGAAAGATTGGCGAACCGACCGGGCGCTTCGACGGTTGGAAGCGCTGCTTGCCGTCGCCGGCAGGGAACAGTCGTTCATCATTTCAGGAACCGGCGATGTCATAGAACCGGAAGACGGCATTTTAGCTATCGGTTCGGGTGGACCCTATGCCCTCGCGGCTGCCAGAGGACTGCTCCGCCATTCTCAACTCGAGGCCCCGGTGATCATCACCGAAGCCATGAACATCGCAGGTTCTATTGACATCTACACCAACCAACAGATTATTGTCGAAGAACTTCAAGGATAACTCACCATCATGAAGCCTCTCACAAGCGATCCCGAACCGTTGAATCTCAACAGTCTTACTCCGCGCCAGATCGTCGAGGAACTGAATCGCTACGTCATCGGGCAAAAGGACGCGAAGCGGATGGTCGCCATCGCACTTCGCAACCGCTGGCGACGCCAGCAGGTGTCCCCCGACCTCCGCGACGAGGTCATGCCGAAAAACATCATCATGATTGGGCCGACCGGCGTAGGAAAAACCGAGATTGCCCGACGGCTCGCCAAGTTGGCCGAAGCCCCCTTCATTAAAGTGGAAGCATCGAAGTTCACCGAGGTCGGCTACGTCGGGCGTGATGTGGAATCGATCATTCGTGACTTGACCGAACTGGCCATCAATATGGTCAAGACGCAACGGTTGGCGTCCGTTCAACAAAAGGCGGAACAACAAGGCGAGGAACGATTGCTTGAGCTTCTCCTACCTCCACCGCCTCCTCGACCAGTCTTTGTAGACAGCACAAGCGAGCCGGCTGCTCAAGCCCCTCACGATTCCCACGAGGCGACGAGATCAAAACTGCGCCTGCAGCTGCGAGAAGGGAAGCTAGATGAGCGAACGGTAGAGATGGAAGTCAAGGAACGAGGCTTGCCAATTGGCGTCATTTCCAACGCGGGTGGACTCGACGACATCGAGAGCAATCTCCGAGACATGCTGGGCGGCATGTTCCAAGGCAAGAAAAAGAAGCGGCTGATGAAAGTCCCCGAAGCGCTCAAGCACCTGACACAGGAAGAAGCCCAGAAGCTGATCGATATGGATGACGCCACGCGGGAAGCCATCACCAAGGTGGAACAGACCGGGATTGTGTTCCTCGACGAGATCGACAAAATTGCAGGCCGCGAGCGCAACACGGGACCGGATGTCTCGCGGGAAGGCGTACAACGGGATTTACTCCCCATTGTCGAAGGCTGCACAGTCAGCACCAAACACGGCCCGGTCGTGACGGATCACATTCTCTTCATCGCCGCCGGTGCCTTTCATGTGGCGAAACCGTCCGATCTGATTCCGGAGCTCCAAGGGCGATTTCCGATTCGCGTCGAACTCAGTCCCTTGTCCAAAGACGATTTTGTCCGTATTCTCACAGAGCCAAAAGGGGCATTGGTCCGTCAGTACCAGGCCTTGCTGGCCACGGAAGGCCTCGCCATCGAGTTCACTAAAGACGGCCTGGAGGAGATCGCCGAAGTGGCGGTGCAGGTGAATGAACGAACTGAGAACATCGGTGCGCGTCGCCTGTTCACCATCATGGAGCGGTTACTGGAGGACATTTCTTTCGAGGGACCCGGCTGGCCCGACAAACGAATCAGCATCACCGCTGCCAATGTGCGGGATCGATTAAAAGATATCGTGAAAGACCAGGATCTGAGCCGATATATTTTATAGGGATTCGATGTTGATCGCCGGGAGTTCTGCATGGACAAACTGATCAAGAAAGCCAACGTCCTCATCGAAGCCCTGCCGTACATTCGATCGTTTCGTGGGAAGACCGTGGTTGTCAAATACGGCGGCCATGCGATGACGGATTCATCCCTCAAAGAACGGTTCGCGCAAAATGTCGTGTTGCTGAAGTACGTCGGGATCAACCCGGTCATTATCCACGGCGGCGGACCCCAAATCGACAAGATGCTCGACCGGCTTGGCATCCAAGCGAAATTTCGCCATGGTGTTCGAATCACCGACGAGGCCACAATGGAAATTGTGGAGATGGTCCTGGCAGGAAAGATCAATATGGAGATCACCGATCTGATCAACCGACACGGTGGCAGTGCGGTCGGTTTGAGCGGGAAGGACGGCGGGTTGATTCTTAGCAAACCCTTGACGGCCAAGGCCTGGGCGGAAAGCCTCGATCGAGATTTAGAAGGAGAGGACGGCGAAGGGGACTTCGGGTTGGTGGGCGATATCGAAAAGGTCGATCCTGGTCTGCTGCGTAATCTGCAGGACGACCACTACATCCCGGTGATTGCGCCCATCGGAACGGATCGTGAAGGGAATACCTACAACATCAACGCTGATCTTGTTGCCGGAGCCGTCGCAGGGGCCCTGCGCGCGGAAAAACTTGTCATGATGACCGACATCAAAGGCATTCGCGACGCCAACGGGCGCCACCTCTCCACCGTGTCTCGAAAAGATGTACAACGGATGATGAAGAAGGGGACCATCACGGAGGGGATGATCCCGAAAGTTCACGCCTGCCTGGACGCGCTAGCTGAGGGGGTCGGGAAGGCACATATCATCGACGGCCGCATTCCACACGCTGTTCTGCTCGAAATCTTCACGCGCAAGGGGATCGGGACCGAGATCGTGGCCTAATCGTTCCGTTGACGGAAACCCACGTGCCCATTGATCATAACCTCCTCAAAGAAGACCTTCGCCATCTGGTGGGCGAGCGCCACCCCCTCTCTTCTCCGATTCGCCTCCACGAAGCAGAAGTCTATCTGCACCGCCAATTCTCTGAAAGCGGTCTTACCGCCACAACGCAACACTTCCAGGCATTGGGCGACACCTACCACAATGTGATCGGAACGGCGCTTCCCGACGCTGAGCCATTCCAATCCGCACCGCCGCTGATCCTCGCTGCGCACTTCGATACAGTCCAAGGGTCTCCCGGCGCCGATGATAACGCTAGCGCCCTCGCGGTGATGCTGCAGATCGCTCGCCGAATGCGAGCCATGAAATTGGCCAGACCAATCCATTGCATCGCCTTTAACTTGGAAGAAGAGAACTTGCTCGGCAGCTCCGCCTATACAGCGATGTTGAGAAAGAATCGTGAAACGATCCACGGAGCGATCGTGTTGGAATGTGTCGGCTATGCGAGCCATCTAGCAGGCTCACAGAAGACTCCTCCCGGTGTGCCCATCGCGGTGCCCACGACCGGAAATTTTCTTGCCGTGATCGGGAACGAGCGCTCACATATTTTGACCGGCTCCGTCGCGAAAGCCATGAAATCACATCTCCCGATTGTTCCACTGATCGTGCCGGGCAACGGAGAGAAGCTCCCGGACACCAGACGGAGCGACCACACCTCGTTCTGGGAGCAAGGCTTCCCTGCCGTCATGCTCACGGATACTGCCAACTTCCGTAATCCTCATTACCATCGGCCAACCGACACCCTCGACACACTGAACCTGGACTTCATCGCGTCAGTGGCCGAGGGTCTTATGGCGGCTGTGATTGAATTAGCCATCCGACCATCTGCGTAGCTTTCATTCACCGAATTGGCTAGACTGCCCGCCAATAAAAGGGCATTTCCCTTGATATTGCACATTGCGATATCAAGCACGCCGAAGCTCTCGGGACAATAATGTCATGCCGACTCTGAACTGGATCGGAAAAGACGCAGTCGTCAATCACCATCATCAGGTGCCCTTTCATCTACTCAAAGACGTGCCTGATCTCGCTTGCGGCGAGCCGGGCGACGGCAACCTCATCGTGCAGGGCGACAACCTCGTCGCACTCAAAGCCCTTCTTCCCTACTACGCCGGCCAAGTGAAGTGTATCTACATCGACCCGCCGTATAACACGGGCAACGAGGGCTGGGTTTATAACGACAACGTGAATAGTCCTCTGATGCGGGAGTGGCTGGGCAAGGTTGTCGGCAAGGAAGGCGAGACGCTTGACCGACACGACCGCTGGCTTTGCATGATGTATCCGCGGCTTGCATTACTTCGACAGTTTCTTCGAGAAGATGGAGCGATCTTCATCAGCTTGGATGACAGTGAGGTCCATGCGCTCCGCTATGTAATGGACGAAGTCTTTGGTGAGCAGAATTTCGTGACAACCATTGTTTGGGAGAAAAATTATGCGCCAAAAGCGTCTGCTAAATATCTCTCTGAAAACCACGACTACATAGTGTTTTATGCGAAGAACAAATCACTCTGGCAACGGAACCTGATTCCCCGTTCAGAAAAGCAGGACAAGGCCTACAAGAATCCCGACAACGATCCGCGCGGGCTTTGGCGGCCAAACAATCTGGCCGCGCGAAATGCTTACAGTCTTGGCGTTTATAGCATCACGTGCCCATCCGGCCGTGTGATACCGGGGCCTCCGAAAGGCTCTTACTGGAGGGTTTCGAAAGAGAAGTTTGAGCAACTCGACCGAGATGGGCGAATTTGGTGGGGTAAAGACGGAAGCAATGTTCCAGCTCCCAAAATCTTCTTGAGTGAAGTAAAGCAAGGTGTTGTGCCAATGACAATTTGGACTTACGAGGAGGCAGGGCACACCCAAGACGCAAAAAAGGAACTGCTAGAAGCTCTTCCTGGAGCATCCGAAGTTTTCATGACGCCGAAGCCGCCTAGACTCGTTGCGCGAATTATCCAACTTACTGCGGGGCCGGATGATCTCATTCTTGATTCCTTCGCTGGTTCTGGCACAACGGGACATGCAGTGTTGAATCTGAATCAACAGGATAAGGGCAATCGCCGCTTTATTCTCGTGGAGATGGAATCGCAAATCGCGAAAGGAATTACTGCTGAGCGCGAACGCCGTGTTGCCCAAGGCTACAAGAATGAGAAGGGCGAGAAGGTCGAAGGACTTGGCGGCGGCTTCCGCTATTGCGAGTTAGGAGAACCACTGTTCGATGAGGGCGGGAAGATTCGAGAAACGGTGAGCTTTTCGGATCTCGCCCGGCATGTCTATTTCACTGAAACAGGCGAGCCGCTGCCGCGCGGACGTGTGACCAAATCGCCGTTTCTCGGCGAATGTCGTGGCGTGGGCATCTATCTGCTCTACAATGGCATTCTGGGTGATAAGAGCTCTCAGGGCGGCAATATTCTCACGCGAGCGGTGTTGGCACAGTTGCCCAAGTATGATGGGCAGAAAGTGATCTATTGTGCCGGATGCCTGCTGGGAAAAGACCGGCTGCAAGCGGAGCGAATTCTTATCAGGCAGACGTCCTATGAGATCAAGGTGAGTTAACGCATGGCCACCAAAAAGAAGGTGCCTCTTCATGGCTCGTTGGAACCGTTGATTCTTGTCATCCGGAATCAGCGCGTGATTCTCGATGCGGACTTGGCCCGTCTCTATGGAGTGACGACCAAGGCGTTCAACCAGGCTGTGAAACGGAATGCCGATCGCTTTCCGGAAGATTTTGCCTTCCAGCCTACAGAGGCTGAGCTGAAAATCTTGAGGTCACAAATTGTGACCTCAAGTTCAGAAGCCATTGAATCGACGACGGTAACCCAAAACCGGTCACAAATTGTGACCGGTTCCCATGGTGGAAGACGGTATCGTCCCTGGGCATTTACCGAACACGGTGCCGTGATGGCTGCCAACATTCTCCACAGCGAGCGGGCCGTCCAGATGAGTGTCTTCGTCGTGCGGGCGTTCGTGCGCCTGCGCGAACATATCGCGGCCAATGCGGCGATTCTGAAACGACTGGCCGAAATCGACCGGACGCTGCTCCAACACGATACAGCTTTGTTGGATCTGTACGAACAGTTGCTGCCCCTGTTGCAGCCGCCTCCGGGCCCACCCCAGCGGCGCATCGGCTTTCATTCGAAGGGCAAATCGTGATTACGCTCAAGGATTATCAGGAGCGCGTGCTCGACTCGTTGCGCGAGTTTTTCCGTCTGACGGCTCAGGCCAGAAATCCGGATGCAGCATTCCGCGAGGTCACGAGGCGGTTCGGGGAGTCTGTGCCCTATTTCCCCGTTGCGGCTGCGGGGCTCGGTTCAGGGATGCCCTATGTCTGCCTGCGCGTGCCGACCGGGGGCGGCAAGACTTTGCTGGCCTGCTATGCCGCCGGTTTGGCCCAGCGCGAGTTCATGCGGGCCGAGCGATCGGTGGTGCTCTGGCTGGTGCCGAGCAATACGATTCTAGATCAGACGGCCGATGCGCTCCGTGATCCGCGCCATCCCTACCGCCGCGCGTTGGAATTGGCTTGTGGCGCTGTAGACGTGGGTGACGATTGAGGAGGCCTTGCGTCTTTCCCGTGCTGCGGTTGAAGGACAGACAGTAGTAATCGTGGCGACCATTCAATCGTTCCGCGTCGAGGAGACGGCAGGTCGCAAGGTCTATGATCAGAACGGCGCATTTGCAGAGCATCTGCTGAATGTTCCGGCCGTCTGGCTGATCTCATGCCCGGCGCTGACGGCAAGCCCAAACCTTCGCTTGTGAACATGCTGCGGCTGCGGCGTCCGATTGTGATTGTGGATGAGGCGCACAATGCGCGGACCGACCTCTCATTCTCCACGCTTGGGAATGTGCTGCCCTCCTGCATTGTCGAATTTACGGCCACACCGGCGCTTGAGAAGCAGCCTTCTAACGTCCTGCATCGTGTGTCGGCGGCGGAATTGAAAACGGCGCAGATAGTGAAACTGCCATTGAGGGTGATCGCTCGACATCCGGGCCAACGCGATCAACTTCTGATGGAAGCGGTGACGTTGCGCGCCGACCTCGAAAAACTCGCCGTTGCCGAAGGGCAGCAGACAACGGAGTACATCCGGCCCATTTTGTTGATTCAGGCTGAACGAGTCGATGCCTGTGAACCGCTGCGCGACCGGCTGGTACGTGAGTTTGGTTTTTCAAAGGATGAGGTGAAGATCTCTGTCGGCAAACTCGATGAATTGAAGGATGTGAAGGAGATCGCCTCGCCGAAATGCCCTGTCCGCGTCATCATGACCGTGGAGAAGTTGCGGGAGGGCTGGGATTGCCCCTTTGCCTATGTGCTGTGCAGTCTCAAGGAAACTCGCTCTGTCACGGCGATCGAACAAATCGTCGGGCGCATTCTCCGGTTGCCGAATGCTCAGACCAAGCGGCATCCCGATTTGAATTGCGCTTATGCCTTTTCGGTGTCGGAGTCGATCACGGACGTGCTGGCCGAACTGCGCGAGGCATTGGAGCACAATGGTTTCACGCCGGCGGAGGCGGAGCGGATCATTATTCCGGTGCCGCAAGGTACGTTGCCGCTTGGTGTGCAGCCGCAGACGATCACGCTTATCCCGGCCGAAATCGACGCGACTGTGGCACGGGTTCAAGAGGCGGCACTTGGCGGGAAAGTGCGGATCGATTCCACGGCGGGTACCATCACCATTGTCGTTCCACTTGATCGGGATGATACCGAAAAGGTGAAGAGCTGTGTCACGACTCCCGAAGCCAAGGTCAAAGTAGAGGAAGCTGTCGAATTGGTGCGCAAGGCGGAGCAGGCTTTTGGCGGGACTGGAAAGCCGCGCCAGCCTTCGCCTTATGAACAACAGGTTGATTTTCTCGTACCTCTGCTCTGTTTTTTCGAGAACGGCATGCTGTACGAGTTCGAGAGTACCTTTTTACTCGAACACCCCTGGAAGCTCAGCGAGAAAGATGCGTCGTTGTCGGCGGCGTATAACCCGCTGGCTCGCCCGTATGGTAAGGCGGGAGTGGTCGATGTCGGAGCAAAAGGCGAGGTGCAGACGATCGTCATGGGCGATACCGCCGATAGCGATTTTGTCGGAGCGTTACATCAACAGGTATTACAACTCAGCGGTCAAGATGATTGGACTCTTGAGCGGCTTGTGGCATGGCTGGATCGGGAAACTGATCATCACGATATTCCGGCGGGAGAGTCGGCGGAGTTTCTACGAAAAGTCATCCGTGGACTGATGGCCAAGTTTGGGATGACAGAAGTTGACACGCTCGTGCTTGATCGAGCCCGGCTTCGGGACGAGGTTGCCGGGCACATTCAGGAGCATCGAGACAACGAACGCAATGCCTCCTTTCACCAACTGATGCTCCCTGATTCATCGCTTACCGTGGATGCGGGGCAGGCGATTAACTTTCGGACAATGGGATATGAGCCAAGCCGCGTGTACGAGGGTGGGTTCCAGTTCCAAAAGCACTACTTCGGGCCGAAGCCCGGAGAATTGTCGGAGAAGACAGCGGACGGGAAACTCACGGAAGAATTTCAATGTGCACAGTTTCTTGATGGTCTGTCAGAAGTACGGTTTTGGGTCCGCAATCTCCCTCGCAAATCGACTTCGTTCAGGCTCCAAACATCGAAGGACTGGTTCTACCCGGATTTCATTTGCCAATTAACTGACGGTCGCGCGTTGGCGGTCGAGTACAAGGGCAAACATTTGTACGACGGCAACGATGCCGAAGAAAAGCGCGTAGTCGGTCACGTGTGGGCATCAAGAAGCGGCGGGAAATGCCTGTTTACGATGCCGACGGAGGGTGATTTCTCCGTGATTATACGGGCGGTCACACCGATATAATTGAATGCTTGCCCAGCAAGCGACCTCCCGCCGCCGGCTGGATGACCTCTTTCACTCCATGCTCCACCACGCGTTCCAGAGGGAATTGTAAGTGAGACCACAACCTATTGCCGACTATATTTTCACTGATCATGCCCGGCTTGAGATACTGCGGCGAGGCTTGAGCGAAGAGATGGTCCGTGCGATACTTCTCGCACCAGAGGAACGAATCGAGGTTCGTCCAGGCCGTGAGGTCCTTC
>JAOUHD010000187.1 GCA_029865345.1 Nitrospira sp.
CAACTGTTCAGAGGCTCGAAGCGCTGTTGACCGCCGCCAGCTCCGCCACGACCGTCAGCGATGCGGTAGGTGCCGGCACTGTGCCAGGCCATCCGGATAAAAAATGGTCCGTAGTGACCGTAATCTGCCGGCCACCAGTCCTGTGAGGCTGTCATCAATTCCTTGAGGTCTTTCTTCACAGCCTTCAGGTCGAGCTTGTTAAACTCTTGAGCGTATGTAAACTGTTTGCCCATTGGGTTGGACTCAGCTGCATGCTGACGAAGGGGCATGAGATCAAGTCTTTCGGGCCACCAGAATTGGTTCGACATCGTTTGCCTATCAGCAATAGGCTTTGGTCCGTGATACTCTTCGGCGTACCCGAATTGTGAGAGGGCTAAAGCAAATAGGACGAAACTTGTTATTTTTACCGTTAACATAACGCCCCCTAACTAAGTCTTGTGTGGCAGTTCATATCTTTGCAGGTCAGGGTCATGTCCCGCCTCGCTCGTTCAAACGATCCTTCGCGATAGGCATTCATTCTTTACTTGATTTGAGATAGATGTGTGACGGCAGTTTCAGCATGTTTCGTGGCCACGTCAGCATGACCAGCTTTACCATGCTCAATCGCTGCTTTCAGATTGGTCATCGCTTCTGCCAAATGCGGGTTCTCCCCTCCTCTAACTGCATGCTGCAGCGAGGCTTCGGCATGGGTCACAAGCTTCTCGGCATGACCTTGTTGGCCGTGTTCCACTGCTTCCGTCGCGTGGTTGATGGCATCTTTGATGTTTTGCTGTTCTTGACGCACGACATCACGTCGTGCCCCACCTTCACCGAAGGCTGACTGGAGAGGCAGGGTACTGGCCAGGAGCGTGGCGAGAACTCCGGTCAGCGTTAGAGCGATTCGGCTGTTAGATCGTGTCATTGGTAGCCCTCCTCTTGCGGAAAATGTTTTGGAGCGGTTTATCCCTTTGGTTACGCGTCCGATTGTCGAATGCTATCTCTGTTATCCAATGGTATTGCCTGCCTTTATGGGACAGTTCTGCTGTCTGGGAGCATTTTGGTTGCATGTGGTGCCTCGGTATCATCGAGTATGCCTGGGGAACAAAGTCCTACGGACTCTTCGCACAGCGGAACCCACTGTTGAAGTTCCGATACGCAGGTGAGTCGTAGTCGGTGGTCGACGGTATGTTAAAGTCCCGGCGAGCCGATCGCAGGCTCTCGGGAGCAAAGTCCCACGAGCCGCCCCGCATCACCTTGTATTTGCCGCTTTTTGGTCCTAGCGGGTTTCGCGATGGGCTGGTCGCATAATAGTCTTGGTCATACCAGTCGTTCACCCATTCCCAGACATTCCCCGCCAGATCATAGATCCCATAGGGGCTCTTGCCGGCTTTCAATTGCCCCACCGGCGCCAGCGCATCATGTTTGTTCCACTTCTCCTTCTCCTTCCCATAATTAGCGCGGAGCTCATCGGGTGGATCGTTACCCCAGGGATAGATGCGCCCATCTGTTCCCCGTGCCGCCTTCTCCCATTCGGCTTCGGTCGGCAGGCGCTTGCCGGCCCACTTGCAATAGTTGTTCGCATCCGCCCAATCGACATTGACAACCGGTCGCTTCTGATGAGGCGGCTCGTTCATAGTCGTCCACTTCGGCGGTGGGTATATACTGGTAAATTCTAGAAACTTCGCATATTGCCCGACCGTTACTTCATAGACATCGATATAATAAGCATTGAGAAAGACCTTGTGCTCGGGCTTTTCATTGTCACTACCTTCGTTGCTCCCCATGGTAAATTCCCCGGCTGGCACGAGGACCATCGGCCCCACATTCTTGGGCTTGATCTTCTCCGGTCGCTTGTACCCCGTATAATCTTTGTGTTCGACAGGTTTTCCTCCATGCGAGAAGGTATGCATGAATGCGACAACTTGCCAGATCTTGTCTTCTGAGAGGATTGATTTGTATGGCATCATTGGGGTCTTAGGAATCCCTTCCGCCACCCGCCAGAACCAATAGCTGTCTGAGAAGCGTTTAGTGTGTTTCAGACTACGAACCCCCTCCCCACTTCTTACTGGTTCACCGTCCTCGCCATGGCAACCAGTGCAGGAGACTTCCGGGATGGCTTCACCTAAATAAATGTCTTTTCCCTCCTTGATGATCTTTGGATCCGTCCACCAGCCGGCGGGCATGTGTTTGTCTGCATAGGGAGCCGGAACTGGATCCAACGGCATGAGTTCTGCCGAAGCGGCGATCCCTCCTGAGAGAGTCAGGCTCGATACCAACACCATGATGCATTGCGCTATCATCCTGCCACTCATGCGCGACCTCCTATTGCTACCTCAACTTATTGGACATCTGGTAGTGTTTTACTATCAATTGGATGACAACGCCATGTTGACTTTGGATTAGGACGGGTCACGAGGGATAGACTAGTCCTTCTCATCCTTGTCTTCTCTTTCTTTTTGCACTTCTTTCAAGACCATCACACCCTGCACTCGACTCGCATTGAGGTCACTCTCCGGGACTTTTTTGTGGACGAGATTCTGATGGCAATCAATGCAGGTGGCGGCTTCGGTTTCCATCTTCTTGTGTGCGGCCTTCGCTGATGCCCCGGGTGGCTTGGTATTCTTGTGGCACTCTCGGCAAGTGACGCTGTCCCAGTTTTTCAGGGACATGCGCGCATAGTGGGCCATGATTGGCCGGCGCTCGTTAAATTTCTCGATCGTCGAATAGTCATATTTCATCTCCGCCAGCACCGCCCGGATTCCATCATAGGTGTGAGTCCAGAGCGCGAGATGGAAGTTCCCTAAGCCTTGAGGCACGTGGCAATCCTTGCAGCCAGGATCAGCCCCTAGCGCACCATAGTGCGATGACTTTTTGAGCTCCTCATACGGATAGGTCTGGGAGTGGCAGCTCACGCAGAACTCAGTGCTTGAGAGGGCGTGCTCCCCGCCGAAGACCACGGCGATTGCTCCGACCGTAAGAAGGGCGCCAAGAAGCAGGGCGCCGCTCGACACGCTTAAATATTGCCGGAATTTCCCTGCCATGATGACCTCCATTTTATCGTGTTCAATGTGTGTATCTTGTATGTCTAATGTATAAGGCATGATGTCGAAAGTGTCAATAGTGTTAGTGAAGTAGATTTGACAAACATTAGACATTCCAATATAATAGATGTGATGTTTATAAATAGGCATAGAATACATAGGGTTGCAAAATTGACTGGTTTCTCAAAGGACGTTATTCGTGTGTGGGAGAGGCGATATGGGCTTGTCACGCCCTCACGAAGTTCGAATCGGTATCGTGAATACAGTGATGAGGATGTTGCACTCCTTCGTTTTGTAAAGGGTCAGATGGAGCAAGGCGCAACAATCGGTGGTCTTGCAACTGAGGGGCGTGATTCGCTCATCGCACGTATGCGTCTAGCCACTCCGTTTATAGCGGAGGAACAGAAGCCGCATGAACATCTATTAGATGAGTTAATAGGCTTGCTTGCCCCGATCGATAAGGCTGGGTTCGAGCGAAAGCTCAACGGTGCAGTGGCTGTCATTCCGTTCGAAGAAGCTGTCCAGCGGATTTTACTTCCACTACAACGACGAATCGGGGAAGAGTGGCACGAAGGCCGCCTTGGTACAGCCATCGAACATTACGTGACGAAGCTCATCCAGCAGAAGTTGTTTTCTGTGATGAGTCAGCTTCCGGTGAATGAATTCGGTCCGCGTGTCTTGATCGCTTGTCCTGAAGGTGAAACGCATGAAATTGGGGCTCAAGCCGTGGCATATATCGCAGCGACGAGAGGTTGCCAAGTCTATTACTTAGGCCCTAACTTGCCCATGTTAGACCTCATGACTTTCTGCGAGAAGATCAGTCCCGATCTCGTGCTTCTCTCTCTCACTGAAGCGAAGTCTCAGGATGCCATGCTCCAACAGCTGAAGGGGTTTGAACAACTGGCTACGCGATGGCCTATGGCCGTGGGTGGGCAGGGTGCTCGCGCGTTCGGAGACCTTCTTGGTGAGACCAAAGTTGAACTGCTCGATGATCTCCCCGCACTACACAGCCGGCTGATGATTCTTCTTTCGATGCGGCAGCGTGTGTATCAGTAACGCCAATTCATATCCCTGCGATGCGGATCGTCGTTTTCAATGGAGTCACAAGGGGAGAGGGCTTCGAAAAATGTATTGCACCGGGGAAGTGGGTGAGGTGAATGAGCTACACTGTGAGCAAAATTTGTTGGAGATCTACTCCAACGTAACTGCTCAGCTCAATGGTCATCGGATTTGATCGGTCCACGCACGCACCAGACTGGATAGGTGTAGATTTTGATGAAACTCAGGACGTTACCGAGGAATGCATCCACATATCGCGCATAGGAAGGCTGATTGTCTTCGGGGACGACTGTCCAATAGGATGTTGGCTGGATGTTCAAGAATGGATGCCCTGGGGGGATATTGGGTATCGGGGAGTCCACTGCCGGTCCCACGAGGCTACGCATTTCGGAGGGTGCCGGTAGGCGCCAGCCTTTTTGACCACCGGTCACTCGGGTGACACATGTAGTGCGGGCTTCGTTCCATGTCACGGACGTTGGCATTGGGGAGAGCTCCCAGATGAGGTTTGTATCCTTATCGTGAACCGCATTGTTGTTGAAGTCAGGCAAGATCACGAAACGTTCGGCCGCCGGATGTGCCTCTTGCCAGTTCTTGATGATATCGGCGATGAGCGCGTCCTTTTCGACAGCCGGGCGCATCAAGAATTGGGAACCCACTAGGCAAGATCCCCCAATGAGGGCCAGGAGCAGCAATCGGCGCACCCACTTAGCTGGCACTGCGTAACTCCAAATCGTCAACAATTTGAAAAATGAGAAAGCGCGTTCATCCTACTCTATGGATGAGGGCGTATCAATGTTGTGCTCATCAGAGCTTGAGGATATCCATGGGAATGGATCAACCATGAGGTGGGGTCTTAATCAGCAGTAAGGAATTCTCATCTCTATCCTTTACGCAGAATGTTAAAATCGGTGGTAATTCTGGATGTAGGTTTTGCGTGCTAACCATTTATCTCGTTACATGCCGAAGCTCTTTCAGGCCATAATTATCAATAAGTTAGAATGTAACAGAGAAAGCCGAGCATGCTAGAATTAGTATCGTATGAGAGTGGTGGGGGTAATTGAGTTGAAAAGAGTATCTTGATGAGTATAAATTATATATGCGTGAGAGGAAGGAGAAGGTGTTTTTCTCTAGAAATCATTGTAGCGAAATAGTAGGAGAGCGCAGTCTCTGAGATTTACATATAGTGGAGGGAGGGACATATTATGGCCAACGATAGAGGGTATGATATCTCGCAGTGGTACGATTCGAAGCCGGCGAAGCTCGGCTGGTTTGGGATGTTGGCGATCGGGGTGTTTTGGGTGCTGTACCAGCGGACGTTCGGGTACTCGCACGGCCTGGACTC
>JAOUHD010000188.1 GCA_029865345.1 Nitrospira sp.
ACAGGCGGGGCGCTCCGTCAGTTTTCACTTCAGTTTGGCCGCCTTCGAGCCACTGCATCCAGAAACCATTCTCCTCTAGACAAGTCAAACACATTGGGAGCCAATACATGCCTCACCCCCTGAACTGGAAGTATAAAGACATCCCAATGACGAAACAGGACAAGGTGGGGGGGAAGGTCGTCCGGTTGAGAAAAACTCTCTGAGTAGATGCCCAATACTAGTCCGGGAATGAATCATGATGGCAGAAAACGGTCTGTGGGGACGTATTGTTCTGTCAGCAGGGTGGTTCGCTGTAGCCTCTATCGTTAGCACAACGCCCAAATTCGAGCAGACTCCTTCACAGCTTCTCCCCGTGGCTGGATGCTTCTCGGCGCTGCGAGAGAGCCAGAAGTGAGCAGGCGCGTACCGATACCGGGGAAGTGCAATCCAGTTCATTCCCATAGGTGGACATGAAAGCCACGGGCTGCCGGGTTCTATGGATGATAAAAATAAGGTGGCCAACCTACCTGCTGTCGCTAATTCAATAGTAAAGAGGGAGACCCTGCGCATCACGGTTCATCTGAGGCGATATCATCTTTCCAATGGGAGGTCTATGGCAACATTCTCATTGCATCCGATTACTCCTTCGGGTACCGTCCGCCCATGTCTACTCCTCTGGTATCGCTCATGTCGATTCTCGTGCTGGCAACGGGACTCACGCTGCTAGCCGCCTGCAACCACCTACAGACGCCGCGCTTCATGCATCCAACCGAACAGGGGCCGGTCATTTCGCTGTCGGTTAAGCTGGTCTTCGATGAGTCAGTTCGCTCAGCCATCTTAGAGCAGACAGTCTGTGCCGACAGTTTGTGGAAGAGTCATCTAGGCGACGTACTCGTTCAATCCTTCACCGAAACCGGGCGGGCTCGTCTTGCACACCTGACGGTCGGAGACCCGTCGGGAACGGCACAAGCGGTCGCTGCTCCCGCATCCGAAGTCACGGCTTTCATCACGCTGGCGAACGCCTCCTTCGATCCGACATCACGCAGTGGGTCGGCCGACAGCAACTATCTCGCTCAATTTGATGTCCGTCTTTTGGCTACCTTCCAAGATGACCAGGGGCGCCGGTTCCCGAAAGCATCGATAGTCTATTCGCATCGGGTGGCGTTGTGGACGCCCCAACTCGGCGGTAGCGATAACCGATGTGAAACCGGGCAGTTGGACGCCGCCGTGCAAACGGCAGCCGATCATCTTGCCGATCAATTCATGGGATACCTGGTGCAGTTGCGGAAAAAAACGCACGGGGAGAGCACGGTGGGCCGGCAGAGTCCCGGTGCCACGCCAAGCCTGCTGGCCATCAAGGCAACTTTGCTGGATGCCAACAACAATCTCGTGCTGGAAAGTGGCGAGAAGATCGGCATCAGGATCGACGTAACGAATACCGGCAAGACCGCTTTGAATGCTGCGGCCATTACCCTCTCAGGGACGCCCATACTCATCGAGACCTTCGCGAGCACGCTGTCGCCGTCGGTACGGATGGCCAACCTCCAGCCAGGGGAAACGAAGAGCACCATTCTGTGGGGAACACTGCCGGCGAATGCCGAAGGATCGCATGGCGAACTCACTGTGACGGTCATACCGTCTGGTACAGCAAACGGCGCACCGGCGACACACACCCTCATGGCAACCATGGCCTCTCGCAACGAGCCGATGGCATCAGTACCATCGTCCGCCCTACGTCCGACCTCGACTACCGCCGCAGGCGGGAATATTCCAGACCGATATGCTGTCATCGTGAGGCTTGGCCACTACCAGACTCCCTGGCTGGGATGGCGGGACGGACTTTCGTTCGACACCAAGGAAACCATCTCAAGGTTTGCCGAATCCCTCCAGGTACCTGAGGGACATACGCTGTTGCTCCAAGACGAGTTGGCGACCCAGGCCGACGTCAAGGAAGCCCTCGCACTCTGGCTCACCAAGCGAGTCACGAAAGACTCAATCATCTTCTTCTACTTCGCCGGACATGTACGCGCCGACTCACGAACCGGTGAAATATTTCTGATGCCTTACGACACCACCCCGCAATCATCACTGTCTCAGTTGATCCCCCTCCGGCTTCTCCAAAATCGTCTGGTCAACCTGGGGGCTAGACTGGCAGTTGCCATCATCGAAGCACCGGTGGCCATGGACGCAGCGACGAAGAACAGTGCCATCCGACTCGCCGACCCCAATTGGATCGGTGATCTTGATGGATCCTCCAAGGTTGGGGCTGGAACGGTCATTCAAGTCTCTCGGCGCAACCCCTCGTCGCAGAGTCTTCTAAGCGGATTAACCGGCAAGGCAGATCTTGACGACGATCGAACCGTCACCGTTGGCGAATGGCTCCGCTCACTCAGGACCATTGCTGTCACGGTTCCAGCACTCCCTCCCGACCTTGCAATCCAGTCACTTTCTCTGAGTCGCGTGAACCAGCCGTAACTCGCTCCCTCCGTTAACCCGCATTGTTCATGACAGTTCGTCGCCAAATCGAGGAGCCGCGTCGCGAGGCCGAAGTCCGGAGGACCTGAGGCTTACTCATGCAGTAGGTCGAAGGTCCGAGGGGCGAGCCCACCGCCCCAAGGCTTGTCGTAGCACCGGATCGGCGATTGCAGCATACGTTTTCATGAATTCTGAACACGATCGGCAATGCAGGCGCGTCTCGAGACGAACTGTCATGAAGAATAGGTGCTAGAAATTCACGTGCAACTGCGTGTAGGCCCAGATCGAATTCACCGCTGAAGCCCCGCTCCCAGCGGCATTCCCAGAGGCCAACTGGTCGAGCATTTGGCCGGCGATCAGATAGGATATGCCGGTCTGCCAGGCCACCTTGTTGTCCTTAAAGAACAGGGTATAGACCCCATCGATTTCCTTGTACAGCGAGTTGCTGGTCGCGATATTGGCAGCGGTTGCGGCAGTCGGAGCGGAGAAGCAGCCTTGGCTGGCGGTATACCAACAATCGCTGTTGTTGGCTTTGCGGAAGATCCAGAATCGGAAATCCAGATGTTGCGCGAGACTCGGCTTCATCTGCAAGCTGGCGCCGTAGCCGACCATGTTCCGCCAGGCCATCCGATCGGCATAGCCCATCAAAATATGGTTCGTTGGATAGAGATTCTCGAAGGTGTTCGCTGTACCGCCACAACCGGCCCCGGTGTTTGCATTACAGTTCGCCTTGTTTCCGTCACCCGATGCATAGTTGAACTCCAAACCGACGCGTGGGGTCCACGGCACATCGTGGAGGGTAATCCCTCCCTCTGCGGCAAAAGCTTGGGCATTGATGTGGAGTCGATTGCTGGACAGACCCAACCCCATTGATCCGATCTGCCAATAGCCCTCGGCCGTCCCGTCGAACATCCCTTGTCTAAAGGCCACTCGACCGCCCAATGTATGGCGGTGCTGGTCGTTGGCATGTGGAGCAGTGATGGCAGCGCTATTGGTTCCACCAGTACTTGCTTGTTGGTTGTTCAAAAACACCCAGAGGGGCTCAACCGACATGCTCGGCATGGGTTTGAAAACCAGCCTGGTAAACACCAAATCTGCATTCTTACTGCCTGCCCCGCCGCCGGAAACCGCTCCCGATCCCGCACCGTTTGTAAAAGCTTCTGCATCAGCAAGGCGCACCCAACCTCCCCAGACTTCGTACGCAT
Source organism: Nitrospira sp. (assembly GCA_029865345.1). Taxonomy (GTDB): domain Bacteria; phylum Nitrospirota; class Nitrospiria; order Nitrospirales; family Nitrospiraceae; genus Nitrospira_D. The sequence continues at coordinate 3,660 of JAOUHD010000188.1, forward strand.
TCTTGGAATATTGCAGGGTGACACCATCAAAGGAGAAACCGACATTGTTCCAATCAAACGCGCCAAATAAGCGTTGGTTCCCCATCTGGATGAGCTGCCGGCCGGCCTTCAGGTTGAGACCATTGACCCCGAGATTGCGGATCAACATATAAGCCTGGCGGATCCCCAGGCTGGAGGTCGAATTGGGGGAACTCGAATTGGTGGAAATCGAATTGGGGTCGTTCGCGGGATTCGCTGCTCCAGGATTGCTGTTCGCGCCCCAATTCTTCCCATATTGTATCTGGACGAAGGTATCAACATCGGGTGAAATCGCATAGTTGAGCCCCAGCCGCATCCATTGTTGAACAAATTGATCAGCGGTATCGCCTCCATTGGGGGCGCGGCCGGTTGAAAGTTGGGAACCCGCTGTATTTACATTCAATCCGAAGTTTGGGTTGACACGAAGTTCCGGCCTGACCCGGAGGTCGCCGGAGATGGTCACTCTGCTGATATCGAACAGCGGACTCTTAGGTGGATCGAAGTTCCAATACCGTACGAGATCCGGCATGCCGCGCGTAACCGGCGGCTCCTGGCCTGGCTGGTCCTTCACTTCGTCCGTATCCGGCGGATTGGCCAAGGAGGAGGTCGTCGGCAGTATCGTGAGCAAAGCCGCTGCCAACAGCCCCACGAGAACCATTTTGCGTCCCATAATTGTCCTCCCATTGGATATGTTGTCAAAATAGGAGGCAATGACCTCGATATTTTTGAAACATCTCGTCAATAGTCAATGAAGACTTTTCGGACTGGGAACTCAAAGACGACGTCAATGGTCTTTGTTGGTTTGACATTAATCACCTGCTGACGGATATGCGGCCTGTCATAGATTGGTCGCCCCTTCTCCTCTCGTATGACCTTGTAGCCTTCATGCCATGCCACCAGGGTGTACTTGCCTGCCGGAACCCCGCTAATGACAAATTTTCCGTCCGCGTCTGTGACCGCAAAATACGGATGATCAAAAGCCGCCCAATAGGCGTTCATGTTGTTATGAACATCACACTGAAGCCGCATCACGCCCTTTTCGTTCTGGAGGGATATCCGCGATAACTTGTGGGTAATTTCCTGGCCGGGATCGGGCATAGGGAAGTGCAGAAGTGAGACATTCTGTGCGTCGAAAAAGTCTGGGTTGTGGAAAAACAAATCGTGGTTGACCATCACCATCAGTTGGCTTCTAACGAATGGATAAATGTGCTCAGTGAATTGACAATTCACCATATGGAGCCAGTATTTGTCCGCTGGTGCCTTCCCCTTCTCAACCTGTTCAAGATAGACAAGCACGTATGGCACACCCTTGTTTTTCGAATTGACCTGTAACGCTTGAGAGGCTACTTCTTGGCCGCAGACGTTCGTGTCTGCTTCATTTTCAATTGGCTGGAGTTTAGGGACCTCGCCCTGCCATACCGCAACTCCGGTAATGGTGCCTCCGTCCTTGACATCGATCACCTGGTATGGTTCAGCAAAAATGGGCCCTGCTCCAGCCTCTATCAGCCCCATCACCAGCATCAGCACCACCCAAGATGTGATGGTCTTTGCTCGATTCATACGTGAACCTCCTTGTGGAATTGGGTTCTGTCGCAAATTTCTAGCAAGAGGGTCAGATACCGTCTTGAAAATCAAGTCGAGCCCGGGTGAAATTGGCATCAAATGGCTGACCCGACTTGATGACCCCATAAATAAGATGCGCCAGCTTACGCATGACCGCTCCCACCACGGCCTTT
>JAOUHD010000190.1 GCA_029865345.1 Nitrospira sp.
ATGGGAAGTCGACTCCTTCGCCAGTGGCTGGTACGGCCATTACTCCGTGACGACCAGATACGGCAGCGTCTTGATGCGGTCGAAGAACTAAAGGACCACATGCAGGTCAGAACTGCATTACGGACTGCCTTGCGAGAGATCCAGGATATCGCACGACTTGGCAGTCGCATCGTACTCGGCTTGGCCAGTCCGCGAGAACTTTTGGCCCTCAAGCAATCTCTTGCGGTTTTGCCCGAGATTGATGTCCAGCTAGCACGGCTTCAGAGTCTGCTGCTCTGTCAGACACGAACATCATGGGATAGCGGCCAGGATCTCTACGACGTGATCGAGCGTGCAATCCGACCTGATGCTTCACCTTCCATCCGAGACGGGAACATCTTCACAGATGGCTATGACCCGGTCATCGACGAGTTGCGGAAAGCCAGCAAGGAAGGAAAAACTTGGATCGCTGCAATCGAGACACAGGAACGGGACCGAACGGGCATTGAGTCATTGAAGGTCCGTTACAATCAGGTGTTTGGCTATTACATCGAGATCACCAAAGCCAATCTTGCCCGGGTCCCTGCTGACTACATTCGCAAGCAAACGCTGGTCAATGCCGAGCGATTTATGACCGCCGAATTGAAAGAGCTGGAAGAACGTGTCACCGGAGCCGAGGCTAAGCTCCTGGCTCGTGAGCAGGAGGTTTTCATCCAGCTTCGCTCTCGGTTGGCCCAAGAAGCCCACCGATTGGACGCTATGGCGACCGCCCTTGCACTCCTTGATGTCGTCGCCGGATTGGCCGAGGTGGCCGCTCTGTACCGGTATACCAAGCCAACGGTGACTGGAGGCGGTGCCCTTCTCATCAGGGAAGGTCGTCACCCGGTCGTCGAGCGACTTTGTACGGATTCAGTATTCGTCCCGAATGATACCGTGTTGGACCTCGAACTGAACCGCCTCCTAATCATTACAGGACCAAACATGGCAGGAAAGAGCACCTATCTTCGTCAGGTCGCACTGATTATTTTGATGGCTCAGATTGGCAGCTTTGTACCTGCTTCAGAAGCGACGATCGGATTAACCGATCGCATCTTCACAAGAGTGGGAGCCTCGGATAATCTGGCCGGGGGTCAGAGCACCTTCATGGTCGAAATGGTGGAGACCGCGAACATTCTCCAAAATGCGACTTCCCGCAGTCTCATTCTGTTGGATGAAATCGGGCGCGGTACAAGCACTTACGATGGCCTGAGTATCGCGTGGGCGATTGCGGAATATATTCATGACTGCACCAGATTGGGCGCACGCACATTATTCGCAACCCACTATCATGAGATGACGCAACTGGAGCAACAACGGATCGGAATCAAGAACTATCGAGTCGCCGTCCAGGAATGTGATGGTGATGTGGTATTTCTCAGAAAAATCGTGGCAGGGAAAGCTGACCGAAGTTACGGGATTCACGTGGCCAAACTGGCAGGGCTTCCTATGGAGGTCATTAGCCGTGCACAAACGGTGCTGTCACAGCTGGAACAACCGGAGTCTGTCAGTTCCGTGATCAATCAGGATGAACACCCGACGACATCGGAACTGCTTCCTCATCCTCATCCGATGATTGAAGAGGTCAAACAGATCGACCTATTTTCGATGACACCGCTCGATGCGCTGAATCGCCTCGCCGAGTTGCAACGTATGGTGAGATCGGAGCGGAGTGATCCATCTGATCGGTAATCCATATTGACTAGATGGTAAAAATAAAACGGGCGGCATTCCCAAGAGAAATGCCGCCCGTTCGTATCTCGTAATAGTCGTCAGTGCGCTTGGTTATATTGTGCGGTCGAATGAATTAAGCCGCCAATGGCTTTCCCGCCTGGAATCATCACATCGTACTGCATACCCACATTGCTGCCATCGGGGGTCACTGGCGAGCTGTTAAGAACCGCCATGCCTTTAGCACAAGCTGGTTCGAATTCGTTTTTCCCGGCGCATTCCCTAAGACGAAGCGCGGAAATGCTCAGAGGCTTCCCTACTGAACCAGATACCTCAGGAATCTTCTTCACCGATGAAATCACCCGATGATTTTGCTCGGTTTCCGTGGCGACGAATTCGATCAAGTCCGTCGTGCTGCCAGGGGGAACTTCCTTCGCTGCTGTGGGTCCAGCATGAAGGCGACCCATCTTCTTCAGCTCTTGCCAGGCTGACTTATCGGCATAGAACTTCAGCGTTTTCCCAGGATGAACTTTTTGCCAATACAAGCCGCTCTCCGCATTCCCACCGAAGACGGCTGTGTTAATCCACACGGCTTCATCGTAGGGATCAAGGATGATCACCCGACCTTGAATGGTGGTCGGTTTGCTCATGTCACCCCATTCGAATCGTTCTTGAAATGACTCAATAGCCGAGGCAGTCGAAGCCAGACCGGCTGCCAGTGCAACGGCTGCCAGCACCGCAGCACCTTGCTTGTGCAACATCATAATCGCGTCCTCCTTGAACAACATCATCTATACGCTTTGAACGTGACTAATCCTTGATGACTTTGAACCCGGTGATGGTTCTACCGTCCAGCGTAACTTCCATGGCAACCAATTCTTGAGAGGCCTTGATAATTTGGTCCATCAAGGCTTTGTCTCTGACCGCCAGGCGAACCGTGGTGGCCGCATGGTACCAACCGGAATAGGTTGAATTTTTCTCACTGCCGCCGGAGAATCCCCAGGCACAACAACTGAACAATGGATCAGGCGGCTTCACGTCAAGCATCGTTGATGATCGCCCTCCACTGTCGCCGGACCCTGGTTCTCCTGTATTCCAATATTGAATGCCGAACAAGAGCTCCCCATCCGGGTTGTCCGCCCACTGAGACCAGACGCGGCCTTGCAACTTCTTGGCCGCCTCAGCAGCCTTTAGGGGTTTCCCTCCAACGACCGCATCAGCGAGGCCTAGGTGCTCGATGGCACCTGCAGCGAATGAAAAATCAGCCGCCAGCAAACCGAAAGATGAAAAAACCGCCGCTGCAGCTATAACGACAGCCCTTTTCATACGTAATCCCTCCTTCGTCAATTTGAGCACGATACTCGGATTAAGATGTTAGTTCTTTCTATTACGCGGTCTTGATATAGCTTGCAAATCTCCTTGAAAATCTTGAGTTCTTCAATAACTCGCACCGAAAACGACCGCAAGGCCGTCCGCTTGGTACCGGAACGGTACTGAAACTACAAGGCCCTGTCAAGAAAATGTTTGCCAGACTTGTCACGGAACGATGCGCACCCCTTACAGTATATACAAAACAATAAGTTATAAGTCTTCTCCGACTGGAAAGTATGTTGTGGTCAGGCTAGGCTCTTTTGGAATTGCCCGCTTAACGCTTTCACTTGCCGTGTAGAAAGTGGCCCCAACCCGGTCAGGGCTATTTCTTCAGGGGTGAAGAGATCCTGTGCTACTTGACTTATTTGTTGTGGTGTAATCGCATCTATTTTCACAATCATGTCTTCCAGATTCGTATGGGCTCGGGAGATCAATTCATCTTTTGCAAGCTTGTTCATCCGGCTATGCGAACTTTCCAAGCTGAGCATGAGGCCGCCTTTCATCTGTTCTTTTGTCCGTTTTAGCTCATGCCGATCAATTCCATCTCTGCGCAAGCGCCGGATCTCGCGACTAACGAGTTCAAGAACGCGCTCAACCTCCCGAGCTTGCGTGCCTGCATAGACGGTGATCGTACCGCCATCGGAATAACCCGACAAAAATGAGTAGATCGAATAGGATAAGCCCCTTTTTTCACGGATCTCCTGGAACAGCCTCGAACTGACGCCACCACCGAGGACACTGTTCAACGCATAGACCGCATATCGATCCTTATGACCGGCAGCAACGCCCTTGAGTCCTAGACAGAGGTGCACTTGCTCTAACGATTTGTGTTTCACGATGGCGCCACCACAGATCTCCGGAGGCCAACGTTTTCGTGGAAGAACGTCTGACGAAGGGCGATACTTCCCAAAGGTGCGAGCCATCGTCTTTTCGAGCTGCTGTTGATTGAAATTCCCGGCTACGGCGAGCACGATTTCTTCGGGACGATAGTGCGTATCAATGTACTCGAGGAGATCCTGTCGGCGGATCCGGGCGATTGTTGATTCCCGCCCAAGAATCGGACGACTCAAGGGATGTGTGCCCATCGCTAACTTGGTATGTAACTCTTGAACGAGATCTTCGGGATCGTCTTGAACCATTCGAATTTCTTCAAGGACGACCTGCTTTTCCTTTTCAATTTCTTTCTTTCCGAGTCGGGAGCGGAGAAACAGATCTCCCAAAAGGTCGAGGGCCTTTGGGAGATGTTGATCCAAGACCTTGACGTAGTAGGTTGTGGTTTCGCGCGTGGTGAAGGCGTTCATCTCGCCCCCCAGCGCATCGATTTCACGAGAAATCTCCGTGGCCGATCGAGTGGTCGTCCCCTTGAAGAACATATGTTCGATGAAATGGGCGTACCCAGCCTGCGTTGGGCTTTCATCACGAGAGCCCGTATTGACCCAGATGCCGATGGTTACGGATTTGAGGGTTGGGATTCGCTCGGAAACCAAGCGAATCCCGTTCTCGAGGATGAGCTTACGGTACAAGTATTACCCGCCCACTGATTCGTTTGCACCACCGCCCGTCGGTGCGGGGATGGTTTCTTTTCGGCTAAGCCTAATCTTGCCTTGTCTATCGATCTCCAGCACTTTCACAAGAATTTGATCGCCTTCGGCGACCTCGTCAGACACGGCTTTCACTCGATGATGCGCCAACTGTGAGATATGGACCAACCCATCGGTGCCCGGGAGTACCTCCACAAAGGCACCAAAGTCCATAATCTTTCTTACCGTTCCCGTATAGATTTTCCCGATTTCGACTTCCTCGGTCAGGCGGTTGATGATCTCTTTGGCTTTTTGTAAGGAGGTGCCGTCCGCAGAAGCGATGGTCACAATCCCGGTATCTTCGACGCTGATCTTGACCCCGCAGTCGGACTGAATGCCACGGATGGTTTTGCCGCCCTGTCCGATAATATCGCGAATCTTATCTTGCTTGACCTTCATCGTGTAGATACGAGGGGCAAACGCCGACAACTCGGCGCGATGACTGTTGAGGGCCTTCGCCATATGGCTAAGAATGTGGAGGCGTCCCAACCGGGCCTGCTCCAAGGCTTGCTGCATCAACGCTGTAGTAATGCCACCAATCTTAATGTCCATTTGCAGTGCCGTCACACCGTTCTTGGTCCCGCACACTTTGAAGTCCATATCACCCAGATGATCTTCAAGGCCGAGAATATCCGACAAGATAATGACGTCGTCCCCTTCTTTGATCAATCCCATAGCAATGCCGGCGACTGGCTCCTTGATGGGAACGCCTGCGTCCATCATGGCCAGCGTCCCACC